>JBLHSI010000077.1:0-12144 GCA_047626655.1 Halioglobus sp.
TCGGCGTTTAGAGTTGCCAGGCTCTCCAGATAGCTTGAGCCGGGCTTGGCATACACCTGCTGACCCGCCAGATCATCGAGGCTGGCAAGCTTCGGCGACGCCGGACCGGTAATAACGACTTCACTAATTTCCCTAGACATTGGATTGCTGAAATCAACAATTTCGCCTCTGGCATCGGTTTTGGAGATGCCTGCGACCGCGATATCACCGTATCCCTGAACCAGTCCATCGAGCAACTGATCGAATTCCACGGGAATGAGCACAACATGAATTTTGACGTGGCCCGATCCTTCGCGTTTATTCAGAGCGGTTTCAAACATCTTCGCCAAGTCATAGGTCATGCCCTTTTCCTTGGGCCCATCCAGGAAATAGTTACCAAGCTGATAAACCGTGAGAATACGAACCATGCGCCGCTCGATCATGCCGTCCAAATCACCGGTCCAAGGGCGTGTAATGGGCGCCAATTCTGGCGGCAGGCCCTGTTCGTCCGACGTTAAAACGAACTTACCAGGACCCTGCGACGGCGCGTTCCCACTCTCCTTTACAACGGACGGAGCAGTCGTCTCTGCCGGAGTTGTTGCAGTGTCAGTCGCACTAGACTGGTTCGCCGACACCGAATCCGACTGGCCACAACCGCCCAGCAATAAAGCCAACATAAGCGCGGTGGTGATCAGCGTTCGATCACGGTGATGAAAGGTCGTTTTAATCATGATTTTCTAGCCCGTTTCAGTGTCAGAAAAGCCCGTGAGATAGTCTATTTAAGTGGCACACCCTGCTTGCGCATTTTTTTGGCGGCCTTCAGCGTTACACCCTGTTCTTTGTATTTCTTAGCATTGGCGGCATTAAAGTTTGCACCGCGCCAGTCATCAGCGTCCCTTAAGGTGAACCCCGCTGCATGCCAACCACCGGCGTCTTGCGCATTAAAGCCCTCATCATGCCAAGCAGTGATATTTTGCTGGGCGGGTATGCCCTCATCGAACCATTGCTGGATAGTAAATGAGTTAAAACCCATCGCTTGATAGCGCTTAGCCTCCTCCGCACTAATACCCATGCCCTGCAACGCAGTAGCCTCAGCCGGAGAGTAACCATCCCAGCTCGGTGTCGAACCACAGGCGGAAAGCATAAGGGGGAACAGAATTAGGCAGAGAACCTTTTTTGCGGACATGAGTAGCGCCTCATATAAAGATGGGTGAGTTTGTAGCTGACACACTCGTCAGCGATCGCTATTTTACCCTAAGCAATATCCTGCAAGTAAGTGGCAAAAGTCCCTAAGCTTGGTTGGCCTATAGCCAGTGGCTAGGTGGTATTATAGCCACGCTCTGTAATAAAAGTAATCTACGGCCATTGGGCTGAATCACCAAAAACCCTAACTTTTTGGGAGAATGAGTATCTTAGCTCGAAATTATTTGCGCTATTGCCTGCCATGCTTAGCCGCCTCGTATATCGCACTAGCCATTCCCTCGGCAGCGGGCGAAAGCTTCATGGCCAATATGACTCAGGCTTTCGCCGATAGCGACATTGTTTTCGAGCGAGGAGAGTCGAACGCGCCCTTTCTACCCTTGGCTTTTCTAGATGCCAGCTCTTACAGCGACGCTGAAGTTGGGAGCGACTCAAGGGGGCAGGAAATTAATTATAAACTCGACACCTACTCGGGAATGGCCGTAGCACCCTACTTGGTCGGTTCTAAAGACGCCGTATTTGGTGGTCTGTATGCAAGCCACTCCGATTTCGAAGTGAACGCCGGACTCACTGAAGACTTCAACGTGAACACAGTGGGGATACCATTGGGCTGGTTACGCCAGGTTGATGACAACTGGCAAGTTGGCGCGTTCTTTATGCCAATGGGCCACAATAGTTCACTAGAAGGCTCAGATTGGACTTGGCAGTATTTGGGTGGTGCGTTTGGTCGTTACGTGCAAAATGACACACTGTGGTGGGCGTTTGGGCTGTATATGGACATTGCCCCAGGGGAAGATTTTTTCATCCCCTATGTCGGCGCATCTTGGGATATTAACAACCACTGGACACTCAGTGCTATGATGCCTTGGCCTGCCATACTCTACGCGCCAACACCAAACTGGCTAGTACGTCTCGGGGCGTCTCCTTCAGGCGCCTCTTGGTCAGTGAGTACTGACCAACGCGAAGTAGCAATTAACGTAGATGCCTGGGACTTCGGGCTCACCGTAGAGCGACGCTTTGCTGGAAATTTGTGGGCTAGCCTTGAAGCCGGATGGGGCGGGTTTCGCGGATTGCGCGTAAACGACTCCAAGCTAGAGGAGGCTGAGTTCGACATTGGCTCTAGCGCTTATATCTCAATCGACTTTACGTTCCGGCCATCCATCAATTAGCACGATAGATAATAATATCCCAGTTCGCTATCTGCGCCTATATCTCACCCGAGACCCACCCACTAAGACACAATTGCAGCTAACCTGCCTACTTACCAATCAAGAAGTAGGGGTATATACTCCCCAATCAACTCTATGAGGGCGATGATATGTTACGGAAAACGCTAAAGAACACCTTTCTTTTTTCGGGTCTAGTGGTACTCACGGCATGCGCCAGTACACCGCCTCCCCACGAATCTACCGACGGGCTTATTCTTCAATCGGACACTAGATTTGGTCAAGTCTATAAGCGTCCGGGCGCCGACCTCACCCGTTATGCCAAGTACGGACTGGTCGATTGTCAGGTAAATTTCAAGAAAAATTGGATGCGCGATCAAAATAGTAGTCGCATCAACCTATCCAATAGAGTGACCAAGGATGACGTAGAAAACATTAAGGAATCATTGTCGGAGGCCTGCGACGAGCAGTTCAAACAGGCACTGGAAAACGCGCCCGCTTACAATCTAGTGGAAAGCTTTGACCACGGGGATGCCATCATGGTTCTGCGCCCCAATATTGTGAACCTGGACGTCAACTCGCCGGATGTTAAAAGTGCAAGTATGTCGCGCAGCTATACGACCGAGGCGGGAGAAATGACCCTGGTGCTCGAGCTGTTAGACGGCTCGTCTGGTGAGGTGCTGGTTCGTATAATGGATCGCGAATCTGGCCAAAACAGCGGTCGCATGCAATGGACTAATAGCGTTACCAACAAATCCGATGCCAATAGAATACTCAAGCGCTGGGCCGAGCAGCTACGCAAGGGATTGGACGCCGTCACTAGTAAGTAAGAGGTGAATTAACGCCCGCTAGTTTATGATAGTAGATGCGCCGAGACATTGTGCTCGGTGCATCTGACATGCCCGAAATATGCAGCCTTGCTCAATCTAGACATGATGCCCTTACTCTTCGGCCACCGTCCAGCCACCGCCTAGTGCCTGATACAACCCCACAATGGCATTATAATACAGCTGCAGTGTCTCTGATTCAGCTAATTCAGCGTTGAACAGTGTGCGCTCTGCATCTAGCACTTCCAGGTAGTCGACTACGCCACCGCTATAACGAGCACGCGACAGCTTTGCTGCACTTAAAGCCGCATTAGCACGCCGTGTCTGGGCATCTTTTTCGACGTGATAGGTGCGCACAGCTACCAGAGCATCCTCGACCTCTCTAAACGATTGCTGCAAAGTACTCTCGTAGATCAATCCCGCCTGAACCGCCCTCTGTCTCGCGCCATCAGCTTGCGCTTTGAGTTGGCCGGAATTGAAAATGGGGCCCAGAATATTCGCCCCCACGCCCCAGGTTTCGGCATTACTGGAGTTAAGATCGGACAGATCCAGGCTCTCCATACCAAAACTTCCCGTCAATGAAATCGATGGGTATCGCAAGGCCTCGGCAACGCCCACTGTGGCTGTTGCCGCCATTAAATCCGCTTCGGCTTGCATCACGTCTGGCCGTCGTTGCAATAGTTCTGAAGGTAGCCCCGCGGGCACCTCCGGTCGAAAAATCTGCTGCTCTAGGGTATCTCCCCTGACGACCGGCCCCGGGTTGCGGCCCAGCAAAATACGTAGCGCGTTCTCAGTCTGCACAATTTGGCGCTGGAACGTCGCGATGGCAACTTCTGCAACTGACACTTCGATCTGAGCCTGATACACGTCTAACCGCGGCACTGTGCCCTTGTCAAAGCGCGCCTGTATGATCGCCATACTATCCAGCCGCGTGTACAAGGTTTGCTCTGACACCTCCAGTCGCTTATCGAGGTCGCGCAGCAATAAATAAGTGCTCGCTACCGAACTGACCAAACTGATGGTCACGGTTTTATAGGCCGCCTCTGTGGCTAACAGTGTCGCCTGGGCGCTCTCTGTCGCCCTGCTGTACCGGCCCCAAAAATCCACTTGGTAAGATAGATTAGCGGTGACGGAAAAGCGATTGACTGGACTGGCAAAGGGGATGAGATCGCGGCTTTGTTGACCACGACCAAAAACACCCCCCAAGTTAAGAAACGGAAATTGATCGGCTCGCACCGAAATGACCTTCGCGCGAGACTCTTCAATTCTCGACAGGGCGATCGCCAGGTCTCTATTCTCTTCCAGTGACGTGCGAATGAGGAGTTCCAGCTGATCGTCCTGAAATAGCTCCCACCAGTTCAGGTTGGCTATCGACTCACCGCTATCGATAGATGCTACAAAGGCCTCGGGGACGTCGAGTTCCCTACGCTCATAATCGGGAGTAACAGCACAAGATACTAGTAACGGCAGCAGCGGCAGAAAGCGCAAGAAATGCATCACGTTAAGCCTCTCCATCGGTAGCGGCGAGCGATGGCTTAGCCGTTTTACCTTTGCTGACCAAGCGATCGACCATCACGTACAAGGCTGGCACCACTAACACACCCACCAATGTCGCCACTAGCATCCCACTAAAGACCGTCATACCCATGACCTTACGAGCTTCTGCACCCGCACCGCTAGCCACTAAAAGAGGCAGAACTCCGAGAATAAAGGAAAAAGCGGTCATGAGAATGGGGCGAAAACGCATACGCGCGGCAGCCATCGCAGCCTCCACAGCAGTTTTGCCCTTTTCCGATTCTTCTTTGGCAAATTCAACGATCAAAATGGCGTTTTTAGCCGCCATACCAATCAGCATCACTAAACCTATCTGGGCAAATACATTATTGACATAGCTGTCACTTAGTAAGCGGGCGAGCCACAAGCCACCAACGGCGCCAAACACAGCAATGGGTGTGCCCGCCAACACCGAGATAGGGAGCGACCAGCTTTCATATTGTGCTGCCAATATCAGGAACACAAACAACAGCGCCATCCCAAAAACTAACGCGCCACTGCCCGCCGCTGCCTTCTCCTGATAGGACATATCAGCCCAGCCCACGCCCATACTTGCTGGTAGCGTTTCGGCAGCGACTTCTTCCAGTGCCACTATAGTTTGCGCCGAACTGTAACCGAGCCCCGATTGGCCCGTAATCTTGGCCGAGCGAGAAAGGTTGAAGCGATTGGTAAATTGCGGCCCGGAGGCGCGAGATGTTTCTACCATTGTTGATAGGGGTACGGCATCACCATTGTTGCTGCGCACATAAAACATATTGATACCGTCAGCGGTAGCGCGATATTCCGGCTCGGCCTGCACGTAAACGCGGTACAGCCGGCCAAACCGGTTAAAATCATTCACATAGGCTCCACCGAGAAACGCCCCTATCGAGGTATTTATGTCGGCCAACGGCACTCCAAGTTTTAGCGCCTTGCCCTCGTCAATATCCAGAAATATCTGAGGGGAACTGGGTCGAAATAAGGTCTTAGCCCCACTGACCTCAGGGCGTTCGTTGGCGCTTTGAATAAAGTGTTGCGCCTGCTCGAAAAGATACTCGGGAGAATTTCCTCCACGATCCTGCAGCATCATAGTGAACCCTGAGCCCGTGCCCAAGCCGGGAATCGCCGGTGGGCCGAATGCAAATGCGACACCCTCTTTGATACCCACAGCAAAATCCGCGTTCAACCTACGCACCAGCATGCTGGCATGATCGGCCGAGTCCGTTCGTTCACCCCAATCTTTTAGTTGAATAAACGCCATACCCGCATTTGACTGCAAGGTACCTGATAAAATGCTAAATCCTGCTATAACATTGGCATTTTCAATGGCGTCGTATTGACTCAGTATCCCCTCAACCTTCTTCATTACGGCATCTGTGCGCTGTAATGAGGCGCCATCGGGCATGATGACACCCGCCATGATGTAGCCCTGATCTTCCTCCGGCACAAAACCTGCCGGGAGAAATCTAAATATCACCACCACACCCACGACCATCATCACCAGTAAGATTGCCGCTCGACTGGTCTTGTGGGTAAAGTAGCTGGTGAGCTCCATGAATTTATCGGTAGCCCGCTCAAACCAGCGATTAAACCAATCAAAAAATTTGCCAAAAATGCCCTTATCTTCAGTGGCTGGTTTCATCAGGAGAGCGGCCAATGCAGGGCTCAGAGTCAGCGCATTGATCGACGATATTGCGACGGCAATAGCGATGGTAATGGCAAATTGCTGGTATAGCCTTCCGGTAATTCCATCCATCGCGGCCACAGGTATAAATACCGCTATCAGCGCCAATGAGGTGGCTACGATAGGTCCCGAAACCTGCTTCATCGCGTCGATGGTGGCCTCGCGCGGCTCCATACCTTTTTCTATTCTGGTCGCCACCGCTTCAACTACGACAATCGCGTCATCTACGACGATACCGATGGCTAGCACCAAGCCCAGTAACGACAAAGTGTTGATGGTAAATCCCAAGAAGGGGAAAATGGCGAATGCGCCAATCAAGGATACCGGCACAGCGATAGTGGGAATGAGTGTTGCTCTGGCACTTTGCAGGAAGATATACACCACCAATATCACTAGAGCCAATGCCTGAAAGAGCGTGACAATAATTTCTCGAATACCTTCGCTAATGGGCTTAGTGGTGTCCAGAGATACGACGTATTCGATATCATCTGGAAATTGTTCGGAGATTTTCTCAAGCGTCACCAACACCTGCTCGGCAACTTCAAGACCGTTGGCATCGGGCAGCTGAAAGATTTGAACCAGTGCCGAAGGATTACCGTCTAGGCGTACTTTGTAGAGATAACTCTGGCTACCAAGCTCAATACGCGCAACGTCTCGCAACAACACTTGCGAACCATCCGAATTAGCTCTTATGACGACCGCGCCAAATTCTTCAGCCGTCTCAAACCGCCCTCCAGTCGTAACCGTATAGGTGAATTCAGTGCCCGCCGGTGCGGGTTCTCCCCCGACCTGCCCCGCCGGCACCAATACATTTTGTTGCTGTATAGCCGATGTTATATCCGGCACCGTCAAATTAAGTTTAGCCAGTTGGTCAGGCCTAATCCAAATACGCATAGCGTACTCAGTTGAGCTTCCACCCAGCACTTCGGCCAATCCGACACCTCGAATGCGGGCAACTTCATCAACCAAATTTAGCGTTGCGTAATTGGTTAGAAAATTCTCATCATAGGTGCCATTTGGTGACACCAAAGACACTAGCAACAGCGGGAAAGACAGTTTTTTCTTAACCGGAACGCCCAGCCGTTTTACTTCCTCGGGAAGCGATGACTGCGCCTCAGAAACTTTGTTCTGGGTGAGCACATTGGCCATATCCAGGTCGGTGCCTACCTCAAAGGAGACATCTAACGACATTCGGCCATCACTTGAGTTAGTCGACGTCATGTAAATCATGCCTTCAACGCCGTTTACTTTCTGCTCCACCGGAGTGGCCACCGACTGCTCGACGTTGAGCGCATTGGCACCAGTGTAGGTACCCGAGACCTGAACCATGGGCGGTGTGATTTCGGGATACTGTGCAACGGGAAGCCCGCTCAGCGACACCAACCCAAGAATCACAATAAATATCGCAATGACCATAGCGACGATAGGACGATTTACAAAGAATTCAGCCATGGTTTAGTCTCGAGCCTCGCTGCTGGAGGGAACCGAGTCTGAAAACGTGGTGAGTATAGGGCTCACTACCGCGCCATTTCTCAAACTGAGCAAGCCCTCAATGGCGACATGTTCGCCTTTCACAAGCCCCGACTCAACTATCGTCAAGCGACCTACTTGCGGGCCTAACTCAACCGGCCTCATCGACACGGCACCTTCACTGTCAACCACAAAGGCGCGAAATTGACCCTGTAATTCTGTGAGTGCGCGCCGCGGCACCAACAGGGCATCGGGAATCGTAGAAATGGCGATTCTTGCGCGCGCGAACTGTCCCGCGGTAACGATAGTATTCGGATTGGGGAAGTCTGCCTCTAGCGTAAAGGTGCCTGTGTCAGGGTTAATCGCGGCATCGGTTGCCACCACCCTGCCTATGTGATTATGGATCGTGCCGTCAGCCAGGATAAGTTCAACATCAAAAGTCGTTCTTCTCTTCGCGATCGCATCTGACTGATGCTGCCTATCCGCGGCAAACTCGCGCTTGAATCTCAAATATTCGCGCTCATTGATGGAAAACCGAACGCGAATAGGGTCGGTGAGCGAGACATTGTTTAAGACAACAGTGTTGGGACTGGCACCAACAAACTCACCCACTTCCGCTTCAGAAATGCCTATATTGCCGTCAATAGGCGAGTGAATCGAGGCGTAACCCAACTCTATATTGGCCAGCTCCAAGTTCGCCTCAGAGGCTTTCACCGACCCTAGCGCCGCGTCACGCTGAGCAATAGCAGCGTCCAGATCCTGCTGACTAACAGCCTGCATTTCAGCCAGCGGCCGCACTCGTGCAAGGTCGGCAATTGCCTTGGCCAGCTGCGTTTGTGACTCGGCGAGACGGCCTTCGGACTCGACCACCTTGGCCCGGAAAGGGCGACCATCTATGACATAGAGCAATTGACCCTTGGTAACCGCACTGCCTTCAATAAAGCTCCGGCTCTCTAATACACCCTGAACACGCGCGCGAATGGGAATGTCGGTGGAACCCAATGTTTGGCCAACAAAATCCTGCTTCAAAATTGTATCGCGCTGAACCACCTCAACCACTTTGATCTCCGGTGGCGGTCTCGCCGGCGGCTCTTTGGCGGCACAGGCACTCAGCAACATGACACAAGCCAAGACGCTCGCCCCAGGCCTCAGATCGCTTGCAAGAAAAAGATTAGACATAGTGAGGTTTCCCGATTGAATACA
This sequence comes from Halioglobus sp., assembly GCA_047626655.1. Lineage (GTDB taxonomy): Bacteria > Pseudomonadota > Gammaproteobacteria > Pseudomonadales > Halieaceae > JBALVT01. The sequence continues at coordinate 9,063 of JBLHSI010000077.1, forward strand.
GTAGTGATTGGGAGCGGTTTGGTTAGGCAGAACTGCGTCCGCCGCACTAATTTTTAGCGTAAATCCGGCAGATAATCGTTAGTTCCACACCAACCGACAGTATAAGCGCAAACCCCTTTTAATTATAGAAAGACCCGCAAGCACCGTGAAACTTATCGGCTCCAGAGACCTGGCGCTAGCGCGCTGCTTGGCTAATACGTCTATTACTGCTACTCTTTATTTTTATTTTACGCCCTATTTCGCGCTAAGCTGGCTATGTGTCATGCGATTTACGTCGGCATTATCAGGTGGAGAAAAAGCTATGAACTTCTGGAAGTATTCAGCGGGAATTCTGTCAGCCGCTATGGCCGTTTCACACGTTCAGGCTCAGAGTTTTCATCCACAGATGGATGCGACACACACGTTTTCGATAGGTGCGTTTTTCCAGGATGCTGATACCTCAGTGTACGCCGCCGCCGATGGCAAGCCCGGCGCAGATATTGATCTCAACGATTTGGGCGTAGAAGAAGACGACACAAGCTGGCTGCTGGACTACAGCTACCGACTAGGGGAAAACTGGCTGTTCTCGGTTGGCGCCTACATTTTTGATGTTGATGGCACGCGTGCTATTAGCAAAGACATCGACTTTAACGGCGTTGAGTTCCCCGTGGGAAGCACCGTGGATACTACCTTCAAAGTGGATACCTATATTGCTGATGTGATGTACCGTGTTTACGGTAGCGAGCGAGCCGAAATTTTCATCGGTGGCGGCATTCATATTCTGGACATTTCAACAGAGCTTGAGACCAATAGCTTTATTGGCGACAACACAGGTTCGAGCTCGCGCTCCAACGAAGATCTGCTAGCACCACTTCCCAATTTGCGTATGCAGGCTTTCTTCGCGATTACACCTAAGTGGGCCGTTAGCGGCACCTTGGGCTGGCTCAGTGTTGACTACGATGATTACGAGGGTTCTTTCAGCTATCTTCGGGCGCGCACCAGTTACCGCATAACCGACAGACTCGATATTGGGGTGGGCTATCAATTGATCGATATAGACTTCACCAATAATCGATCAAGTGGCGAAGCGGGACTGGATGCTGAGTTCAATGGTCCATCCCTGAGAATGTCCTACAGCTTCTAACGCGGATACTCCCTAGAGCGGGCAGCATTCATCGCCCGCCAAAATCAAACAACTGACCGGCTCTGACTAACCTCTGGCTGCCATTCCGGCGGCATCCATAGGTGCTTGATACCTCCTGCCAGTCCATTTTCAGCATTAAATACATCGGCAAACATGTCCTTCCATTCATGAAATGTAAGCTCGATTGGATTGTGTGTATCGATCTGCCGAGTAATGCCGTAATCGCAGGGAATATCGTCCCGCTCCTCGACAAATGTGCCAAACAATTTGTCCCAGATAATTAATGTTCCCGCATAATTTTTATCGATGTACTGTTCATTGCGAGCATGATGCACTCGGTGGTGCGATGGCGTATTTAAAATTCCTTCCAAAATGCCCAGCTTGTCGACGACCTGTGTGTGCAAAAAAAACTGGTAGGCCAAGCTTAACAACACCACCATAATGACCGTCATAGGGTCAAAGCCCAGAGCGATCAGCGGCAACCAAAACACCCACATACCAGAGATAGGATAGGTCAAACTTTGACGAAAAGCCGTGCTGAAGTTGAGCTTTTCCGAGGAGTGATGTACCACGTGTGACGCCCACATCCAACGAATACGATGGCTCGCTCGATGGAACCAGTAATACAGAAAGTCCTGCAAAAGAAATAGTAGCAAAAAGGCCCAGGCGCTATTGGGAATGGTAAACAAGCGGAGATCGAACAGGCTGTAGTAAATCGAGATCACCACAAGCGCGGCAATACCGTCTCCTATTTCATGAAAGAGTGCGAGGAAACCGTTAGAAATTGTATCTTTTAGGGTGTAATCGGCTGACTCGGGATAGCCAGCCCCTTGGGCTCGTAACCAGACCACTTCTACTGCCATGAACACCGCGAAAACCGGGATAAAATAAATTAGTATTAATTGTGGTTGAAAGTCCATAATCGTATCCTCTGCCATCAGAGCCATAATTATGTGAGGGCGAGGTTTTTGGGTATAGGCGATGGGCGCCAGAAAAGTTTGCAAAATACGACAGCCTCTCACATTGGTGGGTCGGTGTCGGCCAACTATTTGCGCGGTATTCGCGACTATCTAATTCAGCACCACGAAGATGTTGACGCATTTTTTGGTGTTTTTGATCTGGACATTGATGCCCTCGAAGACGCGAGTCAACGAATTCCACGCAAGACTCACCAGTTGATGTTGTTGCGCGCCGGCGAACTCACCCAAAATCCAGATGTTGGTCTGCATACTGGAGAATGTATCAAGCCCGGCCAATACGGCGTACTGGGCCTGTCCGTTATGAGCTGCAAAAACGCGCAGGAATGCTTTGAGCGACATATGCGATATGAAAAATTGGTTGCTGACCGAGCAGTGTCAACCTATCACTACGAGGGAGAGCAAATTCGCTTGAGCTGGGACACCCATGGGTTGGCATTGGGGCGCGAAACTGCCGATGAAAACATAGCCAGTTGGGTGACGTTTATGCGATGGATTACCGGCCAGCGTCTCAACGTTACTGCAGTACATTTTACCCACGCACAACCCGATGACTTATCCCAGTACCAACGAATTTTTGAATGTCCCGTGTTGTTCGGTCAGTCAATGGTAGAGCTCATTTTTCCAGCCAGCTACAGTCGCTTACCCATTGTCCAACACGACCCGGTGATGCGGAAAATGATGGACGCTCACGCCGAGAAGTTGCTGGCAGAATTTGACCATAGAGACGAGTTTACGAGTCGTGTCCGCACTATTATCGTCAAGGGACTGGCCATCGGCGAGGCCACCTTAGACGAGGTCGCGCGGCACCTGGCGATCACGCCACGAACCTTGCAGCGCCGAATGAACGAGCGTGATGAAACCTTCAAAAGCGTATTGGATGAGGTGCGTCGAGGCCTAGCTTTAACCTATATTGCACAGCCGTCTATCGACCTCGCCGAACTGGCCTATTTACTCGGTTTTTCAGACCAGACCGCATTCC
>JBLHSI010000078.1:0-12112 GCA_047626655.1 Halioglobus sp.
CTGTTTAATCGAGGGCAATACAGGCCCGACTGGGATTTTATGCCCCGGGCCTGTTTTGTTGATTTGGCTGATACGCGGCAGTGGATTGACGAGGCCCTGGATACGCCAGCGCAGCAGCCCTTTGCGCTAGTGGAGACAGGCAAGCGAAAAGCGGTGGGTAGTACACGTTTTCTCAACATGCGCCCAGAGCACAAAAGTCTTGAAATTGGCTGGACATGGCTAGGTCAGGACTGGCAGCGCACCGCTATTAATACCGAGGCGAAGCTACTTCTGATGACTCATGCTTTTGAGCGTTTGGGGTGTTTGCGAGTTGAGTTTAAAGCCGATAGCCGCAACTTGCGCTCGCAGCGTGCCCTGGAAAGAACGGGTGCCACCCGTGAGGGCTTACTCAGAAACCACATGGTCGTGCAGCGAGAATTCTCTAGAGACTCCGTTTACTTCAGCGTTATCGAAAGTGAATGGGATGACGTGAAGCAGCGATTAATAAAATTGAGTAATCGCTGAAATAGGCAAAGTTCGCTCTGAGGCACCTCGTTGGATGCCTCAGTAGCAGTGTTATTGAACTGTTTCGTTGTCGGTAAAAGAGCCCTCAAACAGCGGTGACGTTAGATAGCGTTCGCCAGAATCAGGCAGTATAGCCACAATAGTTTTTCCTTTGTTTTCCTCGCGCTGAGCTAGGCGATGTGCCACAGCCATGGCTGCGCCGCTGGACACCCCCGCCAAAATCCCTTCTCCCTGCATGAGTTTGTGCGCCCATTCCATGGCTTCCTCATTTTCCACCTGCTCCACTTGATCAACCAGACTCAAGTCGAGATTTTTGGGCACAAAGCCAGCTCCAATACCTTGAATTTTGTGTGGGCCGTGGGTGGGTTCTTCACTGACCTTTGCCGCGGCTATAACCGTGCTCGAAGCAGGTTCGATGGCTACCGTGATAATCGCCTTGCCCATCGTATTCTTGATGTAGCGGGAGATGCCAGTGAGAGTGCCGCCGGTGCCCACCCCAGACACTAAAATGTCGACCTCTCCGTTGGTGTCATTCCATATTTCGGGGCCGGTAGTTTCTTCATGAACACACGGGTTCGCTGGATTTTCGAACTGGCGGGGGCCCCAATGTTTGTCTGTATCTGAAGCGATTATTTCCTCTGCCCTGGCAATGGCCGCGGTAACACCCAGAGCGCCATCGGTGAGAATAACTTCTGCGCCCAATGCTTTCATCAGCATCCTGCGCTCCAGGCTCATGGTGTTGGGCATGACCAAAATACAGCCATAATTTTTTGCCGCAGCGACAAAGGCCAGGGCTATACCCGTATTTCCGCTGGTGGGTTCAACGATGGTCATGCCGGGGCGCAGGCTACCGTCTTCCTCGGCCACTTTAACCATATTGGAGCCAATACGACACTTGATAGACATCGCCGGATTACGGTTTTCTAGTTTAACAAGGATGTTGCCGTCGCTGATGTTGTTAATGCGAACCAGAGGCGTGCCGCCGATGGTTAGGGTGTTGTCGTTAAACGATGCGCTCATAATTGTCTCCTCTTGGGGCGTTAATGGTAGGTACGAAATCTCGGCTTGTCTAGTCAGATGTCTGCTGAAATTGTTGCTTGGTGGCGGCTGCGAGAGTGGCGAGAGTTTGGGGTCCCAACAGAGTGTGACTGAGCTTGCCTTCAGGATCGATGATTAGCGTAGTGGGTAATACCGCTGGGCGCGCAATGTTCAAATCGGCGTAGGGATCTCTGCTGAGCGTCGGAAATTCAACCTCTAGCTGTTGTAGTTGTTGCGTTAGTTCTTCGCCAATCGCGCCATCGTAGTTAACGCCCAGTACCACCACATTAGGATAGGTTTGGTCAAACGTATTGAGCTCAGGTATTTCTTCAATACAGGGCTTGCACCACTTGGCCCAATAATTGATCACCACCCACTGGCCTAAGTACTTATCGACGGAATATTCGTTTGTGGGGGGTGTTGAGTCAGCACAGCCGTTGAGTACAAATATCAATGCGAGCAAACAGATTTTTTTCATTGTGAAAATAACTCGGCTAAATTTGTGTTGAGGATGTCTTTTTGTTCCGATCGTTGATCGCGCAGTAAGCTATAGGCGTTTCTCTGCCAAGGCAAGTGGGTAGAGAAATCTTGTCTATCCAGTGGCAGTTCGTCATTCACCCATTCTTTTAGCTGCCAAAAGTAGAGAGTGCTTATGTCGCGGCAGAGCAGGTAGTGGCCTCGCTCGTTTTGGGCGATGAGTTTGTGCTTTAAGAATACGTTTCTCAGTTCGCTCCAGGTCTCGCTGTCCAGCCCTCGAATCTCTTCGTGTTTGTTGCTAAATAATTCGATTTCTCGAACACAATCACCGCTTTTCTGCCTTTGCCAAAGTAAATAAAGTACATCCAACGCTTTTAGCAGCGTGGGGCGTGAGGCCTCTTCGAGACTTTGGTAGGCGGAAAAGCTATGAACTAATACTCCGCCCATCAAAACAATGTTCCAGGACAGGTATATCCAAAGTAGAAATAGTGGCACGGCCGCAAACGCGCCGTAAATAAACGTATAGCTAGATCCCACCACGAGTGTGGTGAATAGAGAGCGTGCAACATTAAAAGCGAGTGCCGCGGCTAGTCCTCCTACAACAGCATGTTTAAACGGGACTCTGCAGTTAGGGACGGCGACATAAATTAAGGTAAAACCCGCGGTACTTAAAAATAGAGGCGCTGCCTTGAGAATCAGAGTGCGGGCGCCGAACACGTCCAGGCCATCCAGATTAACGGCGATGGAGGCAACATAAGTACTAATCGCCAGGGCGAGGCCAATCGTTAGCGGTGTGAGACCCAAAACCGCCCAGTAAAGGAGGAAGCTCGACACGGTGCTACGGTTCTTTCGAGTTCGCCATATTTGATTAAAGGCGCGCTCCACATTGCGTAACATGAGCACTGCCGTAATGACCAGAACCGCGATACCAAAACCGGTCAGGTTTTTCGCTTGTTTGGAAAATTCTCCCAGGTAGTTCTGTATCTCTGAATTGGTATCGGGCATTAAGTTTTCGAACAAGAAGCTCTGAATGTTCACTTCTAGCCCTTGAAACGCGGGTACCGCAGAAGCCATGGTATAGATAACGGTGAGCAGCGGCACCAAGGCAAACATACTCATATAGGTTAACGCTGCTGCGTTTTCAGAGCAGCGATCAATGCTAAATCGAGAGAACAGGTAGCTCGCACGTCGCCACATAGGGCGGAGTTGGTTTAGTAGCGAATTCATGGGCGAATTATGCATAAATAGTTGATTGGCTGCACTTTGCTGGTTGTCTGGCGATGTGGGTGGGATAGATGTAGTGACGAGATACCTCATTCATAATAATGCTTTTCATTTTTTAGGAAGTAGGCCCTACACCATTGATTATCTTAGATTTAAATAGAGAAAAGAACCAGAGGTTCTTGTCGCTTTTAGCAATACGGTTAATCGGATATTTTGCAATGTGAAAAAGGTAGATATTGCCAAGATCGAATATACGCGAATAGTTTAGCAAGCGTATCAAGTTAATGCTGCAAGGCGGTTCGGCATACGACGCCGTTTATACTGGCAGTATGCGTAGAGAAGGAGCAATGGTAGTTATCAACGAGTAGATGCAGAGTAGTTGGAGTGCTAGTATTAGGGACATAGAGCCCAAGAGGCTTCGGCGGGAAGGGGATTAAATCTTGGTGTTATGCATAAGACCGAAATGAAGTCCGATTATCAATGGCTCGACAATTGGTCTTCTCGACTTGTCGGTAAGCGAATACTAGAACTAGGGTGTGGTAGTGGAATCGATACAGCCACAATTGCTCAGCTAGCCGAGTCTGTTGTAGCCTGCGATCTGGCTCCCGTTGTTGAGCATTCTTCGGCGGCGAAAATTCTAGCGCTAGATCACAGTAAACCTTTGCCCTTTGGCTCGGAGTTTGATGTGGTCGTCGCGAGTCTAAGTCTTCACTACTTCGATTGGATCACCACGAAAAATATCGTGGCGGAAATTTCTCGGGTATTAGTCGACGACGGGTTCCTTCTGTGTCGAGTCAACTCAAACCAAGACATCAATTATGGCGCGCGAGGCTATCCTAAATTGGAGTCAGGATTGTTTGATGTAGGGGGGATGTCTAAACGGTTCTTTGATAAAACCAGTATCCTCGATTTATTTTCTGGTGACTGGACGTTTATAGACTTGGAGCACAAATCAATAGATCGCTATCAGCAAACCAAAACTGTTTGGGAGCTCGGGGCTGTCAAAGAATAACAAGGTCAGGATAAACCGATCTTGGGGTTGGACCCACATCGTCGTCTCACGCCTTAGACAGCTGCGTCATACAGCAGGCGGGGCGTGTGGGCTCCACTTTATGAGTCTGGCGTCATCATCCTTCGAATCTGAAAACATCTTCTAGGGGCCGTTGGAACTGCATGGCGATTCGGAAAGCAAGCTCTAGAGAAGGATAGTATTTAGCTTTCTCTAATGCGATGACGGTCTGGCGAGTGATGCCTACCTTGTTAGCTAAATCTTCTTGTGTCATTTCGCCAGCTTCGAAACGGAGCTGGCGAATGCGATTGTGAATTACCGCTTTACCCACGCGCCATTCTCCTGTAGCTCGCGACAATACTGCCATAATAAGTAATATTCGCGATAACAAAGCCGGCAAATAGCGCATGAATACCAGTTAACGCGATGATTGCTGGAACGAAAAGCGTCAGCGATGTAAGAGGTTTATCCAACGTTTCTGCGTGTGAAATGCCACTGACTCCAAGCACTGTATACACGGCGCTGATGCACCAGACGATAACAATAAAGGCCAACACAGTCCCAGACAGCTTGGCAGACTTTAGCTCGATGATTCGATCTAATTCATCGTGTGGTGGCGTAGTAACAGTGTCGCGAATCGAACGTGCGGCAAGCGCATTGGCGATATGAAATCCGGTCAACAAGACAGCCAGAATGATCGCCGCAGTCACGAATAACCCAACAGTAGCCATAGGGCGCTGAAACACCGTCCAAAAATAGGGGGTATATACGACCAAGATTGAAACCAGGCAGGCCCAAGCACTTTTTTCGTGAAAATTCATTGAAATAACCCTCCTTAGAATGTCGGAAAGACCGAAACGTGATGTATGGTATAGCGTACATAATGTAATGTAAAGCGTACGTTTTGGCGAAGCAAGCCATCGTTCCGATGGCGTGTTTCTCTAGTGACAGAACAACTAAATTATGGCGGACGCCAAGTGCATTGGCGCAGCATATAGAAGTGTTATGCTATATGGAGTGCGCAATATGAAGGTGGTGAGATAATGCCGGCAAGATACTTCCCGTCAATTATCTAACAAATTGTAGCAGCGAATCGTGATAATTTGCGGACGGGATAAGGATTGAAAGAAGCAATGGATGACATTAAAAGTGAGCTTAAAGCGAAACTACAGTCCTGGGGTAATATAAAAAGTAGGTGGGTAAAAGCCGCTTCTATAATATTGTTTCTCGGCTTAATAGCGTTAAAAATATTTACGACAGTTTTGACGTTTGATTGGCTATCGCGTCTAGTTGATTCAATATAGGCCGGCGTTGAAGACGCTGGAAAATCGATTCGAGCGGGCGACAAGAGTGAAGTATGACTACTGATATTGGCAATATATTTGAATCACTTCCCGAAGACATCAGTAAGGAAGTATTTACTCAAGTGATTCAGGGAGAAAATATCAGGATCGGAAGAATTGTCTCTATAGGACATGTATCCCCGGAAATTGGTTGGTATGATCAAAATGACAATGAATGGGTCATCATACTCAAAGGTGAAGCAATACTCTCGTTCGAAAATGGTGTTGACGTACATCTAGTTTCGGGTGGCTATCTTAATATACCTGCTCACACCAAACATAAAGTGACGTGGACAAAACCAAACATAGAAACAATATGGCTTGCCGTTCACTACACATAGAAGGCCCGCGATAGACCTAAATACGAACCTAACACCTGAGTTTCGTGAGAACATACATGATCGTCTTGTGCTCCAAGTTCCAGCACGATTGGTATTCTTTGATTTCATTCTTAAAATAATAATAGCAAATTCAAAGAGTTGTGCTAGTTTAGTTCAGGGAGGCTGTGCTCGTTTTACGCCAGTTTAGTGCAAAAGAATAATTCTGCGTAACAAAGCGCTCTGTGCACCGGAGTGTTGGCTTCAGCTCCTTTAACAGCGAGCTCGCGAGAGCCTAAAGCAGCAAACTATTAGCAATGACCCTAATGATGTTATGATTACCATTTTGGTAGCCAGTCTCCGGGTTTGGGCGTTGCTTATTCATAACTGGATCGCAATAGTTTTCCCGAGGCTATAATAAGTGGCTGTCTTCTGACGTCCAAACCGTCGCATCGCGCTGGTCTTGACGTCGTCGCGTCCGAGCATTAACTGTACAAGGAGAATCTAGAAGTGCAAGACAAAATTAACGTGGTAGTTGATTACCTAAATGAAGTGAAAACACGTTGTACGTTCAACGCGGCAGCGCAAGCGATAGGCATTACACCGCAGGCGCTTAAAAAGCAGCTGGGTGATCCGCGCCCGGAAGTTTCTTGGTTTGTGAGTCCGACGTCGGGCGAGCCTATGCGTTACACGGATACTGAAAAACACCCTGAGCTTTATCGTACAAAGCGTATTATTACTTCTTCCGCGGTTTTAAAACGTAATCTCGACCTGTAAAGGCGTAATAAGGTGGTCAGAAGACTGCCTATGCCGCCGCTTAACTTGGGGTTATAGCGGCTTATCTCCCCAGGATGTCGGCTTTTGGCTAAACCGCTGATCCTCGAAGATGCCGATTTCGTCACTCTGGTCTTCGGTTCCTGGATGTTTGTATTCAGTTTAGGTTTTCGCGAAACTTCGATAGAGGACCTTCGGCAGTCTAACCCCGTCCTTAGATCATTTGGACTCGCAGGGGACTGCTTTTCTGTTTTTTTCGGAATAGGGTTCTGTGCATGGGCTTTGGCATAAATCAATCCTGTGACAGGACGGTGTTATTTCCCTGCTCTGCGCTCCTGTCTACCTAGCGGTCACCCCAAACCTGCGCCTTGTGACTTTAGGTCAAGTTCAGGACCTCTAAATTGACCCAGCTTTGAGGGTAGTCGTTCCGAATAGGGCTAGGCAATGTGCTGCTAAGCAGTGGCAAGCGTTAGCTGCTGATGTGAGGTGTTAAAAGGTGACTGAGTTGCAAAGAAGAGTAACCATGCGCATCGCTGAAGAGAATGACGCGCCTCGATTATCGACATTGGCGGCCAGACTATTTCGTCAGACCTATGTTGGAAGCATCTCTACTGATGTTCTAGATCCCCATATCGTCGCAGGCTTTGGCGAAATCCAGCAGCGCACTGAACTGCTGGATCCTAATATAACGACCCTTTTGGTAGAGATTGAGAATGAGATGGTAGGGTATGCGCAGCTTCGGCTAAAACCGATTCCGGTGCCCGTGGCCCTCGAAGTATCGGCTGAGCTTTGGAGGGTATACGTTGATCGCTCAAGGCACGGTTTGGGTATAGGCCGGCAATTACTTACCAGGGTTGGAGAACTGGCGGCCGAAATGTCCCATGAAAAAATTTGGTTAGGCGTCTGGGAACGCAATCTAAAAGCCATTGCGTTTTATAAAAAGCTTGGCTTTAATGAAGTCGGCTGTTATGAGTTCCATATGGATGTAGAGATACAAAATGATCTGGTATTCATGGGCTCTACAAGCGTCTTGTAACCAGCGCTGGCACCGCAGACGCGAGCCTTGAGTGTCCAATTAACTAATCGTATAACCTGATAGAAGATTAAGTATGAAAGCACTATTACTGGTAGCGCATGGAAGTCGCAGAAATCAATCAAATAGCGAAGTACTCATATTAGCTGAAAAACTGAAAGGTCATTGCTCAGAACAATATGCAATAGTTCACGGCGCTTTCTTGGAACTAGCTGAGCCTGAAATACCAGAGGGGATAAAGCAATGTATCGATGATGGCGCTACCTCTATTGTGGTACTCCCCTACTTTTTAAATTCAGGGCGCCATGTGACAGAAGACATTCCCAATATCGTCAATAGCACTAAGCTGGCCTATCCTGATACCGATATAGGTATTGCAGCGCATATAGGCGGCTCAGATCTTATGATGAATCTGCTGGTGACCTCAGCTAACAGTGAAATGACGGGCTAGCTGTATGCTCGGATAATTGACACGCAACATGGCGAGCGCAAAGCTCAACGTCCCCCAATACAGCATATACCTCAACCTTACGAGCAATTGAAATGAGATCAATAATAGTACTATCGGCTCTAGCGCTCTTTTTCTCATTAAACTCGATGGCCTTCGAAAGCGAATCGAGCCATTCTGATAGTGATCTAGAAGAGAATGTTACAGCGTCAAAAGTCGATGTTGAAAGAATCTGGATGAATTATACGGACTCAAAAGGGGGCATTACGTGGGGTGAATCGACAGACTACCCCGAGTATCAAAAGGTAAAAGAAGGAGATAATGTCATGATCCAATTGGAACAGGGACCCTGCCTTATGGAGTTCTTCCACGGTCGATGGCGCAGAGCTAATGATGTAAGACGTTGGGACGAATCAGTTAATGCTTATGGTGGTTGCCCTTACGTTTTCGAATAAAAATGGGTGCTCAAATCGTCTGCATTTGCTTTCCATTCGGGTACAATCCTCGCCCATGATGAGTTTCATTAAACAGCTTGTGATTATTGCAGTGGCCTCGATTGGTGGAGGTTTGACTGGCTACGACTGCGAGGCGCAAAAACTGCAAGACCGTAATGGAAAGACGGTTGATTTCAGTGGCTTTTGGGAGATGAGTTATGGCGAAAGCGACAATATTCAGCGAGAATTAGATCGTGTGGTGAGAGAGATGCGTCGGCGGGCTGAGCAGCGCTCGCGCAACGGCGGTGACACCCGTAGCGGTGGCATCACGATCGGTGGAAGCGATTACGACAGTCGGCCGTCGATCATGGGTCTGGCACAAATGGCGAATATGATAACCGAGTCGCAATTGCTGGAAGTGGAGCAGGATGAGCATGAGGTTAGCATCAAGCGCGAGCAGAGCTTTTCCCTCAGCTGTGAGTTTTACGGTGAATATTTCCACGCTGTAGAGACCCCCTTTGGCAGGGAAACCTGTGGCTGGGATTCGCACCAACTATTGTTCAGAATTTTGCTGCCAGAGGGCTTGTCAATACAGCACCGTTTCACTCTGGGACCTTCAGGGCAGCGCTTGAATGTTGCCACCACCGTTGTGTCTGACCGAGTTTCAACCCCCTTTACCCTCAACCGGGTATATAAGCGTTATGAGCCGGGAGAAACCGGTATCAGCTGTGAGCAAACCCTGACCCGTGGCAAGGTATGCACTACGGAGTCCCGATAGTGAAGTGTTGGTTGATACTCTGCATATGTGCAGCTTTGTGGGCCTGTTCGGGGAACCAGGAGAAATCGGCACGCGACCCTCAGGTAGCACCGCTTGAACAGTGGCCAGGCCCCCTCGGGCATGTTCATTTGCGCCAGTCAGCTGGGGCTCTAGATAATTTTTCACTGCTCGATATTGGTCTTGTTATTTTTGACCCCGGCGTTCCACTCGATGCAGCAAGACATTCGAAGGAGGGGATATTTCCCGAAATTCGCAAGGCTGAAGCACGCTATTTACCCTATTTGTTGCGCCAGGCTCTGGTGAAAACAGAGGCTTGGGGAGCGGTTAGAGTGCTGCCAAAACCGGATACATCTTCAGAATTGCTACTGACCGGAAAAATTCTTCATTCCGATGGTATGCGTCTGGTCCTGCAGATGCGCGCTACAGATGCGAGCGGAAGAGTTTGGATTGACCGGGTCTATCATGATGAGGCTGGTCAGAGCGACTATCCGGTAAGGCTGGGTGAAGAGCCGTACGCTGACATTTATCGGAAGATTGCCAACGACCTGCTGGCACTGCGTGAGCAGTTGTCTCGGGTCGAGCTCGAAACTGTCAGGAATGTCGCGCTCCTGCAGTACGCCTCGGGCTTGTCGCCGGACGCCTTTTCCGACTTTGTCTCTGAGGGAGAAGATGGCAGCCTTGCCATTCAACGCTTGCCTTCCCAAGACGACCCTATGCTGGCCCGTGTGCGTCGAATACAAAATCAGGAATATCTGTTTATCGACAATGCCGATGAGCAATACCTGGCCCTCTATGACCAAATGACACCAACGTATAATCTGTGGCGGCAAAATGGCAGGGAGCTGGCGATATACAAAACTGAATATGAGGCGCGCGTTGCCAGTAGAGAACCCGACGGTCAGCGGGGTACTTTTGTCCAGATGCAGCAGACTTACAATACGTACAAGAGGGCCAAAGAACACGATCAAGACCTTGATGAGATCGCTGAGGGCTTCAACAACGAGGTGGCCCCTACCGTGATGGAGATTGAGGGCAAGGTGTTCAGGCTCAACGGCTCATTAGAGTCGCAGTACAGTGAATGGCGTTCTATATTGCGGTCAATTTTCTCTTTGGAGACGGGGCTGCCACCGACCGATGACAATCCCTGAGTTAATGGTATGGCGAGGAGCTGTTACCAGGAGAGCAAAAAGACAAAGGATAAACCGCTATAATCGCCAATCTGACTGAATAAAAGTGAGGATAAAAGTGTCGGCATGAATCTATGGGGCTGCACTGCTGAGGTAATTCGTGTTGCATCGTATGGAACGTGTGTCTATGTTCTCGCCGTATGTCTGGGAAGTAGCTTTACACTAGCAGAAGAACTGCCAGGCCCTGCGGTTCCAGCCCAAGAAACCCACATCAACTCTGATGAGCTACAAGTCTTTCGCAGCGCCATCGCTGGCGCGGAGTCCACCGATGGGGCCTACGCGCGGTTACTACCCCAACAACTCCTCGGTCTGGGTATCGCACTGCAGAAGAAGAGCCGTCATGCGGATGCTGTGGCTGTCTTCAAACGCGGCTCGCACCTAGCCCGTATTCACAATGGACTGAGCAGCAGCGCTCAAATACCTTATATCCAACATAAAATCACCAGTCACATAGCACTGGGGCAGTTTAGTGAAGCAGACAAGGCCCAGGGGCGGCTTTTTAGGGTGCAGAGCGGCAGGCTAAGCAGTACAGAAATTGATGTCCAGGTACTGCTGCAGCAGGCCCGCTGGCAGCATCAGGCGTATGAGTTGGGTATTGGCGGAAAGGGGGGCCAATTCAAACGACTGATGAATATGTGGGACCTTAATCATATGGCGCTGACAGGGGTCATCGATCGTGAGGGCGATACTTCGGCCAATGTGTTGCCTCCACTGTATGGCTTGTTGCGCTCTCAATACCTCATTTCTGGCCACCGCGATGGCAGTATAAGTCCTGCAATAGACCCAGAGTATAAACCCGGGCAGGAGCAGAGACGATTTAATCGTTTTGTGGACCAAAACTACGAGTTGGGTCGTTCCGTTATTCACGCTATTTACAAAGTGCAGGTATCGCAATACGGCGAAGCCAGCCTGGCTACCGCACAAACCCGCGTAATGATGGGGGATTGGATGTTGTGGCACAACGCCCATGAGTCCGCCATGAATAGCTACTCTTTGGCCATAGGGGAACTTGAGGGGCTGGACGATGCCCAACTGCACACAGAATACTTGTTGGGCTCACCCACAGCATTGCCCGACCTAGAGGGTATCCGGCCACCGCAGCCCCTAGAAAGAGCGGAGGCAGGTAGTATTCTGTTAGAATTCGAGGTGAGCCGGAAGGGAAGAGTGGTGGAGATTGTTCGTCTGGAGAACGATTCAGCACGCAGCGACGTGCAAGGTATTGAATTCGAGAAGAGCGCTAATCGCCTGATGAGGTCCTTACGCAGAACTAAATTTCGTCCCCGATTTGTCGATGGGGTCGCTATAAACACAGAGAAACTTGTAAAAGCCTATGCGATTGCACGCTAACAGACATTATACCTATCCAATATCATTGCCCAAGTTGGCGGGTGTGCTAGCTGCCTGCTTAGTGCTTAGCGGCTGCCCCAGTGCGAGCAATCCAACAACGCCGCAACCGCCTGTACCTCCGCCTAACTCGTCGCCGTCATCGCAACCTTCAACACCCTCGGGTGAACCGCCCTCATCGTCTTCCTCAAGTGAGAGCTCA
>JBLHSI010000079.1:0-12037 GCA_047626655.1 Halioglobus sp.
GGGAATTCAATTTGAATTTGGATTTGCTCTCTACTCGCCACTCGGCCCTGGAGACAGTCGGAACGCTCTAAAATACGGTGAATGAATCCCTGGTCGCGATTACTCATAGGCAATTTAAACTCGCGATCGACCACAAAGTGAGAAAGGTCTGCACACAGACGTAGCTCGGGAATAGCGTCAATTATTTCTAGCGTTGAGTAGAGGTCATTTAAAGTCCCGTCCCGATGCGTTTCAATGAGCAGAGGCATATCGATATCGTCGGCATATTCCATCCATCGATACAACACCGGAATGGCCCCAGCCACACTCACTGGCATAACACCACCTATCACATTAACAGCACAGGCATTGAGCTCTTTCGCCATGTCTAGCAGTGGCTTCAGTTCTTTCACCTTGGCCGGAAATGCATTCACCATACAACCCAAACCATGCTGTTCAAACAAGGGCTGTAGCGCAAGACTCTCGCTAATTTCGTCGATCGCGGGGTCCAAACAGACACCGGCAAAACCCGCTTTTTTTACTGCGGAAAAACGTTCTTCCAGTGCGATCTCAGGCACACCGAGACGACGCTGTTCTGTCGCCCACAGAGACTGATATACCTCAAGTTGTTGCATGGTCTACACCTACAGTAATTGCACTGGCTAAAAGGAGGTTAGAAACGAGGCGGCATTGCCGCCGGTGACCCGAGATTGCTGCGCAGCACGCAAGAAATCTTGACCCTCAACTTCGGACAAGCCGGGAGCATCGTGAAAAATACGATAACGGCGGTAGCGATGAAACAAAACCATCTGCGGCCACAGGGATATAACACGCTCGGGGTCGTCGCCAAACAATTCGCGGTGAACCCGAGGTAGTTCATACCAAGGCGTCGTGGGCTTGGCGTGATGGGCATTGTGATAACCAAAATTTAATACCAACCAATTGGGCCACTCGTAGCGAAAAGAAATGATATTGCTGAACGTGTGCTCTTGCTCCCAGGCGAGATCGCCTTTCTTGTCAGAGCGTTCATCGGTGAATAAATTCAGGTGGTAGGGATAGTCGTGTTGCAGGCCATCCATAAATCGCAAAATGGTCATCATCAGCATATACGCTACAGCATACAATGCGGCTGCCACCGGGTTAAACCAAAGCACAGTGCAAAATAGACCGCCTCTTAAAAGAATAACAATGACATTTCGAGCGCGCTGATCGCGCCGTTGCGGAATAATAAAAGATGAAAAAATCATAATGAAATGCATGATCAAGTCGTGGGCAGGAATATAAAAATACTCCAGTAACAATGTCGTTTTATAGATGAGGGGATGTCGTTTGAAAAAAGCTTCGTAATCGAACCAAACCACGTCGTCATTGTCTACGTGGTGACGAAAGTGCTTATAGCGAATATCTTCATAGGTGCCATAGCTGGCGCCGCACACCCACATGAGGAAACTGCCAAATCGAGCATTGTGAGCATTTTTTCGGAACACCGCATTATGACCACAGTCGTGCAGCAGATAGGCGGCAATGACCATGCTGTGAGCTAATGCCAGTACAGCAAGAATATTGACTGCGATACTGCTAGCCGCCCAAAGCCCCCATAGACCCAGTAAATACGCACCAAGCGCGTACGTTGTGGCGATACCGTAGTACTGTGCGCCTTGGGGCTTTTTGAAAATCGATAGCAAAGAATTCATGGACCAAGACTACAGGCCCAAGGGCTCTCAGTCGATACGCATATCCTCGTAAGGCGACTGAATATCAAGACTGACCGCTTTTCCGGCGATGCGGATTTCCTGATCGTCGACGCTGACATCGGCCCCGGTCAATACGCCATGATCAAATTTATACACCGGCTGCCGTGTGCCCGCTATCATGGCGTCGTCATAATCTTGTTGTTTTTCTTTTACAGACTCATTGGCGCTGCACCACGCTTTCCATTGTTCAGTCGAGTACCGTTTACGCAACATTTTTTCGACCACTGTCGGGCTAAGTACTGTGGCCGAGGCGTTGTTGCCGCCAAAGCCTTTCGAGTTTACTATCGTGTAATGCAATTGCTGGGGGTCGATCTGACGGTGCTCAACGCTAAACTGTAAATTATCCTGAACAACATCGTCGGCCAGGCCGTCAATACTCTGTATCCCGGGTATCAGGCCATGTTCCCAAATACCGAGCGTCGCCGTTATCTGGTCGCCAGATGCCGAGCCCAGTGAATGTCCTATATAGCTCTTAATAGCAGCAACAGGCCAGTTCTCGATACCAAATGCCTTTGCCGTTTCATTGAGGATCTGTGATTCGGTCACTCGGTTTTGCGGCGTACCGGTGCCGTGAGCCTGAACCAGACCGCCCGTGCGCATCGCCTTTTCACCAACAACACCGCGGGCTGCGGCAACCGCTTTGGCGACCGTTATGTAATTGCCCACTCCGGGACCGGCGATCGATTTTTTGTGGCCATCGGCATTGACGAAGACATCTAACGGAGCTCCATACATAGTAGCTCCTAATTCCATGGCCAATTGATCGTCGAACAAAACCACCATCTGCGCCGACTCTGCCATGGTAAAGCCACAATTTTCGGCAAATGGGCGACACGCTCTTCTATGATCGGGCTGGTGTTCAGCACCAAGACCATCCAATTGTCGCAAGCCCTTATCGGAGGCCAGCGCTCCCATTGCGTGATAACCCTCCATGACTTCCGGGTTAACCGGCGCTTCGGATGACCCTATAAAGGCCACTCGTGATCGACCACTGCGGATATCTTCTATGCCGTGGCGCAAGTTGTATAAAAAAGAAGCACAGGCACCCAAACTTGCTCCGGTGGAACCCATGGTTCCCAACACGTAGGCATTAACAAAATCGGCAGGCATTTCGGCCAAACCCAAAGGACAATACTTAGAGGTTACCTTTAAGCCGTTATAACGAGACTTGACCATACCGCCCAATCCAGCGCTATCTAACTGACCCATAGCACTTCCCGCGTAAACACTTACCTCATCGACCGAAATCTTGTCCAGTATGGTGTCAAACTCTATGCCTATGCTCCCCAGCGCATCCGATGCAGCGTACACCATCATTTGCAGACCCCTTGGGTGACTGCGTGAGGGATACAGATTGCCCGGCTCAAAGCCGGTAGGCAGCTGGCCTGCTGCTTTGACTTCAAACTCTCTGGTGGTTGGCAACAGAAAACTCTGCTCGCCTACAATTTGGACATTCACATGCGTCACCGACACTGGCGTGACAAGCCAGTCTTGCGGCACCGAGCTGGGCAGGCTTTGCTTTTTGATATTAAAACTCACCGGATGTCCATTGCTGGTCGTCGGCAGACGCTGATTCCAAGGCACAGCATCGACATCAAAATGGCCTAATTCTATACGTCGTATTAAGCTGTGGTCGAGTATGAACTGCTCTTTGCCGTCGGCACTGGCCAACCCCATAACAGCCGCTAATGAGGCGAACGTCTTAGCGCGCTGTGAATCTGGTAAGGCCGAGTGCACCATTCGACCATAGGCGTGGTGGCCTGAGGCACGACCTGCTGCATTAATGCCGCCAAAACCGACGATTACAGGTAATCTTTGTTGGGTCATAGTCTATATCTCAAGATTCTGCGTTGTTGAGTACAGTTTAACGATTACCGGGTCGACGCAACTAGTTCATATCGGCCATAAACTATGGTATTTTAGCCATCTACTTTGCCTGAACGAGTATCTATGTACACTGCCGCCGCTATCTTATACCCCAGCGCACTCGCCACCAGCATCACCTTGCCCATGGAAATCCTGCAAGCTGCCAGTCAAATGGCCAGCACCAACCGGCGCGGTGCAAAAGCCCGCTTAACATTTTTATTGGCTGCTCCTACACTCGATGAAATCAAAATGGCCAGTGGCATAAGCCTAAAACCCGACCTGCGTTTGGCAGATCTTCCCACTGTAGACTTGCTGATACTGCCCGCTATCTGGCGCAATCCCCGACCTACTATTCGTGCGGCACAACCTTGGCTAGAGCAACTTACCGCGCTAGCGGCATCTGGCACAAAAATCTGTAGCGTAGGAACCGCTAGCTTTCTTTTAGCCGAGACCAAATTACTGCGAGGAAAGCCAGCAACCACCCACTGGAACTACTTTGACCAGTTCGCCAAACGGTATCCCGACATACAACTAAAGACCCGCCACCTGATAACACAAAGCGATCAATTATACTGTGTGGGAAGTGTTAACTCGATCGCCGATGTGATGGTACACATTATCGAAGAGTGGTTTGGCGCAAAGGTTGCAAAAGCAATCGAAAATCAATTCTCGCCAGAGATTCGCCGACCATTTCGCGGTGCCGCCTATCAGGGCAAGGCCGAGAATGCCCACCACGACGAGCTAATACTGGACGGTCAGCAGTGGCTGCAGGACCACTTGGGGGAAAAGATACGACTCTCGGAATTATCAGAGCGCTTGGGTATTAGTCCTCGTAGCCTGAGCCGCAGATTTACCCAGACTACCGGCTACAGCCCGCAGGCCTATCTGCAAACCCTGCGTATCGCCGAGTCTCGAGATCTGCTGCGCCGCAGTAATTTGAGTATCAGCGAAATTGCCTGGCAGGTTGGATTGCACGATGTGAGTTATTTTTCTAAACTTTTTCGTCAACACTGCGACATGTCTCCGCTACAGTATCGTCACGCCGTGCGGGGAAAACTATTCGCCCCGGACAGCCATGCACAGCCCTAAATGGTTGAGAAACCGCCCTCAATGTGGCTAAATAGTCGCCTTTTTTCTCCCCTCGAGTTTTCTAGGAAGATACAATGAGTAGTCACGATTCTGTAGTCATTCTCGATGGTGCAAGAACCCCTATGGGCGGCTTACAAGGGTGTTTCTCCGATGTAACCGCACCTGAATTGGCCAGTACAGCCATCGCAGCCGCCCTCGCCCGCAGTACAGTGGATGCCGCCGATGTCGATGAAGTTTTCATGGGCTGCGTTCTGCCCGCCGGACTAAAACAGGGTCCCGCTCGACAAGCGGCTATCGGTGCAGGTATTCCCAATGCCGCGGGCGCAGTCACCCTCAATAAGTTGTGCGGCAGTGGTATGCAGGCCACTATATTTGGTTATGACAGCATCGTAGCCGGCACTAACACCATCGTCGTTACTGGCGGCATGGAAAGTATGACCAACGCGCCACATCTATTAGCCAAAGCGCGCAGCGGTGTGCGCAGCGGCCACGCCACCCTCCATGACCACATGTTTACCGATGGCCTGGAAGATGCCTATACGGGCCGAGCAATGGGCAGCTTCGCGCAGGAAACCGCCAATGATTACGGTATTACTCGCGAACAAATGGACAACTTCGCGATCGAATCGCTCACTCGAGCCAAGACGGCCATTGATAACGGCTCATTAGAAGCCGAGATTGCTCCTGTGACGATTACCACGCGTCGTGGTGACACCGTGATCAAAGACGATGAGCAACCGCACAAAGCCCAGCTCGAAAAGATACCCAAACTGCGAGCGGCGTTTGTTAAAGACGGTACTATTACAGCGGCTAATTCCAGTTCTATCTCTGACGGTGCCAGCGCACTGATACTCATGAATGAACAAGCAGCTACAGCGCGTGGACTAAAACCATTCGCTCGCATCGTCGCGCACGCCAGGCATTCGCAGGATCCTTCAGAATTTACCGTGGCACCGATTGGAGCCATTAATAAGCTCTTTGTCAAAACGGGTTGGTCAAAAGATGACGTTGATTTGTTTGAAATCAACGAAGCGTTTGCGATGGTCACTATGCTGGCAATCAATGAATTAAAATTGGACGCCAACATCGTTAACATTCACGGCGGTGCATGTGCTCAGGGTCACCCCATAGGGTCTACTGGATCTCGCATCATTGTGAGCTTGATGTATGCACTGAAAAAACTGGGCAAGAAACGCGGTGTCGCCGCATTATGCATAGGCGGTGGAGAAGCCACCGCTATTGCCATCGAACTTCTCTAACCGCGAACAGCACGGATAAAACCTATGGCACTAAGCAGCGTTCCCGACCTTCTAGACGACATTCGGGCTGGAAAAATGGTTATCCTCATGGACGATGAGGATAGGGAAAATGAGGGTGACCTCATCATCGCCGCCGAGGCAGTGACCGCCGAGACCATCACGTTTTTTTCCACCGAAGCCTGTGGTCTAATTTGCATGCCGATTACGGCTGAGCGCGCCAACCAAATAAAACTACCGCTGATGGTTAGAGACAATCGTGCCCAACACGAAACTAATTTCACCGTTTCTATCGATGCCGTCGAGCATAAAGGACCTGGCATTAGCTCTATCCAGCGTGCGCATACCGTACTCACCGCCGTCGCCGCCAACGCAAAGCCCTCGGACATTAATCAGCCGGGATACATATTCCCCTTGGTCGCAAAGCCTGGCGGTGTATTGCGACGCGCTGGCCACACCGAAGCCGGAGTCGACCTGGCTAGAATGGCGGGGTTTGAACCCGCCTCTTTGATTGTGGAGATCATGAACGAAGACGGTACTATGGCAAGGCGACCTGAGCTGGAAGATTTTGCGGTTAAGCACAACCTCAAAATGGGCACCATCGCCGATCTCATCGAGTACCGATCACTGCACGAACAATCAGTAGAGCTGCGCGACAGCAAAACAATACAAACCGAGTTTGGTGAGTTCCAGTTACACAGCTTTGCCGACACCATAGACGACACCGTTCACTATGCCCTCACCAAGGGGGAAATCTCGGAAGAGGACACGATTCCAGTACGGGTGCAAACACTGAGTACCTTACGTGATGTGTTTGGCACAAAAATCGAATCGGAAAGACCTGGCTGGACTCTCCGTCGTGCGATGGAACGCGTTGCCAATTCCGAAAAAGGTGTTGTTGTTTTAATCGGCCAAGAACTCACGCCACAACAGAGCCTCGCTGAACTGGCTCAATTTCCAAAAACACCTAGCGTCTACGGGCCGGGCGAATCTGCTGGCATACGGAACTATCGGGTTATTGGCACGGGAGCACAAATATTGAAACGATTGGGCGTAGGCAAGATGCAGCTCATGTCCGTACCCATACGATTTAACGCGCTGTCTGGGTTCAACCTAGAAGTGACAGAATTTATTCACCCCTAGATCGAACCTTAGTACGTCCTACGCTTATTCTTCTATCGACTCGCGGCGAACTTCCTGTTCGTCTCGGGCCGCTTCACAAAAAGGCATATCGACCCAACCACTGTTCGAATATAGCTCTGTTGAATCTGCATAGTTGTCAGATGCAGGGTCCGTCGACTGCGAGTAAGCAATAATCGCGTAGGCGTCGGGGCAATCTGTCTCATCCCAAGTAACCGCCTGCATATAGCTATTGCCATGGCGTATCGCTGAATAACCTTCACCGTCGACTAAGTTAGATGTAATAACACTAAAGCCAATACCCCCAGAGGCGCCATGGATGGGATAGCGTGTGCCATTCTTTTCATCAAACTGAAGCTCACCCCAAGGCACATTCATAGCAATGCTTGCATCGTTGAGCCTTGCGACAGCCTTCGCTAACGCCTCTTTGACGCTTTCCACAACATCCGAGTTCTCGATATTGAGATCGCGGGGCGTGTTAACTGGATCTGTTGCATCAAAGGGCACGGCCCAAAGATCATTCGTACCGGACAAGGCTAACCAAAATTGATAAAATATATGGGTACCCACACTATCCACCAAAGACGTTCTGTCCCAATCGGTCAGCAAACTACAGGCTTCTCCGGTCATCGCTACGGTGGCATCACTGGCGTAGGCAGACCAATCTTCTACCGCACTACAAATTTCGACGACATCATCCATAATTAGTTCGGCGGGTAAACTGCGTGAGCCAAACAACATCTGTCGGATATTATCGACATTAAAGCCCGCCTCGCCCAAACCGTCTGTCCCTGCCTCGCGCTCATCCGCTTGAACAAACGCCTGACGGGTGCGCATGCTTTGCTCAATACCTTCGGCACCAATCATCGGAGAGAACCCTTCCAACAACATGCGTGGGTTCGATAGCCAATAGCTATCGTTAGAGTTAGCCACATACTCTCGAGTTTCAATCTTGGGCAAACTGTCATAGCCAAATACACCCTCGGCTGTATTTTCGTCCTTGCCCCACTCGCAATCTGAGTCCGAACCGTCCATGGTTAAGAAACCATTGTCGGTCAGCAGCCCCTGCAAAGTGCCGCGAATACAACTATTGTATTGCGCAACAGACACATTGGGAGTGGCTGATATATCGCCATAAAAGGCGTCGCCTTCACGTCCAGCCGCGATGGTATTCACCCACGGTATTCCCACCGGCCGCAGGTTTTCTTTAAACTCGGCTAGACTGGTCGATTGACCCATTTTCACCCATTGATCTATACCGCGAAGATTATCGAGGTTAGCATCACGATAAGTCAGTAAGGTACCAACAGAATTTGGCCAACCCGCCAAAAGTGGGCTTACCGTACCCAAGTCGACAATTGGACCGAAGTGGGAGAAATAGAACGTCCGCTCAACGGTTTCAACTGAACCATCATCTGCCATCTGCTCTGCGCTTACCGTCTGCGACGTAATTTCACGGATTTCATCATCGTAAAAATATTCAAACGGGTTATCGGGATTGAGTTCCAATTCATAAAAGGTGAAACGTCCGGCAGTACTCACTGTATGCGACCAGGCTACATCTTTATTAAAACCGAGCACAATGAGTGGTAACCCTGATAACGCGGAGCCCATCACATCATATTCACCGGTCACGGTAAGGTGTGAGACATAAAAACGCTCTGGACCCTGCCATGGGAAATGTGGATTGCCCAGCAATACACCCGCATTACTCTGCGAGCTCTGCTCACCTGCTGCATAGGCGTTAGAGCCAAATTCTTCCGGCTTGGGCATATCGATACCCTCAACAATATCAGTGCCTGAAATTGCAGCGATTAATTGTCGAGCTTCGGACATAGGCCTTGAACTAACAGCAGCCAACTGTTCAGGTGCCACAACAGCATTGGTAAACCGGCTTAATGGTCCGGCACTGCCGCGCAGTATGGCTTTATGCATAAGTCGGGCAACGTCATATCGATCAACGTCGCGCACCCACTCTGCGCCTCTGCACCCCTCATCACCCTCAGCGAGGTTGTCCACGCCGGTTTCAGCTAAGTAGCGATTGAGACCAGCAGCATAACCATCGGCCACATCAATAAGATACTGCGGCGCGCTATCGAGGAAAATGCGCTCGATACGCTCGTCGTCATTAAAAAGTTTGTAAGTGAAATCGTTGCTAATATTACCGTCGTCTCCAAGGAACCGCGCAGACTCCCCTTTGGCTCGCACATACTCCTTCATTACGACGCAATAGTTGTGCTGTGCGTAGGCATAACCATAGCCATAGCCCACACCGCCCCAATCATCAGCGGTAACATGGGGGATCCCGTATTCCGTCCAGACGATATCTGCTTTGTACGTGATAGTGGGCTCAACCGGCGGTGGCACAACAACTGCACCCTCAGGTCGGTCTGATGAATCGCTACAAGCGATAATCAGCGTTGACAGAGAAACAGCCAGCGATAGCTTTACAAGCGAGGAAGTGTGAAAGCGGGTGGTAATGTTCATGCAGACATCCTGTTTGGGACAAAATGGGAGGCAACATAGTATGCGATTACGCAGCCAAATACACCCGTAAACGCCCAGCGATTTTGGGCGTCCGAAACGGTTCTATAGGCCGAGAAAATTGGGCGGACGTTTTTCCATAAAGGCGGTAATAGCCTCAATGTTTTCAGGAGAACCAGCTTGCCTGGCCATGGCGTTTTTTTCCTGTTTCAGAGCCGCCTCAATAGGCGCCTTGTGATGCAGGCGCAAGCACGCTTTAATTTCGCGCAGGGCATTAACCGGCCACTGCGCAATCTCTTGCGCCTTGGCAAACGCATGAGAGAGTAATTCCTCATCGGTAAAATCTGCTGCTGCTATACCACAACTAACTGCCTTCTCGGCATCAATCCATTGTGCAGTGTAGAAAAGCTCGGCCGCACGCTGAGCACCAATATTGGCCTGTAACATGTAACTACTGGCCCATTCAGGCACCAATCCCAGATTGGCAAAAGGCAGTCGCATACGCAGACTATGGGCAACGTACACAATATCGGCATGAAAGAGAATGGTCGCGCCGCCGCCTATCGCGATACCGCGTACAGCGGCCACCAGCGGCTTGCCAAAATTCGCCACTGCTCGAGCCGCAGATTCAAACGGGTGCTCCTCTCCTTCAGCTAACTCGCCAAAGCTGGACAAGTCCACGCCCGCGCAAAAGTTTTCGCCGGCGCCGGTAATCAGCACACAGGTGACAGCGTCATCGGCATCGGCAGCTATAAAGGTTTCGCGTAATGCCACCCACATTTCATTGTTAATGGCGTTTTTTTTCTCGGGCCGGTTGAGCGTCACGGTTAAAACGCCATCGCAATTTTCGGTTAGTACTGTTTGTGACATTGAGTTCAGTTCCGGTTAATGGTGAAAGGTCACGAGGTCGCTTAAGGCGGCTCGATCGGTGGCGCAGGCGTTAATGGGGGCATCGCGCTCCGGATAACCAAATGAAATGCCAAAGAGCAGTTTCTGATTGCCCGGGATGTCCAGTCGTTCGCGTACCAGATTAGCCTGAAAAGAAAGAGAGGTTTGTGGGCAGCTACCCATTCCGTGCGCCGTTAAACTCAGCATAAATGTTTGTGCAAACATGCCCACATCGGCGGCTTCGCGCAAGCCAAACGGTTCAGGCAAAAAGAAAAAAGCGACATGCGGTGCACCGAAAAAGGCAAAGTTGCGCATGAATATTTCCTGTCGCTCTGCCTTGTCTGCTCTGGTCACTCCCACTGAATCGTAGAGTGCCTGAGCTGAGCCGTATTGGCGTTCTTTATAAACGCCGTCATAAGAGCCGTCGTAGGGGAAATCGATGCTCATTTTTCCAGCCGCGAAATCGCCGGGCATCGTCTCACGCAACCCTTCCAGTTTCTCACCGGACACAACATGAACAACCCAAGGCTGAGTGTTGCAGTTACTGGGAGCTGCCATGGCTGGCCGCATTAGTGCCTCTAATATTTCGGGAGGAGCAGCATCTTTCTTAAAGGCGCGTACCGACCTGCGCTGCAGACAAATACTTTCAAATGTTCTTGCTTCGTTTTCCATCTAACTTCACCTGATGATTGACCGGCAACAGCCACTGTATTGAAGGCACATACTAACTGCCGGCGAAAACCGCTGCACGTTTTTCCTTAAACGCACGCATCCCCTCCTTGGCATCTGCCGAAGCAAACACAGGTCCTGCCAGTTGATCTGAAGCTGTCATCGCGTCTGCTTCTGACATGCATTCTTGATGTTCGCGCAATGATCGCGTAACCGCCGCAACCGCCAACGGTCCGTTTGCGCAAATTTTCTCGGCGAATTCTCTGGCGACGGCCAAGGTAGTGCCCGGCGCAACAACCCGATTCACTAAACCAAATTCCAGCGCTTGCTGCGCACTAAAGTGTTCGCCGCAGAGTAACATTTCGGCTGCCAGGCAATAGGGGATTTGGCGCCGTAGACGAACGGTAGAGCCCGACATGGGGTACAGGCCTCTGGCGACTTCGGTAATGCCAAAGATGGCATCCTCTGCCGCTATACGAATATCAGTGCCTTGCAGTATTTCCGTGCCACCTGCCAACGCGTAACCCTCTACTGCCAATATCAATGGCTTGTTGGGCCGATCTTCACGTAACAACGCCTGCCAGTGAATATTGGGGACATCTGCCATCAGTGCCATAAATTCGTCTGTAGAACGCTGATTGCCCTCGGCACCCGCCTTCAAATCCATGCCCGCGCAAAAAGTATTGCCATTAGCGGTGAGAATGGCGCAGCGTAAGCTGTCACTCTCATCGAGAAGCCGCCATGCCTTATACATGCCCAACAACATCTCAGGACTGAATGCA
This sequence comes from Halioglobus sp., assembly GCA_047626655.1. Classification (GTDB taxonomy): domain Bacteria; phylum Pseudomonadota; class Gammaproteobacteria; order Pseudomonadales; family Halieaceae; genus JBALVT01. The sequence goes on from JBLHSI010000079.1 coordinate 11,908, forward strand.
TTTTTTGCCTCAGGGCGATTTAGGGTGACGATAAGCACATTCTCATCGCGCTCGATGATGCAATCTTTCGTACTGATATCGAGTTCTTTCATAGCCATGTGTTCCTGGATCCGTGTGGTTCAATTCAACC
>JBLHSI010000080.1:0-11962 GCA_047626655.1 Halioglobus sp.
CCCACTGATTTTACCGGCAGGAACACCGCAAAGGCCTGACTGGTTTTGTGATACCAGTCGGCAGCGTGAAGCTCTTCCATAAAGATGGCATCGGCCTCGCGCAGCAAGTTGGCATACTCTTTTTTAACCTCGCCCAAAATGCGAACACCCAGGCCAGGGCCAGGAAAGGGATGGCGATAGACCATATCGTAGGGCAGCCCCAACTCCAAACCCAATTTGCGCACTTCATCTTTGAACAACTCACGCAGCGGCTCTAGCAACTCAAAGCTCATGTCATCGGGTAATCCCCCCACATTATGGTGAGACTTAATGACATGCGCTTTACCTGTTTTGGCGCCAGCCGACTCAATAACGTCGGGGTAAATAGTGCCTTGCGCCAGCCATTTTACGCCCTGCAGAAGACCGGCCTCCTTATCAAAAACGTCGATAAAGGTGTTGCCTATGACCTTACGCTTTTGCTCCGGATCAGAAACGCCTTCCAATCGGCCCAGAAATAAGTCTTCTGCGTTACTGCGAATGACTTTAACGCCCATATTCTGGGCGAACATAGCCATCACTTGCTCGCCTTCGTTGAGCCGCAGTAAACCGTTGTCGACAAACACACAGGTCAGCTGATCACCTATAGCCTTATGCAATAAGGCCGCTACCACCGAAGAATCTACGCCACCGGATAAACCGAGTAAAACCTTATCCCCACCGACCTTCTCGCGCACTGCCGCTATGGCATGTTCGACAATATGTGCAGGAGTCCAAAGGGCTTCACACTGGCAAATTTCGAGGCAAAAGTGTTCGAGGATACGCTGACCCTGCAAAGTGTGAGTGACTTCCGGGTGAAACTGAATACCGTAAAAAGGTTTGCTCCGGTGGGCCATACCCGCGATAGGACAGCTGTCGGTTTCCGCTATTAGTACAAAATCCTGCGGTAATTCAACTACTTTGTCACCGTGGCTCATCCACACATCGAGCACTGAACTCCCATCGTCGCCCACATGGTCACGGATATCGTGCAGCAGACCGTCGTCAGCCAAGCTGCGAATCTGGGCGTAGCCAAACTCGCTAGTGGCAGAACCGGCGACGCGGCCGCCAAACTGCTCCGCCATGGTTTGCATGCCATAGCAAATCCCCAGCACAGGTACGTCAATCTCGAACACGCAATCGGGCGCACGCGGCGATTCGCTGTCGGCAACCGACTCCGGACCACCGGAGAGAATGATACCGTTGGGGGAAAAGGCCAGGATGTCTTGTTCACTGACATCATAGGCGCGAATTTCGCAAAAAATCCCCACCTCTCGAATTCGGCGAGCAATCAATTGAGTGTATTGCGAGCCAAAATCCAAAATTAGGATTTTATGAGCGTGAATATCAGCGGTCATTGCATTGTCCAAATAGAGTGATATGTCCTACCGCACTGGGTAGTTCGGGGCTTCTTTTGTGATGGAAACGTCGTGCACATGGCTTTCAGACATACCCGCCGAGGTCACACGTACAAACTCTGGCTTGTTTCGCATCTCGTCAACACTTGCGCTCCCTGTATAACCCATCGCAGAGCGCAAACCGCCCATAAGTTGATGAATAATGGCCGTCACCGGACCTTTATAAGGCACCCTGCCCTCAATACCTTCAGGCACAAGTTTCTCAGCGCCCTTGCTCGCATCTTGGAAGTAGCGATCACTAGAACCCTGAGTTTGAGACATCGCGCCCAGTGACCCCATTCCGCGGTATGACTTATAAGTACGGCCCTGATATAACTCCACTTCCCCGGGAGCCTCCTCAGTACCCGCAAACATACTGCCCATCATCAAAGCATGCCCACCCGCCACGATGGCTTTGGCGATGTCGCCGGAAAAGCGTATGCCGCCATCAGCAATCAACGGGACTCCCGTACCTTCAAGCGCCTCGGCTACATTGGCTATGGCGGTGATTTGCGGCACGCCAATTCCGGTAACAATTCGAGTTGTACAGATCGAGCCCGGGCCAATACCCACTTTGACAGCATCGGCGCCCGCTTCAACCAGCGCTAGAGCCGCTGCACCCGTCGCGATATTACCGCCTATAATCTGTATATCTGGATACTCGGCCCGTATTTTTTTAACCCGTTCGATGACGTTATAAGAATGGCCGTGAGCAGTATCCACAACCAACACGTCAACACCGGCCGCAATCAGCGCCGCGACCCGGTCGTCGGTATCGGGACTCGTGCCGACCGACGCTCCAACCCGAAGTTGGCCGGACGAGTCTTTACAGGCATGGGGAAAGCTCTCAGCCTTATCAAAATCCTTAACTGTAATCATACCGCGCAGGTCAAAATCGTCGTTGACCACCAGGATTTTTTCAATTCTGTGTTGATGCAGCAGACGCTGAACTTCTTCTGCACTGGCACCCTCTTGAACTGTGACCAACTTATCTCGCCCGGTCATAATGCTCGACACCAGGTTTTGTGGATTTGTTTCAAAGCGCAGGTCTCGGCGTGTCACGATACCCACCAAGTCCCCACCGTTAAGCACCGGCACTCCGGAAATACCATGCGCGCTGGTCAACTCGGTCAATTCGGCAATCGTTGCGCCCTGCTGGATGGTGATAGGGTCTTTTACTACCCCACTTTCAAACTTCTTCACTTTGCGGACTTGATCCGCCTGTTCGGCAATGGTCATACTCTTATGTATGATGCCAAGACCGCCCTCCTGCGCCATAGCGATGGCCATGGCGTTTTCGGTCACGGTGTCCATCGCGGCCGAAACTAACGGAATATTGAGTTCAATGCCTCTTGTGAGCTTAGTTCGCAGGCAGACATCGGTAGCCACAACATTGGAATAAGCGGGCAGCAGTAAGACATCGTCAAAGGTCAAAGCTTCCTGAGCGATACGCAACATAGTTTTGATCTCCTATTGGCAGCGTTTAGGTAAACGTGACATTATAAATCCTAGACCCCACTCACGTAAATACTCATAAGCCCACAAACCTCATTCATTACAATAGAAGTCATATCTCTGTGTACACCGATTTAAGTAAAACACCGACCGCTCTGAGCGTCACCCAACTCAATCGTCAGGCGAGAACACTGCTGGAGAGTCATTTTGACTACGTGTGGGTCGAGGGTGAAATCAGCAATTTTGTCGCCCCCAGTTCTGGACATTGGTATTTTTCGCTCAAGGACAGCAAGGCGCAGGTGCGGTGTGCCATGTTTCGCAACCGCAACCAGAGAATCAAGCGGCGGCCCGCCAATGGTGATGGCGTTCGCGTGCGCTGCCGAGTCTCACTTTATGAGGGGCGAGGCGAATTTCAGCTCATCGCAGAGCATCTCGAAACCGCAGGGACCGGCGCCACACACGAGGCTTTTATCGCTTTAAAAAGCAAGTTAGCTGCCCAGGGCCTGTTCGACCCACAGCGCAAACAAGCACTGCCAGAGCGGGTTACTCACATTGGTGTGATCACCTCCCCCACTGGTGCAGCCATTGCCGACATTCTAACGGTACTCAAGCGCCGCTCCCCTTCAATTGAGGTGAGCTTATTTCCCGTTGCTGTACAGGGCGCAGACTCCGGCCAACAAATATGTGACGCCATAGCCAGAGCGAATCGCTGGCAGTGCGAAGGAAAAATAACCTTGGATGCGCTGATCATCGGCCGAGGTGGTGGCTCTTTGGAGGATTTATGGGCATTCAATGAAGAGCGTGTAGCACTGGCAATCGCAGCCAGTGATTTACCAACGGTTAGCGCCGTGGGCCACGAAATCGATTTCACCATCGCCGACTTTGTCGCCGACGAACGAGCCCCAACTCCCTCAGCTGCGGCAGAACTGGTCAGCCCCGATCAATCAGAGCTCAAAGAACAACTCGCGGTAGTTGAACAGCGGCTTGTGCGCGTTATGCGACGCCGGATAGCTGAGGCTAAAGCGGGCCTGGAAAATTTGCGCAATCGTCTTCGACATCCCAGCCATCAATTGAGGGAACAAAGCCAACGGCTGGATAGCCTTGAGCAGAGGCTCCACACCGGAGCCCAACTTAGATTGGAACGCGCTCGATCTAGAGCGACCCATCTAGCACGATTATTGGACTCTCTGAGCCCCTTGGGAATTCTACAACGCGGTTATGCGATCATCAGCGATAGTAACGGCAAGGTTGTAGCTGATTACGATACGCTGTGTAGGGGAGATAAGCTTGAAGCGAGATTGGCAAAAGGTCGGGTCAAACTCACAGTGGATGAGAGCCTCGCCGACCCAGAGTAATACTTAGTACTTTGCAGGCAGGCGTGTATTAATAATAATATGTCGGCCTTCGAAACGAATATATTCGCCTATTGTCAAATCCTTCAATATACGTGCAACCATCTCTCGCGATGCCCCCACTCGGTCGGCAATATCTTGCTGAGTGAGCTTCTCCGGGATGTATAAAGTACCATCACCGCGCTCCTCAGAGAGATCCATGAGCACATTTGCCACTCTGCCATAGACATCTTGTAGGGCTAGGCTCTTGACGTCGGCGGTGAGCTTGCGCACCCGCTGGGCCAAATTGCGAATAAGCTGGCGAGAGATATTGGGGTAGGCATCTAAGACGCGGTTAAAGTCTTCTTTATAAATAATGCAGAAACTGGATTTTTCAACGGTGCGAACCGAAGCCGAACGCGTTGAATCGTCAACCAGTGCCAGTTCGCCAAAATAGTCACCGGCACTCTGGGTATTCATAATGAACTCTTTGCCGTTTTTATCGCTGCAATAGACCTTCACTTTGCCAGATTCAATCACAAAAAGTGAATCTGCCGCATCATTCTCATGAATGACAACTGTGTTTTTCGGAAATGAACGGCTCGCACTACTGGATGCTAAAGCATCCAGTTCTTCTTGTGAGAGACCTTGGAAAATTTCAACTTGATGTAACATCGACCCACCCAACAATTATGAAAGCTCAATCCATGATGCTCGTGTGGTAATAGTAACCCAAAGTTCCATTGAAACGCACTACTGATATGCATTTCCATTAGAGAAACCTCACCTCAATGGTCGTATAACGAATGAAATCGGCATTTCCACACTCGCACCAGCATCGCTATACTGCAACTACTCATCCCTACAACAGGATCCTCTACTAACGTGCCTGCCGATTCGATCAACACCGCAAACGCCGAACCCGACTTACTGCTGGGATTCATAGCCGAATTACGAAAACGTTTTACGGAAAGCTCAGAGGAGCTGAGCGAGATGAGTAAGGACGACTTCGTCCACCTCTTTAATGGTGCCGATAAATTGTTGGTCGAAGTTAAAGCCAGCGAGGAAGGCTACAGCGGCCACGATCTAATGAATGCTCTTGCGGCGGTGAAGGGCTATGCTGAACTCTTGCATGAAGATGCAGGCGATTTCCCCGAAAACTTGAGCACGTCGCTATCGCAACTATTGCGCGAAATAAATACGGTCCAAGGCTTGGGTGTTAATAGCCACCTGCCAGATAAGCGCGTCATCAACTCCGAACCCGGATTTATATTGGCGGTTGATGACCTGCAGGAGAACCGGGAATTAGTCGCTAGGAATTTGTCTCGCGCAGGACATTTTGTCGTAACAGCCGCCAGCGGGGAAGAAGCGCTTAAGACTTTGGCTGAAACCGATGTCGACGTCGTCTTACTCGACTTATTCATGCCGGACATGGATGGGCATGAGGTGCTACAAAAAATCAAGGCGAATCCCGATTGGCGCGCCACGCCGGTGATCATGATTTCGGGCCAGCAAGATATGCAGGGCATTATCGACTGCATCGAAGCGGGAGCTGACGACTATCTGCTAAAGCCTTTCAATCCGGTGCTACTGCAAGCGAGAATCAAAGCGGGAATAGAGCGCAAGCGGTGGCACGATCGCGAGCAGCAATACCGGCAACAGCTAGAACGCAATGAGAAATTTATTCGAGCCACTTTTGGCCGCTATTTGTCCGATGAAATCGTCACCGACATTCTGGAGCGACCCGAAGGGCTTGAACTGGGAGGCGACCTGCGCGAGGTCACCATAATGATGTCTGATATTCGCGGTTTTACCACGTTAAGCGAAGCCTTAGAGCCCGCCCAAGTAGTCAAAATCCTCAATCGATATCTGGGTGCCATGACCGATATCATCATGGCCCACCAAGGCACTATAGACGAGTTTATTGGCGATGCCATTCTAGCAGTATTCGGCGCGCCACAAAGGCGAGACGACGATGCCGACCGCGCCGTTAGCTGTGCTCTGGCAATGCAGGAGGCGATGACCGACATCAACGCCATAAATATCGCCGAAGGAATGCCCGAAATTAGCATGGGTATCGCGCTCAACACCGGTGATGTTATTGCCGGTAATATCGGTTCCGAGAGGCGCAGTAAATACGGTTTCGTGGGACACCCCATGAACCTGACTTCGCGTATAGAAGAATTCACCGCCGGCGGTGAAATTCTAGTGGCAGATAGCACTCTCCAAAAACTGACAAGAGACTATCATCTCGGACGCAGCGAGGAACACAAGGTAAAAGGGATTGATGCGCCGGTTCTCATCCATCACATTTTGGAGCCAAAATAATGAGTGAGAATTCGCTAATACTGCTGGTCGAAGATAACGAACTGAATCGCGACATGCTCGTTCGCCGACTAAGCCGCGCCGGGCAGCGCGTCATCTGCGCCGGCGACGGTGTTCAGGCGCTGGAACTTATGATGAAAGAACAACCTAGCGTTGTACTGATGGACATGAATCTACCGGTACTCGATGGCTGGACTGCAGTGCGCCAGGCAAGGGAAGATGATCAGATAAAACACATTCCTATCATCGCACTCACGGCTCATGCGATGGAGTCTGATCGGCTCAACGCCCTAGACGCTGGATGCAATGATTACGCTACCAAACCGGTAGATTTTCCAGGTCTGCTTATCAAAATTAACAAGCTAACCCGCTCATGAGTTTACGCCGCAGGCTCATACTCGTTCTGGTGACAATTTTAGTACTATTTGCCGGCAACGTGGGTACGCATTTTTGGGGCAGTTATGCTAGAAGTGAAAGCATGGTTGCCTATCGCAATTCGGTCAACGCAGGCCAGTTGGCAGACGGTGTGGATCAATCGCTGGTCGATCAGCGGCAACAGTTTCTGGTGCTTGCCACACTCAGAGAAACGACCGAAGAACCACTCGATAGCGAAGAACTAGAGCAGGCAGAGCGCGACATTAATGAGATCACGCTCAAGGTCCAGCAGTTGGGCCGCTTAAGCCAGGATGTGACTCAGCTTCAGTACCTGAAACTGTCGCAAAGCAGCGCCCGCTTACTACAAAAATGGCTGGATTTTTACCGTAAATACAACGATGAAGGCTTCACCATCGACGTTGCAGACTCGCTGCTATTTATTCAGGCTCAAGAAGACTTGGAGGGACTGGAGCAACAGCAAGCTTTTATAGCCCTGCAACAAGCCAACATTATCGATAGAACCATAGCCCTCACAGATCGGATCAGTATCATCGGTTTTTTTGCCTCCATATTTTTGACCGCCATGCTGGGCTTCTTTTTAGTTCGATACACCAACAGTTCCCTAAAAAGACTGCGAACAGGTACCGAGCGCATAGGCAGTGGCGACCTTAACTATCGCATTGATGACTTCGATGACAAGAGCGAATTGGGAGATCTGGCATCGGCATTCAACGATATGTCCGACAAACTGCGCAATGCTATTTATGATGTGCAGCAAGCTAAGGAAACCGCTGACAGCGCCAATGCAGCCAAGAGTATCTTCCTGGCCAATGTCAGCCATGAGCTTCGCACACCCCTCAACGCCATTATTGGCTACAGTGAAATGCTGCACGATGAACTGGAGGATGATAGAGAGGTCGATAGGCCACAGTTTCAAGCGGACTTAAACAAAATCGTACTATCGGGGCGACAACTCCTGTCCCTCATCAACGACATATTAGACCTGTCTAAGATCGAAACCGGAAAAATGTCTTTGCATTGCGAAACCTTAAAACCAGGAGAGGTTCTCACCCAAGTCTGTGAGTCACTAAAACCTTTACTACTCGCGCGCGGTAATAGCTTGGAGATGGCTGACTTTAGTGATCTGCCCACGCTCTATAACGATGTGAACAAGTTTCGTCAGATATTTCTAAACCTGCTCAGCAACGCCTGCAAGTTCACTGTGAATGGTTATATCAGCATACTGGCCAGTACCATAGAAGACCGTCCGGGATGGCTTGAGTTTATCGTGCGTGACACCGGCATTGGTATGAATGAAGAACAGCAATCGCGGATATTTGACGCATTTGTACAGGCTGATGTCTCCACCAGCGCCAATTATGGCGGCACTGGTTTAGGTCTGGCCATTTGCAGGGATTACTGCGAGCTGATGGGTGGATCTATCGCAGTCCATAGTAAACCGGGCAGCGGTGCGAGTTTTACTGTGGTGCTACCGGCTGACCCAGAGCTAGCTCTCGAAGTCTCTTAAGCGCTTTTTCACGTTTCTTAAGATCTTCACGTAAGGTCCCGTTGGTGGAACGCAAATCATCGATATGTCGTTGCATAACTGCGAAGGTTTCTAGGGAATCACGCATCAACAACGTTTTTTCGTGCACTTCCATATCATCTGTAAATTCTTTCCTGAGCCGACGATATGTATTGCGGGCATCACTAGGATCGTAAAAAGGGCTCTTTGACAGCGTGCTCACATAGGCAATCGCTACCGCCGCTTCCCAATTCGCCTCCTTAGACGTTTCCAGTCTTTGATAGCGCTGAAAATATTGCACTGCCTCTATGTACTCGTCCTCTGACAAAGCAGTAAAGCCGCGCTCCAAAAAGGTGTAGTCGGCGGTGTCTTCATCCACCAAACAACTACAATTTTCTTCGGGCAGAGTAATATTGAGTTCAGGTATAGCCTGCGTTGAAACTAGATCTGGCGAGGGTGTGATCGCGCAGGCCTGTAACAGACATACGCAGGCTATTAAAAGTAGTCTGGTTCTTGTCTCGTACAAGTGTTCGCCCTCAATGTCGATTTTGAACGCCCAGTTTAAGGTAATAGGACACGTCAACACCAGTTATTCAGGTCGCATATGGGGAAATAGCAACACGTCTCTGATAGAAGGAGAGTCGGTAAATAACATTACCAGCCTGTCGATACCGATACCCTCTCCGGCAGTCGGTGGCAATCCATATTCCAACGCGCGCACATAGTCGTGATCATAATGCATCGCCTCCTCGTCGCCCGCCTCTTTTTCAGCCACTTGATCGCGGAAACGTTCAGCTTGGTCTTCCGCATCATTAAGTTCTGAGAAGCCGTTCGCTAGCTCCCGACCACCCACAAAAAACTCGAATCGGTCGGTCACAAACGGATCGTTATCATTACGCCGTGCCAGCGGGGACACTTCTGTAGGGTAAGCTGTGATAAACGTAGGTTGAAGCAATTTTTCTTCGACTGTTTTCTCAAAAATTTCAATTTGGACTTTCCCCAAGCCCCAGCTGTCCTTGAGTGAAATACCCAGCTTTGTAGCCAAAGCACGCGCACTGGCCTGCTCACTCAATTGCTGTGCCGTTATATCAGGGTTGTAATGTAATATGGAATCCACCACCGTCATGCGTGCAAAGGGCTGAGAAAAGTCATAAGTGTTGCCCTGTGACTGCACAACAGTATCGCCCATAACAGTCTCTGCTATTTCACGCAACATGTCTTCCGTGAGATTCATCAAATCTTCGTAATCGGCATACGCCCAGTAAAACTCCAACATAGTAAATTCGGGATTGTGTCGGGTTGACAAACCCTCGTTGCGGAAGTTTCGATTCACTTCAAAAACACGCTCAAAACCTCCCACCACCAAACGTTTTAAATATAGCTCTGGCGCGATGCGTAAATACATATCCATGCTCAAGGCATTGTGATGTGTCTTAAAAGGTTTAGCGGCCGCTCCGCCAGGTATGGTCTGCATCATAGGTGTTTCGACCTCCATGAAATCGAGACCTTTCATGTACTGTCGAATGCAGTCGATGATTTTTGAGCGGATGCGAAATACTTCTCGCGATTCAGCGTTAACAATGAGATCAACATAGCGCTGTCTATAGCGTATTTCCTGATCAGCCAGACCGTGAAACTTGTCGGGTAACGGGCGCAGCGCTTTGGTCAGTAAGCGCGCCACTTCCATATTGATGTAAAGGTCACCTTTACCCGATTTATGAATGGGACCGGTTGCGGCGACAATATCACCCAGGTCCCAACTTTTAATTGCCGCCAGGGTATCAGCATCCAAAACCTTGCGATTAATATAAAGCTGAATCTGGTCATTACCATCTTGAATGAGCAGGAATGAACCGCGGTTGCGAATCAAGCGCCCGGCAACCGAAAAAATCTTATTATCGGTTTCAAGCTGGGCTTTTTCACAGGAACCAAAGTCTCGTTGTAGTTCATCTGCCATCGCTGTGCGTCGAAAGTCGTTGGGAAAGGCATTACCTTGCGAACGCGCATGCGTCAGCTTAGCGCGACGTTCGGCGATCAATTTATTCTCTTCTACGGGCGACTGTGCCGCCTTATCCTGTTCACTCATACTACAATCTCTAGTCTCTCATTGGCTGTCATTAGTGTATTTCTTGTTGTTATATTGCCCTGGCCTACAAGCCGCTCTTCAGGGAAGCCGCCATAAACTGATCCAGATCGCCATCTAACACCGCTTGGGTATTGCTGGTTTCGACCCCAGTACGCAGATCTTTAATGCGCGAGGCATCCAGCACGTAGGAGCGAATTTGGCTGCCCCATCCAATATCTGATTTGTTGTCCTCAACGGCTTGCTTTTCTTCTAGCAGCTTGGACATTTCTAGCTCATATAATTTTGCCCGCATGAGTTTCATCGCACTGGCGCGGTTCTTGTGCTGCGAACGCTGCGTTTGGCATTGCACTACTGCCCCGGTGGGAAGGTGGGTCAATCTTACCGCTGAATCCGTTTTATTAACGTGCTGTCCGCCGGCCCCGCTTGCTCGATACGTGTCGACACGAAGATCGGATGGATCGATCTCAATTTCAATATTGTCGTCGATTTCAGGTGAAACAAACACCGATACAAAAGAGGTATGTCGACGGCTACCCGAATCGAAGGGTGATTTGCGTACAAGGCGATGTACACCCGTTTCTGTACGTAACCAACCGAAGGCATACTCACCCTGGAAGTGAATGGTGGCGCTTTTGATACCTGCGACTTCTCCCGCTGACACCTCTATCAACTCTGTTTTGTAGCCCTTAGCATCACCCCAGCGGAGAAACATGCGAAGGATCATTTCTGCCCAATCTTGAGCCTCTGTGCCGCCAGATCCCGCTTGAATGTCCAGATAGGCGCTATTGGCGTCCATCTCGCCACTGAACATACGGCGAAACTCCATTTGCTCTAAGCTTAAGATAAGGGTCGCTATTTCCTGTTCGACCTCTTCTACCGTATCGGCATCGTCTTCGGCTGCCGCCATCTCCAATAAGTCTTTAGCATCAACGCTGCCGCTATCGAGTTGCTCTATCGTTTGTACGATTGCTTCAAGAGAAGAACGCTCGCGCCCCAACTCCTGCGCGCGGGTTGCATCTTCCCACACACTGGGTTCAGCCAGTTCCAGCTCTACCTCAGCTAACCTATCCTTGCGGTTGGCGTAGTCAAAGATACCCCCTGAGCACGTCGGTGCGCGCACTAATATCTTTTAGTTGCTCCAGTATTGGGCTTATCTCTAACATCGGTAGCCATTTCCTTTAAAAAGGCCCGCATTTTAGCGCAGGAGGGCGCGACTGGGTAGCGCAACGCGCATGCCATCCCGAATTCTCTAAAACTGATTCAAAACAAATCCCAGCAACATGACCTGCGGGACGGCCACCAAGGGCAAGAATAACGCAATTTTCCACGACTTGGTGGTGTCTTTAATCGACATCAACTCCGTATAGTCAGTGGCAACGCCCGCCATAAGAAAGGTAAAGCTATTGCCTGGGGCTGCCGCGCGGTTCATCAAATCAGCGGCGATAGGTGTTGC
>JBLHSI010000081.1:0-11788 GCA_047626655.1 Halioglobus sp.
ATAGGACTGGCTTGCCGGTCCTTTTTTTATGAATAAGTGATTGAGAGGAAGCTTCATGAACTCAACGGTAATGCTGTTACTTTGGGCGACTATCTTGATGCCCTTAAAGGTGGGTGCTGCAGTGGATGCCACAGAGGGCTCTGCTGTTCCGGATTCTGATAAGGGTGAGGCGCTCTATAACAAACACTGTCAAGTTTGTCATGGTGGTCGTGTCGCCAAGGCACCAGAACTGACGCTGATCCGCTTGATGTCTGCCAGTTCGGTCTATAGAGCCATGGATCAAGGCATTATGCAGCAGCAGGCCAAGGTCTTGAGTAATAGTCAGAAGGTGGTTTTGTCGGAGTATCTTACTGGTCAGAAATTGGACCAAGAGGCGGTAGCACCTGCGCAACAGTGTACAGGAGAGTCGGCTGAGTTTGACTTTGATGCGCCGCCTGTATCGCTGGGTTGGGGTGTTGGTCTCAGTAATCAACGTCACTATGGCAAAACCGTTACCGATATAAATGCAGACAATATTAACCAGTTAGAGTTAGCTTGGGCATTTGCTTACCCCGATGCGATCCGTGCACGTTCGCAGCCTACTGTTGCCGGGGGAGCGGTTTATGTGGGTAGCCAAAACGGTTCAGTGTTTGCCTTAGACCGTAAAACCGGCTGCATTCGTTGGACTTTTAATACCGTTGCAGAAGTGCGCAACGCGATTGTGATTGAACCCTGGGTAGTGGGAGAAAAGGCCAGCCCGTCGCTATTTTTTGGCGATATCATCGGCAACGTCTATGCGCTCAACGCACTAACGGGCGAGTTGCGTTGGCGCGATCGCCCGGATGATCACCCCAGCCTGACATTGACGGCGGCACCTTCACTAAGTAATGGTACTTTGTATGTGCCGTTGTCATCTCTGGAAGTCACTCAGGCGGCCGATCCTGCATACGCTTGTTGCACATTCCGCGGCGGCGTCGCCGCCTATGATGCTAAAACCGGGAAAAAGAACTGGGTGGGGTATACCATTGATGAAGCGCCCCGTGTTGTTGGTCAAAACGCCATTGGAACAGACCGGATAGCACCGTCGGGCTCACCGGTTTGGAATACCCCGAGCATAGACAGCAAAAGAGGCGTTATGTATGTCGGTACCGGCGAAAATTACTCGTCACCGGCTAACGACACTAGCGACGCCATTCTTGCGCTTAGCTTGAACGATGGCAGCATTGTTTGGCGCCAGCAAATGACCGTAGGCGACGCTTGGAATATGGGTTGCGAAACCGCAGAGAGAGTTAACTGCCCACCCGAAGATGGCCCCGATTATGATTTTGGGGCAGCCACCATTATTGCTACCAACTCCGCGGGAAAGGATATTGTGCTGGCTGGCCAGAAATCAGGAGAAGTCTTTGGCCTCGACCCAGAGCACGGTGGAAAGATTCTTTGGCGAAAAAAACTGGGTAAAGGCGGTATTCAGGGCGGTGTCCATTTTGGCATGACCGTGGAGGGCGACATTCTCTATGTGCCGATGTCTGATTTTGATGGCGGTCCTCGTTGGCCGGGTGTTGCTTATCCAGGCATGTTTGCATTGGATATCACCAGTGGTGAGCAACTCTGGTTTACTCCAGCTCTGGATATTTGTGAGGGCAGAGAATTTTGCCAACCGGGACTTTCTGCCGCAGCCTCTTCAATCCCTGGCGCTGCTGTTGCAGGTTCAATGGATGGCCACTTACGCGCCTATGCGGGCAAGAGTGGCAAGGTTGTCTGGGATTTTGATACAGCCATCGAATTTAGTACGCTCAATGGCACCAGTGCCATGGGTGGATCTATGGGTGGCGCTACGGGCCCGGTATTTAACAAGGATATGCTATTTGTGAATTCCGGCTATGGCATTTATTTTCATATGCCGGGCAATGTGCTGTTGGCGTTTCGGCTGCCTGAAAAAACGGCGGATCATAAGGGGCAGTGAGTTCTGTCAAAGGCTCAATAGTTGTGTGAGTAGTCATAGACGTGCGTTCTACGGTATAAAATCCGATGATTGCTTCATTGTCATCATATACTCGGGACGCGATATCGTCAGAGCTAAGGTCCTTTGCAGAGACACTGAATTCCTGCCTACAGGTATTCATAAACTCTACCCAATAGCACAAACGGCCTTCGGCGCCGTGCGCCAACAGCTGCAAGTTACCCCTGTTAGCTCAGTCGGCAAATAGCGTTGAACACTAGAGAGATACTATAGGTTGGACTGCTATTTGAGGCGATATTAGGCAGCAAGTCATCATTCTCAGGTAGGCATTAGGGTGTTGCCCGAATGTGCTCTACGCTTTGCGGCGTTTAATCATACCTAGGCCTAGCAGCGCTGAGCCGAATAGCCAAGCTGCTGCGGGTAGGGGGACGGCCGCAACCGATAGCGAGACACCACCGCGGTTATCATAAAGGATATCGTCATACAGGAAGAACCGCACCGTTGTATCTGTCGCTAAGGTGAAGTTCTGAGCATACCCAGTGGCGTTTGCGAATGAACCAGCGGCGGTTTCAAAGTAGCCGCCGCCGCCGATAGGGCCGATGGTGCCCTGCGCATTTCCGTCGCCAAAATTGAAAGTATCTTGGTTGATGGTATATCCAACACTGTGTTCCCAGCCCTTCGAGCAGTTTGCACCACTGGTGCAGCCGGAGGAATCACTAAAGCGACTGAACGCGGTGTAAGTGTCATCTATAAAGGATAGCCGGTAGGTACCTGCCATCAAGAAAATATCCTCGCCAACAGAGCCGTCGATCGATGCTTGGGTCAAGCCGTCAATATTGATGGTCGCAGCTTGCACCGCAGGTGCCAATAGAATCGTAGCCGCCAAAGCGAGCTTGTATAGTATCGTCTTCATTGTTCATGTGCCTAAAAGGTAAGTGCGGGGTACTGAGTTACAAAGGCTCAGCAGTCGGAGACGTGGGTTGGGCTAGAATCGTGGTCTGCCTGCAACACCCCCAGCGATAGATTAACCTAAAATGGTGATCTTTTTCTGGTTATTTCGGCGACTAGCTTAATGTAAGACCAATAAGCCAGGTTCCTGAGAGCACAACACCAAAGCTTCCAATGGTTGCCGCGGAGGCAAAGAGGACACTGCCCATAGGGTCCTGTATCCATTGACCTAAACGATGCATAGTAGATGGCTTTCCCGCTTCTGAGGAGGTATTGGTAGGTAGTGTCTGCTGGTTGCTCATTGTGCTGCGCTCTGAGTAAGTTGATAGCAGTGATGATATAGAGAGAGCTGTACCAAACAATCTGCTTTTGTGCGGAAAATAGCTCGTATAAACCTTAGTGTAAAGCCCATGTCACGAAAGTATGGCTGACTCGTGTCTACAAAATCTGTCGGCCGCAAGTGGGTCGTGCGGCGCGGAAGCAGTGGCTTACTGCTTGAGACAGCGTATATGGCGGGTGATTTCTATGTTTTTATACGCCATATTGATTTCAGTATTACCTTCATAACAATTTACCTAGTAACATACGCGTCTCCTTTCTCTCTAATCCGCTTTTGAGAGTTTTTTGGTATTTATAAAAGTCTTCACGACAGGTTAAAAGCATGACAGACGATAAAACACGTAAATTCTCATCAATAATTGTCGATGGTGTAGCGCAAGCCCCCAGTCGGGCGATGTTACATGCCGTGGGTTTTAACGATGATGATTTCAAGAAACCGCAGATTGGTATCGCGTCAACGTGGAGTATGGTGACACCCTGTAATATGCACATAAACAAGCTGGCCGAAGGCGCAGCACAGGGTGCGAATGACGCAGGAGGTAAAAGTATTATCTTTAATACTATTACGGTATCCGATGGCATTTCGATGGGTACCCCTGGCATGCGTTATTCACTGGTTTCTCGAGAAGTGATTGCCGATTCTATCGAAACGGTTGTGGGTGCTCAGGGTTTTGATGGTGTCGTTGCTATTGGTGGCTGTGACAAAAATATGCCGGGTTGTATTATGGCTTTGGCCACGCTCAATCGACCTTCCGTTTTTGTTTATGGCGGCACCATTAAACCCGGTGCGGGCCATACCGATATCGTATCTGTGTTTGAAGCTGTGGGTGGCGTAGCAGCAGGAACGGTATCAGAGATAGAGTTAAAAGTAGTTGAAGATACCGCCATACCCGGACCGGGTTCTTGTGGCGGTATGTACACCGCCAATACCATGGCATCGGCGATCGAGGCACTTGGTATGAGCCTGCCGAACAGTTCGGCGCAGGAAGCGGTGTCTGAGGATAAAATGCACGACTGTGAACGTGCCGGCGCTGCAGTAGTAAACCTGCTCGAAAAAGACATTAAGCCCAGCGATATCATGACTCGTAAGGCATTTGAAAACGCAATTACCGTAGTGATTGCCCTGGGTGGCTCGACCAATGCCGTATTACATCTGCTGGCGATGGCACATACAGCGCGTGTAGAGCTGGAGCTGGATGACTTTACTCGTATTGGTGCGAAAGTACCGCTGCTCGCTGATTTGAGACCCAGCGGTCGATACCTGATGTCTGAGCTGATAGCCATCGGTGGTATTCAGCCATTGATGAAGATGTTGCTCGAAGCAGGATTGATCCACGGTGATTGCATGACAGTAACGGGCCACACTATGGCTGAAAATTTGGCCGATGTCGCACCTTATCCAGCGGGGCAGGACATCATTCGAGCGCTGGATAATCCGATTAAGAAAGACAGCCATCTAGTGATACTGTACGGCAATATCGCCACCACCGGTTCTGTTGCGAAAATTACGGGTAAGGAAGGTTTGAGCTTTACTGGCAGTGCCCGAGTTTTTGAATCTGAAGAGTCAGCGCTGGCGGCAATACTTGATAACACCGTCGTGAAAGATGATGTCATTGTCATTCGCCACGAAGGTCCTGTAGGCGGTCCGGGGATGCGTGAAATGCTGAGCCCAACGGGTGCCATTATGGGTAAAGGTCTCGGTAACGACGTAGCATTGATTACCGACGGCCGCTTCTCTGGTGGCAGCCACGGATTCGTTGTCGGTCATGTTACGCCTGAAGCCGCAGTAGGTGGCCCTATCGCGATCATTGAAAATGGTGACAGTATCACTATTGATGCGGAGAAAAGTCTGCTGAACTTGAATATCCCACAAGTAGAAATCGACGCTCGCCTGGCCAACTGGAAAGCTCCAGCACCTAAAGAGATGCGTGGCACTTTGGCTAAATATGCACGCCTGGTATCTTCGGCATCTGAAGGTGCAGTAACCGACAAGTTTTAGCGGGTCGGTAAGTTAGGCAGGATTTAACGTGAGCTAAAGTAGCTTGAGTAGATCAGAAACAGTTGTAGATTGGCGCATCGATCGTGCGAATGTTGTTAAAAGGCCCTAAATTTCCGGCATAACTTCGTCCGCGACAAGCTGTAAACTGCGCCATGCTAGTGCAACCGGCATGCCCCCGCACAGTGGTTGCATAGCCAGAATCTGGCCCGCTTTTATCATAGCCACTGCATCCTCGGTCGTCACAATGCGATACGGGCCCTCTTCGGCTCGAAGCTCATCGACGGACGAGGCGTAAGAGGTTGCAGCCGTATTATTGGTTGCCATCCAGCCGCCATACATTTGCGCGTCATGCAGTAGATAGGGCCCCATTTCTTCCCATGCCTGATCCACGTCTTTGGCCAGGTGCAATGAGGTGATTAAGTTTGCGGGTGGAATATACACCATGCCCGGTTTCTGACCGTGTGCGAGTGCTGCTTCGCGATACACTTTTTCCAGTTCGGGTCCGCCGCCATCGGCCATTAACCCCAGGCCAAATTTACCGGCACGCTTGGCTGCCGCATTGCTGTGGCCGCCGTAATTAAGCCCAAGGTTTTCCCCGGATGGCGGTGTTGGTGTTACGTGAATTTGCCTTCCTTGGTATTCAAACCGTTCACCGCGCAGAGCACGAACGAGCGCATCTAGCTTCCCTTCCATCGTTTTACCACGGGCCTTCATCGGTATGCCGAACATGGCGTATTCTTCTGGCCGATAACCCAAACCAATGGTGTAGCTCACTCTCCCGTTGCTAATAATATCGAGCACAGCAATGTCTTCCGCCAGCTTGATAGGGTCGTACATATTTAGCAGCAGGGCGCCGATATTGATGGCGAGTTTGTCGGTTTTAGCCGCTATAGCCGAAGCCAAAATTAAGGGTGAGGGAAGATAATTGTCACTGGAACTATGATGCTGTGAAATAACGGTAGCGAGGCAACCGTTTTGTTCTCCCCATGTGGCCATCTCAATAGCGCTGCTGTAGAGCTGACTAATGGTGTTGGGGCCATCGGTCGGTGCGCGCATATCAAAACGTAATAAAAACATAGGTTATTGACTCCGAAGACTAGGGGTGGGAGTTGTGGTCTATCGCACGTAGAGAATGATTGAGATGAAATGACAGACGCTACCTGCGAGCACAAAAAAGTGCCAAATGCCGTGCGCATGGGTGAGCTTTTTCATGCCATCCAGAACATAGAAAATGACGCCAACGGTGTAGGCGAGTCCGCCCCATATCAACCAATCTAGCCCGGCCGGTGGGAGGGCGATTTTTAAACTTGAAAAATCGAATGCGCAGGCCCATCCCATAGCGAGATAGATAATCATCTGACAAAATTTTACCATCCGGCCATGCAAAAATATTTCGCTCAGTGTGCCAATGGCGGCTAGAGACCAAATAGCGCTCATGATGAGCCAGCCATTGCCCTCGCGCAGGGTCACCAACATATAAGGTGTGTAAGTGCCGGCGATTAACAAGTAAATGGCAATGTGATCAAATAACTGAAATAGTTTTTTTAGCTCGGGTAATTGAAAACTGTGATACAGCGTAGACATGCTGTATAGCAGCACGAGCGATACACCAAAAATCGCGAAGCTGCCCAGTACCCATGTGTCACCGCTTTGTAAGCCAACGGTGATGAGTGCGCCTAAGCCTACCAGGGCCAGTGCTGCGCCTACTAGATGGCTAACACTATTGAGTTTTTCGCCGCTGTACATAGAGTTACCTAAAGGGTGGGGTTGGCAATTGGCTGGGAGTTGGGTTCGCGCCACATCAACCACAGTGAAGGCGCATTTTTGGCAAATTTTATTTCTTCCATGACTTTAAATCCATGGCCTTGGTAGAACCGCAGATTTTCTCTCTTGGAATTTTCCAGGTAGGCGGGCATGTTTTCGGCATCGCAACGACGCAGCATTTGTGACATTAAGGCACTACCCACTCCCTGACCCGCATACTCGGGTCGGGCACCAATCAAAAACAAATAGTAATGTGGTTTTTTGGGATGCAGCTTTTCCATTTTACTGCCGCTTTGCAGTAATCGAATGACGCCGCGAAAGCCCACTATGCGCATCATATTGAAGACATTACCTGCAGTGATACGCCACTTTAATTTACCACCGGGCCCCAGCCACACAGCGCCACCCCTGGCGTCCTCATCTTTGTAGCTTAAGTTGTGAACTCTATAAACGGGAATCATCAGTTTGAAGAATGCCTGCAAAAATCCAGGCTTGTCGCAAAGCCAGTTCATCACGGGGTCATCATGAAATGCGGCGGAGAAGAGCTCGACAGCCATTGGCTCTTCGTTTTTAGCAAGGGGCACTATGTTCATAGGCTAGTCTCGGTCGAATAGTTACAGAGTGAGTGGCCACGGACTCTACACCAAAATTCCGACTATAGGTGAATGTGTTAGTGGATCCGAATGTGACCATTTGATCTAGTGGGGGTTGAGGCGAACGCGTCCCCACGGTGTGCCGTAATGAATGCGGCCATCCATGTCTAGCAAGGTGCCTGAGAACAGCACATTGTAACGTTGGCCGCCGATCACGTAATGGAATTTGGATTCGCCAGTCATCCAATCCATCGCTTCTAATGTCCACTGGTTATCTCTGGCGCCTATGAGGTACGCGGCGCTTGATGCTACGCCTACAATCGGCACGCTGCTGGGAGAGCTTACCTCTTTATTTACCCAAGCACTCTCTAGGGTTTGGCTTGCTGGATCCCAAGCAAATTTCTGAACGCCATAAGGCTGATGGTTTGGGTTACTGCCGAGATAACTAATCAGCAAACTGGCAGCGCGTTCGGGCAAATACCAAGGAACATTGCGCGGATGATTGTTCACCACCATCGCGCCATAGCCAGCCACCACCACTGATTGCTCCGACTGTATTTGTGTTAGTGTTAAATCGCCCATGGTTACTGGCGCTTGCCCGGCGATACGACGACTCGGTGAGTCCGCCAGCTGTTGCCAATCGGTGGGGATGCCATTGCGCCAAAACAGGACAACGTTCATTTGTTCCTGACCATCGGTGATCACGACAAATTGATCTTCCTCGCCAAAGCCCATTAAGGAGGGCGTTGCGCCAGTTCCCTGGCCCCAGGCGTTTAGGTATTCGGCGGTCCATGCTCCGTGGCTCTCATCGGTGCTGAGTTTACTCCCGGTCCATATCACTTTGTGCATATGCTGTTGCGATGCAATGTAAATGCCGCCGCGCGCATCAATCGCGTAGCCGTTTCGAATCCAGCCATAGCCGGTAGGTCCGGTGGCTTTTTCTTGCGCTCCTTCACTGTGCTCTAAACGTATGAGATGGTGTTGCTTAAAGTCACGGCTAATAGCGGCCATGTAGCCGTGCTCGGTTGCCACAATTAACCAGCCGTCATAGGTCATGTTTAAGCCCATGATAGGGCCGGTAGCTTCGGCTGGTAATTGAAATTCACGCAGCTTAACAATGGCAGAGTGCGAGTCTGATGGGTGCTGATCGCCATAGGCCGAGATTGACCCGTTCTTGCTGCCGATGTAGAACACGTGGTCTTTATCTAGCACGGTATACAAGTTGGATAAGTTACGTAGTTTGTCTGCTTCTTTAAACGCGCGATAGAGAGCGAATATACCGTTATTACTGTCATCGAACGACTTAATGGCGCTCTCGGCGTCCTGTTCTGTCCAGCGCTTTGCATCGGGGAAGTAGTACTCGCTAACAACTTGGTGGGTGTCGTAGTCGAGTTTGACGATTCGGTCCAGGCCATTGCCCCAAAACACCCGTCGGCTGTCGTTGTAGGTGCCCGAAGTGTTGATGCCAAAATAGGCTGGGCCAGAAAACGTGTATTGAATTTCTTGGTCGGAGAGGGTGCGCGTTGGTCCGCTTGGGCCAGCTTGCGGGAGCGCATCTTGTTGGGCCGAATCTCCGTGGCCCATAGCGTAGTTGGAATCCGCTAAATAAGGATTGGGCTCGGGCATGTTAAAGGCCAGGGCACTATTAGCTCCCGCTGTTGCAACTAGCAAACATAGTAGCTTGGGTATCCATTTGACCAATGTCATCGCACATATTCCCGATTGAATAAAACCCTAAGCATCACCATAGCGTGTTAAATATCGCTAAAAAATGACCCGCAAGGCCAAGTTTAACTGGCCTACAGTACAGCCAATATTTTAGGTAAATTTGTTTTCGAACAACTCTACTAACAGTGGGTCGCCTTCACGCTCTAGATAGGCAGCCTCTAGCCCTTTAGCAAATTCCTTTTGCCAGATAGCTTTGTAGCCAAATTTTTCGGCCTCACGCAATGTATCTGCCATGCAATCTACTGGGAACCGTAAGTGCTGCATACCCTCATGGCCAGCGTCAATAAACTCCTTATGTGGCGTTGCTCCGGACACCCATTGGATGAGTTCGATTTCAACGTCACCACTTTTGCCAAACGCGATATAGAGTTCGCTAGTTTCGGGTTTGCCGCGGTAGATCCATTCCATCTCGCCATAGCTTTGTACTTCGAAGGGTCCAAATAATGGTTCGTAGAGAGCAATGGCAGCGTTCAAATCTTCATACACAAAGCCGACTTGATTGAGAGGCGCGAGGTTCAACATGTTAGCCAGAGATTCAGTCATGGGGTGGTTCTCGCGGTTGACATAATAAAGTAATACGACCATATTAATATCTAATGAGGTAGGCGTCCACTCAGGCGCCCAAGAAGTGTGAGAGTGGTATGAATAAGTATGAAGCAGCAGTAGATGAGCTTATTCAAACGCGCCCTGCGTTTAGTCAGATGGCACCTGCTTGTCAAACAGAAGCTATTCAAATTAACGACTTTATCTACATGTCGCAGGGCACTTCTAATGCCTATATGGTAGTAACCGACGCGGGCCGTGTAATTATTAATACCGGGATGGGGTTTGAGGCACTTACACACAAGAAGCTGTTTGATGCGGTTTGCCCGGGTCCTACGCCTTATCTTTTGCTCACGCAAGGACATGTAGACCACGTGGGCGGTGTCGCTCAGTTTCGGGAGGAGGCGACACAGCTCGTTGCCCAGTCAAACTTGAGCGCGTGTCAGCGTGACGACGAGCGAATCACTACTGTGCGTCAGGGGCAGTCCTATATTTGGTTTAAAAAAACCATCGATAAAGCCATTGCAGTTGCGCGCCATCACCCAGAGGTGTTTGTGCAGGACACTCCAGTGGCCGATATTATCTACCATGAAAACTACAAGTTTAACTTGGGCGGCATCGACTTTGAGCTAATTAGTACGCCGGGCGGCGAAACTATGGACAGCGCTATTGTGTGGTTGCCGCAATACAAAATATTATTTAGCGGCAATCTCACCGGACCGCTTTTCCCACATTTCCCCAATTTCAATACGATTCGCGGTGATCGGTATCGCTTCATCGAGCCCTATCTAACATCTATATCAAAGGCGCGATCTCTGGGTGCATCCACCTTAATTACCGGGCATTTCGAGCCGGTCGAGGGCGCGCAGCTTATTGCCGATAGTTTTGCTCGTCTGCATGCCGCGGTAGACTATGTGCACAGCACTACATTGCAGCGCATGAATGAGGGCACCGATATCTACACCCTGATGGATGAAGTCACCTTGCCCATCGCTATCTCGGTAGGCGAGGGCTACGGTAAAGTCAGCTGGGCGGTGCGTACCATTTGGGAATCGTATCTAGGATGGTTTAAGGCGGACAAAACCAGTGAACTGTATGCAACTCAGGTGGAGAGCATTTACCCGGACTTAGTGGAGCTTGCAGGTCTGGATGCCGTCATAGACCGCGCCCGACAGAAGTTACAGAAGTCTCAACCTGAGGCCGCGATGCTGCTAGCTGAGGCTGTATTAGCGGCTGCTCCCGATGAACCCGCCGCTGTGAACCTCGCCATAGACGTTATTACCGCTTTGCGTGAACGTGCAGCCTATGGCAATTTTTGGGAGGACGGTTGGTTGCGCTCACGCGTGGATTTATTGCGTCAACGCCTCGATCGATTAGTGTTAGATAACGGCACAAGAAATTGACTGCAGAAACGCCTATGGCACACGATATTTATATTCACGATCTCGCCCAACCGGTACTAAATGAATTGCAGCGCTCGGCAATGAAATACGGCGAAACACTAACAGTATCGTTCGATCGGCAGCAGATCCTGGCCGAAGCGAGAAAGAAAACCGGGCTCGAAGATTTTGGCCCGCTCGACTTTATCATACGACTGGATTTACTGTGTGATGAGTGGGGTAACGATTTGGCACTCACTGGTATTGGACGCCTGGGCTTGCGAAATAAGCTTGTGCTGTTTGCTTGTAGTCGGCTGTTGTTGCAACGAGAGTTCAATCGGCACCCCGAGATTCTTAACGAGGAGATCGTGTCACCCATCATTGTGGCGGGATTGCCCCGATCCGGCACCACCCACCTTCTCAATATGCTAGCTGCCGACAGTCGACTGCGTTCGTTGCCTCTGTGGGAAGCGTATGAGCCAGTTGCCTTGCCGGGCGAGTCTGTTGTTCGAAATGATAGTTCGCCCCGCCATGAGCGCTGTGCTCAGAGCTGGGA
>JBLHSI010000082.1:0-11757 GCA_047626655.1 Halioglobus sp.
GTATTGGCCACGGGCAAGCTCAACGCCCATGCCTGAGCCGCTTCTATATTGGCTCGAAAAAAACTGCACTCAGCGAGATCTTGGTTGGGAATTCGTAGTTTTATTGGTGAGTGGCTGCTCATTCAATAGGGCTTAATATTCCATTAATGGTGCGATAGTGAATTCCAGCATAGCGTATATCGGCGCACTTGTCTCGACGCGCCCCTGCCATTGGTTCTCGGGCTGAGGTATCATGTCTGGCATATTCTTCCGACAAGAAATAGAGACAGTAATGGCCAATTATTCTGCCAACGATTTAAGATCTGGGCTTAAAGTAATGCTCGATGGTGATCCTTGTAGCATTCTCGCCAACGAGTTGGTTAAACCGGGTAAAGGTCAGGCTTTTGCCCGGGTCAGATTGCGAAATTTGAAAACAGATCGCGTGTGGGATCGCACCTTCAAGGCGAGTGAGTCGCTCGAGCAGGCCGATGTCATGGACCAGGATCTTGAGTACTCCTACACAGATGGTGAGTTTTGGTATTTTATGGATCCCACTACGTTTGAGCAGTTTCCCGCCGATAAGACCGCGGTAGGCGATTCTCGACTCTGGCTGAAAGAACAGGATCGCTGTGAAGTGACCTTATACAACGGCGCCCCTTTATCGGTTGCGCCACCCAACTTCGTCGAACTTGAAGTTGTTGAAACCGACCCCGGGTTGAAAGGCGATACCGCTAGCGGCGGCAGTAAGCCTGCTACCTTGAGCACAGGAGCGGTGGTTCGTGTTCCCCTGTTCCTCGGCCAAGGTGAAGTGATTCGCATCGATACTCGCACTGGTGAATATGTGAGCCGAGCTAGTAAGTCCTGACTTAGTGAGTTGGCAGCCCGGGACGTCGCTGGAACTGCTTAAAGCGCGCAGTTCCCTCATGGCCCGCGTTCGTGCATTCTTTGACGAACGCGATGTGCTGGAGGTTGATACGCCTTTACTGTGCAGTGCCGGGGTCACCGAGCCCTCGATAGATCCGTTCATTGTGCCTGATGGCGCGTCCCAGAATGGCCCTCGATACCTGCAGACCTCCCCAGAATACGCAATGAAACGCTTGCTCGCTGCGGGTTCTGGCGCAATTTATCAAATTGCTAAGGCGTTTAGGGACGGAGAAGTTGGACCGCGCCACAACCCCGAATTTACATTGCTGGAGTGGTATCGTCCCGCTTATGACCACCATCAGTTAATGACCGAAGTGGCCGATCTTGTCTGCTGCTGCTTGGGCCGAGATCAATGGCAGAAAGTGAGCTATCGTGAGCTTTTCGCCGAGCACCTCAAGCTAGACCCGTTTACTGCGCCGCTGGAGCAACTGCGCGCTGTGGCGCAACAACACATCGATGTTAGCTTTGACTCGCAAGACAGAGATTTGTGGCTCGACCTCCTGATGAGCCATTTAATTGAGCCACAACTGGCTGACGCGGGAATGTATTTTGTTTACGACTATCCAGCTTCGCAAGCCGCTCTGGCGAAAATTGTTAGCGCCGGCGATGTCAATGTGGGACAACGCTTTGAGCTATATGTGGATGGGTTGGAACTCGCTAATGGCTATTGTGAGCTCACCGATCCGGTGGAGCAGGCACGACGATTTGAGCAAGACAATCAAAAGCGATGCAGCCGAGGCTTGGCGGAAATGCCCGTTGATAAACTGTTGTTGGCAGCGATGGAGCAGGGTCTTCCGCCTTGCAGCGGTGTTGCTGTAGGCCTGGATAGGCTGATCATGCTGGCCACTGGCAATAATGATATTCGAGGCGTGCTGCCATTTGATTGGACGCGTTGTTGACGTAACAGCGCGTTATCTCAGGGGGCAACTCATGCTTCGCTGAGAATAGCGGGCCCATAGCCGTCGATAAACTCGGGAGGCAGCCGCCGCGGGCGTCCACTTGCGATGTCGATACAGACAAAATCCACTTTCGCGCGGAGCAGCGTCACCTCGTCCTCCAGCCTAACAATTTGAAATTGGCGTTTCATCGTCAGCTTCTTGTCCCATTCGGTAATCCAGGTCGCCAGCCCCAACTCTTGACCCTCGTGAGAGGCCTTTAAATAGTGGTATTGCGCGTGATTGATAGCCATGGCGCGATTTAAGCGTTGGTAGCAATCGAGGTCCAGCCCAAGGGCACACGAGTGTGCCCAGGCTACTTTTTCACACCACTTTACATAGACGGTATTATTGGTGTGATTGAGGCCATCGATATCCTTGGCCGTCACCTGTACCTGCTGCGTGAACGGACTGGGATAATCCCACGGTAGAGAATCTATGCCGGGCACCTGGCGTTAAGTAGTCACCGCGGTGGGTGCCTCTTCTTCTAATGGCTTTTGCGCGAAACCAATGAAGGCGAAGATAACGGCCAACATAGGGCAGACAAAGTTAAAAACTGCGAAGGGCGCGTAAGTAAAAGTAGCAATTCCCAGCGTGGCAGACATATAAGCACCGCAGGTGTTCCAGGGAATGAGTGCTGAGGTGAGAGTTGCGGAGTCTTCCAGCGTGCGCGACAGGTTTAACGGCGATAAGCCCTGCCTTTTATATTCGTCTTTATACAGTCTTCCAGGAATCGCAACGGCGATAAATTGATCGGCAGCTAAGATATTAGTGCCAATACAGGTGACCACTGTTGTGGCCACCAATGAGCCCGTCGTTTTGGCTTTTTTAAGGGCATATTTTAGTAAGAAAGCGAGGATCCCCGTTTGTTCTAACACTCCGCCAAAGCCCAGGGCAACCATAATAAGCCACACGGTATTTAACATGCTGCTCATGCCGCCTTTGCTTAGCAGGGCATCTAAAAATTCATTGCCGCTATTAGACGTATAGCCGTCAAACAGTGCAATCCACACGCCCTTGAGCATAACGAATCCACTCATTATGCCTTCGGAATCACCCGCCAGCATGATCACTCTTTCGGGTTGAAAACCGACTGCCAAGACAGCTCCAGCCAAGGCGCTGATGACGATAGCGGGGTAGGCGGGGAAACGTTTGTAAACCAGTCCAAGCATCAGCACAAGTGGCAACAATAGGTGGAGGCCAATATTAAATTCGGCTTCTAAGCTGGCTTTTAGTGTTTCTATCTCGGCGGGCTCGGCTCCGCCGGAGCCGCCAATAAAAAAGAAGAATGTTAGAGCAATGGCAAAACTGGGTACTGTGGTCCACATCATATGGCGAATGTGGTCGAACAAATCTACGCCGGTGGCAGCCGCCGCGAGGTTTGTCGTGTCGGACATGGGCGATAACTTGTCGCCAAAATAAGCGCCTGAAACAATGGCGCCGGCGGTGATGGCGGGTGATAGGTCAAAACTGCCCGCGATACCCATCAGTCCAATACCTAGCGTGCCGGCGACTGTCCATGAGCTGCCAATACTGATAGCAATAATTGCGCATATCATGGCGCTGGCAGCATAAAATATATCGGGGTTTAGGATTTGTACACCGTAGAAAATCATGGCCGGCACAGTGCCCGCTAAAATCCAGGTTCCGATCAACATACCAACCGCCAGTAGGATCAAAACTGGGCCCAGGCCGATGGCAATACCAGTGATGATACCCTCTTGCGCCATTTTCCATGTCACACCGGTTTTTCGCCCCACCAGTGCCGCCACGCAGGCTGCCATCACTAGCGCAATTTGATTGGCGCCATAGGAAGAGTCGGATCCAAACAGGTAGACTGAGCTGGCGAGCAGCACAACCAGAAACAGTATCGGCGTCAGGGCCAAAAGGAGCGTCAGCTGGCGAATTTCAGATTTTGGGGAGCTCAATGCCGTGTACTCTCGCAGGTTTCTTATTGCGGCCCAGAATGCCCTAAAATTGGGTGTGGGTACAGTGTGGGCTCGTGCAGCCGCGCTGTAAGCCGGCTAATTGAGGCGAAAGGCAGCCGCAGTGCCCCTTGAAAGCCTGAAGGGTGCCAGCTAAGGGTCTGGATTTTTGCGTTCCTGTCTGACTTGAGCGCTTGTAACGCGTACTCAACTGATTGCACAATAACGTGTTACTGGATTGAAGGAGATAGCGTCAAAACCGTGGTTCAAGAGAATTCACCAACTAAGCCCCCCGACTTGCCCCCGCGTTATTACCGGGATAATTTTGTCTCTTTGTGCAACTCTGTAGAGGCGCAATATGCCGACTTGTTGAGCGGCGACGAGTTGCTGTTTCTGCAACGCTTTCGCGCGCTCAGCGTTGTGGCTCAATGCCTGTATGTCCGGCTGGTCTCCCGAGTTGGCCCTTGGTTTCGCGTGAGTAAGCTTGCCTACAGTGAAATTGGTGAGCTGGAGCCGGTACTGGAGGAGTTGATTGAGCAGGACCTACTATTTGCGCCCGCAGAGCTAGCGCCCGATGAAGTAGGAAGCCTATTTACCAGGGCCGAATTAGTCCGCGCTTACGGACAACATCTGCCAGCATGTTCGAAGATGGCGAAGGGAGAATTGCTTTGCAGCATTGAGGCCTACGAGTCCGATGGCTCTTTGAGGCTGGGCCGGCTGATAGAGGTCTTCGATGAAAGCATTGTCGCTCCCGATTGTGCAGCGATTGTCGAGGTACTCGAGGTTCTGTTTTTTGGCAACCGCCATCAGGGAATGACTGATTTTGTGCTCAGTGATCTGGGTATCGCGCGCTACTTCCCTTACACACTTAAGCCAGAGCATCGTTTGTTTGCCGCGCGGGAGGCGTTGGATGAATATCTTAGCTGTAGTGAGGCCGAGCATTTGTTCTATGAATTTTTAGAACTGGGAGACGAGCAGGGCGTGCTCGATATAGCCCGTTTTATGATTGATAGAAACGTGTCTTCTGCCGTAGCGAAAACTCGGTGGCAGCGTGCCTGCAATACCCTGGGGCGAGAACTAGAGCGCATGGGAGTATTGGATCTCGCCAGCCAACTCTACCAGAAAAGCGAAGTTCACCCGTCGCGCGAGCGTCATACTCGTATTTTGGAAGCGCAAGAGGATTGGCCTGCCGTTGTCGCCGGGTGTGAGGATATGCTGAGTGATCCCCGTTGCGAGGCAGAGCGGGAGGCGGCGCAGAAAATTATAGCCCGTGCACAGAGAAAGTTGGGGCAGAAAGTGACGCCGCGAACTCGCGACAAATTTGAGTCCTTAAAACTGACGGTGAAGCAATCGGGAGATGGGGTAGAACGCGATGTTGCCCAATACCTCTGCAGTGAATGGAAGTCGGTCCGCTATGTGGAAAACAGCTTGTTCAATAGCTTGTTTGGCCTCGCTTTTTGGCATGAGATATTCGCCGATGTTACCGGCGCATTTGACCACCCTTTTCAAAGTGCACCTCGGGACATGTACAGCTCGGCTTTTGTCGCCAATCGAGAAAAATTGCTCACCGACAGATGGGCATTGTTAAAGGGCGGTAATTTACAGGACCTGCTGCTCAGTAACTTTCACGACCATATAGGATACCAGTGTCGCTGGGTAGACTGGTATTTACTCGACGAAGATATGCTTTTAGCCGCGCTTCGGGTGATTCCCCCCGAACACCTATTTGCCATCTGGGAGCGCCAGCTGTTTGATCCAGGCGAAAATCGCAACGGCTTTCCCGATTTGATCGCCCTCGGAGAAGGCATGGGTGATTATTGCCTGATAGAGGTAAAGGCGCCTGGCGACGCCCTGCAGAATAACCAGAAGCGTTGGCTGCGGTATTTTCAGCAACACCAAATACCAGCCTCGGTGGCTTGGGTGGAATGGCAGGGTGACTGAATACGCGGTCAGCATAAGAGAGTTGGCTGAATTTTGTTATCGACGCGGGGATATCGATCACCGCTTTGCACCATCACCTACCGGGGTGCAGGGCACCGAGGGGCATCAGCGGGTATTTCGTCGCCGCCCAAAAACCTACCAAAGTGAGTTCCCTGTTGAGTACCAGCATCGACATGAAGGTCTCCTGCTCAATGTGCGCGGCCGGGCCGATGGATACGATGCCCAGGCGGGGTTGGTAGAGGAGATTAAAACCTGCCGGGTTAATCCCCAGTCCATTGCGTCTTCTGTAGTTTATGTGCACCTTGCTCAGGCCAAGCTGTATGCGGCGCTTATCGCACAGCAGGAGCAGTGTGAAGCGCTCGAGGTAAAACTGACTTGGCTCAATATTGATAGCGATGAAGAAACGAGCTCTTCCCAGACTCACAGCGCCAACGAGTTGGATGATTTTCTGCAAAGCTCACTAGCGTACTTTTCCAAGTGGGTGGCGGAGATATGCAAGCAACGCGAAGAGCGGCAGCAAAGCTTGGCAGCGCTGAAGTTTCCACACGCCGATTTTCGCTCTGGCCAGCGAGATATCGCCGAGCTTGTGTACAAGTGCATCGATCAGTCAGGTCAATTGCTACTGGAGGCGCCAACGGGAATAGGGAAGACAGTCGCCGTATTGTTCCCCGCGTTAAAGGCCGTGGGAGCAGGGAAACACGACGGCCTTATTTATCTTACCGCCAAGTCGGTGGGGCGCCGAGCAGCCGAGCAGGCCTTCGTTCAATTTAAAGAAGCCGGCTTTAACGGGCCTGCTTTGAGCTTGACCGCCAAGGGAAAGATTTGTCTGTCACCGGGCAAGGCCTGCCATGGCGATGACTGCCCCTATGCACGTGGTTACTACGACAAGCTACCAGAGGCGCGACTGGCAGCGATACAGTCGACCTCCTTAGACCGCGTTGCAATAGAGGCATTGGCAGTGCGGTATGAGCTTTGCCCGTATCAACTGAGCCTGGACCTATTGCCGTGGGTAGATCTCGTTATTGCCGACCTGCACTATGTATATAGCCTTAGCGCAACATTTAACGACCTCATTGATCGGCCAAACTTCCGCTGGGGGCTGTTGGTTGATGAGGCTCACAACCTGCCGTCTCGGGCAAGAAAAATGTACAGCGCTGACTTGTCCAAGGCAAACCTGATGAAGGCCAAGGGTGGAATAGACTCGATACATTCACCGATGGTGGCTAAACATCTGCAGCGAATTAACCGAGCTATGTTGGCCATGCAAAAGGAAAACTGGGCGCTGCAGGGTTTTGATAGCCGGTATGAACTGCCCGCGAAATTTGCTGATATTTTGGCGAAATTTGTAGCACAGGTGAGCGAGCAGATGGCCGCTAATCCGGTGTTTTTGCAGCAGGCTCCAATGCTTAAAGATTTTTTCTTTGATGTTTTGCAGTTTTTACGAGTGGCCGATATTTGGGGTAATGAGTTCCGTTTTGAGCTGGATAAGGGTGAAGGCCCGCAGGACCTGCAGCTCACCCTGAACTGCATGGACCCTTCTCGATTACTCCTAGAGAAGCACAAGCAGCTGCCCGCTGTGGTCGTGTTCTCGGCCACCTTGTCTCCGATTTCCTGGACTCGAGAGGTGTTAGGGTTGGCTCCCGAAGCGGTGTGCCGTCGTTTAACTTCACCCTTCGTTGCGGAGCAAATGCCGGTGTCCGTAGCCAGTCATATAGACACTCGATACCACCAAAGGACCAAGTCGCTGCCAGACTTGGTGGACTTGCTGCAAAAATGGATTCTGGCCGAACAGGGGAATTGCATCGTCTATTTTCCTTCCTATCGATACCTGGAAGATTGTATGGCGGCTCTGCAGGCGTGTGATTTAACGCTGTGGGAAAGAACGATTTGGCGTCAAAGCGCGCAACAAACCGAGACCGAACGCAATGGCTTGCTGGCGCTTTTAAAGGAGCGGCGCGATGTATTGGCGTTTTGTATTTTGGGGGGAGTGTTTGGGGAAGGTATCGACTTGCCTGGCGATCAGCTAGCCGCGGTGGTTGTGATTGGGGTCGGTTTACCCCAGCTCAGCCGGGATAATGAACAGCTTCGAAAGTACTTTGACGAGCGCTATGGTCAGGGATTTCGGTACGCATATGTGTACCCCGGGATGCAAAAAGTAGATCAGGCACTGGGTAGGGTTATACGACGGTCGAGTGACAGAGGTCGCGCATTGTTAGTGGACGCTCGCTACCAAGAAGCTGAATACACAGGCTTGCTGCCCCCATGGTGGCAGTATACGGCTATGAATGTTTGAGTTATTTACATTCAGCAGCTAAATACTGCCCATAATTCACGGAATGGGAGAGCTGTGCTACAGTTCGCCTCCGCAAAAATTATAGTTGTGCTGCCGTCTTAAACACGCTCAGTCACACAAGGGTTAACAACACTATGCGAATCGCAATTCCCAAGGAAACCCACCCGGGTGAAAATAGGGTTCCCATTACACCGGATGCCGCTAAGAAGCTGTGTCGTATGGGCGCGGAACTCCATATAGAGGCAGGCATGGGTGAGGGCTCCGGTTTTACCGACGCGGCCTATACCGATGTTGGTGCCAAGGTCTCTAATGATCGTGCAGAGCTTTTTGCTAGCGCGGATATGTTACTGCGCCTGCGCAAGCCTGAACTGGCTGAAATTGCTCAAATGAAGTCGGGATGCATCCACATCAGCTATCTGGACCCCTTTAATGAGCGTGAATTGGTAGAGGCTCTGCGCGACCGGGGTGTCACGTCTATCAGCATGGAAATGATACCCCGCACCACCCGTAGCCAAAAAATGGATGCCTTGAGTTCTCAGGCTAATCTCGCAGGCTATGTGATGGTCATGTTGGCGGCTTCGGCACTGCCGCGCATTTTCCCCATGATGATGACACCCGCCGGCACGCTTAAGCCTGCCAAGGTCTTTATCATTGGTGCCGGAGTGGCTGGACTGCAAGCTATCGCTACCGCCAAGCGGCTGGGTGCGAAAGTAACAGCCTTTGATACCCGCCCTGTTGTCGCAGAGCAAGTGCGCTCCTTGGGCGCAAGCTTCCTCGATATAGACTTGGGCGATACTGGAGAGACATCCGACGGTTACGCTAAAGAGCTCACACCGGAACAAATTCAGATGCAGCGAGATGCGCAAAAGGCCTTTATAGCGGAATCGGATGTGCTCATCACTACGGCTCAGGTTTTTGGTCGCAAGCCACCAGTGATTGTCACCCGCGACATGGTCGAGGGCATGGCTCCCGGTTCGGTCGTTGTCGATATGGCCGCTGAAACCGGTGGCAACGTTGAAGGTTCTGTTCCGAACCAAACTGTCGATATCAATGGTGTCACCGTGATTGGGCAGGGCAACCTGTCCAATGAAGTTTGTCGCGATGCCAGCCAGATGTACTCCAGCAACCTTTTTAATCTCGTTGAAGATAGCTGGGACGAAGAAGCTGGATCATTTGTCATTGATTTTGAACACGACATTCTTCCCGGTTGTATCATCACCCACGGCGGTGAAGTAACCAACAAGACCATTGCAAAAATCATGGCTGAGGGTAGCTAGCATGGACATAGTATTTCTGACGTTTATTTTAATGTTGTCCATTTTTTTGGGCTTCGAATTGATCACCAAGGTGCCTGCAACTTTGCACACACCATTGATGTCTGGTGCTAACGCCATATCAGGTATCACTGTAGTGGGCGCCATTGGGCTTGCCGGCACTGGAGAACAAGATCTCGCCAATTGGCTGGGTGCCGGTGCAGTAGCACTGGCAACGATTAATGTTGTTGGAGGGTATCTGGTTACTGACCGGATGTTGGCCATGTTCAAGAAGAGAGGTGGCTAGTAATGGAAACGACATTCGAATTTGGTTTGCTGATTCAGTTCGCCTACGTTGTAGCAGCGGCATTGTTTATTTATGGCTTAAAGCTGTTGGGATCTGCCGATACAGCCAGACGCGGCAACATGTTCTCTGCAGTGGCGATGTTTATCGCCATTGTCTCTGCCTTGCTGGATCAAAGTATTGTTGAATACCAGTGGATATTGATGGGCTTTGTGGTCGGTGGTGTTATCGGCGGAACTGCTGCACGCATGGTGCAAATGACTTCAATGCCAGAATTAGTGGCGCTGTTTAACGGCTTTGGTGGTATGGCCAGCTTGTTAGTGGGTTGGGCCGCTCTCTCTCCTGGCAGTGGCACGTTTACCCTGGTCACTATCGTATTGTCGATTTTGATTGGTGGTTTAACCTTCACTGGATCATTGATCGCCTATGGCAAGCTCAGCGAAAAAATCAGTAGTGCTGCGGTCATGTTCAAAGGCCAGCAGGTAGTCAATAGCTTGATTGTATTGGCTATCGTGGGTTGCTCGGTGATGTTCTGCATCGAACCACAGAACACACAGTGGCTGTATCTGATTATCGCTCTCGCACTGATATTCGGCGTGATGGCAACAATACCCATCGGCGGTGCCGATATGCCTGTGGTCATTTCGCTGCTCAACTCATATTCCGGGTTAGCGGCCTGTGCCGCGGGCTTCGCCATCAACAACAACATATTGATTGTGGCCGGCTCACTAGTGGGAGCCTCGGGTATTATCCTGACCCAAATCATGTGCAAGGCGATGAATCGCTCCTTGAGCAATGTACTGTTCAGTGGCTTTGGTAGCGTCAGCGACGATACCTCTGTCGTGGAAGGCGAGATCAAGCCCATCTCGGTCGAAGACGCCTACTACGTCCTCGAAGCGGCCACCAATGTAGCGATCATTCCCGGGTATGGTATGGCAGTAGCGCAAGCTCAGCATGTGGTAAAAGAGCTGAGTGCTCTACTAGAGAAAAATGGTGCAGAAGTGAACTTTGGTATTCATCCGGTAGCCGGACGTATGCCCGGTCACATGAACGTGCTGTTGGCTGAGGCCGATGTGCCCTATGACCAATTGCTAGAGATGGATGAGATCAATCCGCGGATGGAAAACGTTGATGTCGCCATCGTGATTGGCGCTAACGACGTGGTTAACCCTGCCGCCAGAGACGTCGAGACCTCGCCTATTTACGGCATGCCAGTGATCAATGTAGACAGCGCGCGCACAGTATTCGTACTCAAGCGCTCTATGGCATCCGGCTTCGCTGGTATCGAAAACCCCTTGTTCTACAAGGACAACACCAGAATGTTGTTTGGCGATGCCAAGGAATCCATCAGTGGCTTAGTGCGAGAGTTCAGCTAAGCGCAGTCTCCAAAATCGAGAGCGGCACTCCAGTCGCTCTCGAGTTCTATTTATTACATTCCGCTCCCATCTCCGACAGCTTTACTCGCTCTAAAAAGCCAACTCGTTCAAAACGCTGTGCTCAGAATTGAAGCTCAGAGCTCGTCTTACCCTATGCAAACCATCTCGCGCATGGATGCGTGAGCGAGCCCTCATGGATGAGTTCACGGCGTGTTTGCATAGGGTAGGAGGAATTCTGAGCGCTGCGGAGTTCGTTTAGAACCGATGATCTACAGCGCGGAAGCGAGACTGTGGGCCTGTTTCCTCCGGGCGCAGCCAAACACGTTCAAAACACTTAGTCAGCAGCGTATAAGTGGCAGTGTGGGCGCCAGTTTCTGCTAGAGGTTGGCCAGACACGCCGTGAACCCATCCATGGGGGCTTACTAGCGGGAGGGCGCCCCCAGCATCCTTGCTGTAGACAGTCTGGCCAACCTCTAGCAAAAACAGGCTCTCGCCCTCGGGCATTGTCGCGTTCGGATGGTAATTGATTCTGCGCTATTGCTCGGCCGATTCGACTACATCTGGGTCGCGGAACTGCAGTTTTGCGAGCCTTGCGTAGAGCGGGCTGCTGATTAGTAGCTCCTCGTGTGTACCCGTAGCAATGACCTGGCCCTTGTCCATCACCGCAATCTTGTCAGCGTGCAGAATAGTAGACAGTCGGTGGGCAATAATTATCGTGGTGCGGTCTTTCATGAGTTCTTCCAGCGCCAACTGAACCTGGTATTCGCTTTCGGTGTCGAGTGCGCTGGTGGCTTCGTCCAATAGCAAAATATTGGGGTCGTTAAGAA
>JBLHSI010000083.1:0-11698 GCA_047626655.1 Halioglobus sp.
TTACTGGTCCGCGTAGCGGTTGATTATTTGTTTGCCCAGGGCCATTTGGTGTACTTCATCCGGACCATCCCCCTGTCTACACCATCGTGCATAGTTGAACGCTTCCGCCATGCAGTAGTCTTCGGTGAGACCGCCGGCTCCGTGCATTTGCATGCAGCGGTCAATGCTGTTTTGAGCTAACAACGGCACCGTACTTTTACTGGCCGCTATCATGTCTAGTGCTCCCTTTGGGCCAACATCGTCCATCTTTTTACAGGTCTTGAGCACCAGTAGACGCGCCATCTCTATTTCTGAAAAGCTTTTGGCTATGCCTTCTCTCACAGATTGATGTTGTGACAAGGTGCGTCCAAAGGTTGTTCGGCTGGCAACACGTTTGCACGCTAGTTCTAGCGCTCGCTGTGCCGCGCCTATGAGGCGCATACAGTGATGAATTCTGCCCGGTCCGAGTCGACCTTGAGCAA
This sequence comes from Halioglobus sp., assembly GCA_047626655.1. Taxonomy (GTDB): domain Bacteria; phylum Pseudomonadota; class Gammaproteobacteria; order Pseudomonadales; family Halieaceae; genus JBALVT01. Next base: position 462 of record JBLHSI010000083.1, read on the forward strand.
TCTCGAAACCGCGACCTTCTCCCAGCAATATGTTATCCAGCGGTACTCTTACATTCTCGAAAACCAGTTCAGCGTGGCCCAGAGGTGCATCGTCATAGCCTAAAGTACTCAGTGGACGAATCACTTGTAGTCCGGGAGTGTCTTTTGGCACCAGCACCTGGCTTTGTTGTTTATGCCTATTGGCGTTGTCTGGGTCAGACTTACCCATCACAATAAAGATCTTGCAGCGCTCGTACATAGCACCAGTGATAAACCATTTTCGACCGTTTAACACCCATTCTTGTCCGTCCTGCACAATACTCAATTCTATATTTGTGGCATCGCTGGAAGCCACCTGAGGTTCTGTCATGGCATAGGCTGAGCGTATATCGCCATTCAGCAGTGGCGTTAGCCATTTTTCTTGTTGGGCGGCAGTGCCGTACTTCATAAAAACTTCCATGTTGCCGGTGTCTGGAGCATTGCAGTTGAACACCTCCGGCGACCAAAGTACGCGGCCCATTATTTCGGCCAATGGCGCATAGTCAAAATTGTTCATTCCATCGTGATCGCAGTACTCTGCGTGGCTGGGGGGCATGAACAAATTCCACAGCCCAAGATCTCTAGCCTTGGTTTTCAGTTCATCCATAAGTGGTAGGTAGCTGAAACGATTTTCTGCGGAATGAAGCTGACCGGCATACGTTTTTTCATTGGGATAAATGTTTTCATCCATAAATGCATTGAGTCTATTTTGAAGTTCTATGGATCGTTCACTAAATTCGAACATGGCAAGTCTCCGTTATGATTCGCACTAGCATTTCAGATGCGCATAGTGAAGCAAGAACGTTTATTTGTCAGTATCTTCTCGTCGTCCATGGCATTTCCGTTGAGTGTGTTGAAGCAGCGCGGGGGGCCATATTTATAGGAGTTGTTTGCCGGAGTAATACGATATGAGAGGCATAGCTAGTGGTATTGCGGTAGCACTAGGCATGTTAATCGCTATTTGCCAGTATCGATTTCCATCACCAGGCGGAAACCGACATCGGGCAAGCGAACATTATTACTGGCTCCGTCGCGTCGATATACCTGTGACTCCTCGGCTTCAAATTCATAGCCACCGCCGCGTAGAACTTTCATCGCTTTGCGCCGTGGGTCATCATTTTTAGGCAAGTTTAGCGGATTCATTCGCGGCTGGTCGCCATTCATGCGATGGTGCATGGCATAGCTGCGCCGACTCATATCATCCAGACAAAATTCCCAAAGATTACCGGTCATGTCATACAAGCCGAGTTCATTGGGGGTTTTCTGAGCGACCGGATGACTCCGATTTTCGGCATTTCCCGCGTGCCAGGCGACTTCATCAATAATATTGGAGCCGCTGAACAGAAACCCTTTGGAACGATTGCCACCACGGGCCGCGTATTCCCATTCAGCCTCTGTGGGTAGTCGGAAGCGCTTGCCGGTAATTTGATTGAGCCGCTCAAAAAACAACTGAGTATTAAACCAACTAAGGTTGTTGACAGGGCACCGAGCACAGGGGAAATAACTGCTATTCCATCCCATGACTTCTTCAAAAATATCTTGGGTGAGCTCCGTTCGGCCGATATAGAAGCTATTCACAATGACGGTATGGGCCGGCTTTTCCCGATCTGCAGCCTGCTCATCATTGGAGCCCATAGTAAAGCTTCCCCCTTCTACCCAAGTCATTTCGGCGAGGAGTTTTGCCTGTGTCTGATCGGACAAATGGTATTGCTGCTCGGTCTTGGCAGCACTGCCTTGCTCGGCTGCAGCCGTGACAGCAAGGGTCGTCGAGATCACCATGGTTAGTGCATAACGAATCAACAATAGTCTATTTAGCTTCAAATTTTGACCCGTTTGAGCACGCAGATGACAGCTGTGCTGGATGGCGATTGCAAGTGAGTGTTTAGCTGGCGCCCATATCGACCAGTTCCAATACTGTGCCGTCGGGATCCTTAAAACAGATAAAGCGTGTTGTAGTGCCGTTGAGTCCATCAACAGCGCCCGCTGCGGCAGACAAAAACTCCACACCAGCAGCTTGCAGCTCGGCAATGTCTGCTTCTATATCGGACGTTTGAAATGCCACGCGTGCCAGTCCCAGGTGATTCATATTTTCGTAGGGGGGCCGGTCATCTGAAGGCTGCCGCCACTGCAGTAAATCTATAATCGGGCCGCTCGGGTGTCTCATGAGTGCGCCTTGCACCGTATACGATGCCATGCCTACCGCAGCGGCGACGTCGCCATTACCCTCGGGAGGCACCGGCATGAGAAGCTTGAAACCCAGCATCTCATAAAAGGTTTGCGAACGCTCAAAGTCGCTGCAATTGATGTTGATATGCAGTAAAGCAGTAATATTCATAAACGTTCCACAGGGGGAGGTGGTTGAATCATAGCGCGCTTAAATTGGTGCGACCAGGACTCTGGCCCGACCCACAAAGCATAAAAAAGTGTTTTGGCGGTAGTGCCACTGAGATAGCGCGTGCGCGGTCGATTGGCAGCAACGGCATGTAGAATGTCTTTGATCGCATGCGCTGGATCCTGAGCAATCTTGTCCAGTTGCTTTGTGTTGAGGGTGATGTAGCTGTCTAGCCACTGCTGCGGCCAGACCTTCTTCCACTCGCCCTCGGGCTCGGCCTGCTCCATGGCCTGCCATGTTTTACGATGTCCTTCAAAGAAACTCATGGCCATAGGTGTGCGCATGGTAGAGGGGTTAATCACGCTGACCGACACGTCCCAGAACGAAATCTCGGCGCGCAGGGCGTCGGCGTAGGCCTCCACTGCAAACTTGGATGCGTCGTAAGGTGCATTGCCCGGCAGGCTGACCAGTCCATCGACACTGCTCACCAGCACCACACGTCCCTTGGCTTTTCTAAGAGCAGGTAATAACTTTTGGGTAAGAAGCACAGGCGCAAAAAAATTGAGATCCATAGTTTGTCGGTAGTAGGCAATGGGCTGGTAGTCGACAAAACCGGGCAGTGCTGTGCCAGCACAATGTACCAATCCCCACAGTTCGCCGCCTGACAGTTCACTGGTCTCCTGTGCGGCCATAACAAGCGCGGCTTCATTCGTAAGGTTAAGGCAGGGCGCGCTCTCAGCGCCGGCCTTGAGGGCCGCCGCAGCGCCTTCATCAGTAAAGCAAAACGCGATGACTCTGGCATTACGCGCCACCAGTGATTCCACCACACCGCGGCCAAAACCCGAGTCGCATCCGGTAACCAATACCCAGCGTCCACTGATATCTAGCTGGGCCCTAGCGGCCACGGCAACCCAGATGCGCCGCACCAGCATGAGCGCCAATATTATCCAGAGGACGGCGCCGCTGGCAAGAATCCAGGGTTGTAAGCTGTCGGGTAACATCGTGCAATCTCCCTTGATAACATAGCCGCAAGTCTAACCTGCTGCCGGTTCACTGCAACATATTTTGGAACTGCCGCGCATTATCGAAGGATTTTGTTACACTGATATCAACGGGAGCAATGCCACAGAGCGGCGCCCCAGTTTCTCATATAATAAAATAATCAGAGAGTGAGATAGATGCCAAAGCTTTTCTCTACAATGAGTACGAGAGCCATAGCGACCTCAATTTTACCCTTTCTGTTACCGCTAGCGGTGACCTCAGCGGCCCAATCTAAGAGTGAGCCACCAACCCGAAACACGCTTGTGCTTGAGGAAATTTTGGTGAGTGCCAGTCGTCGTGTCGAAAGTCTGCAGGAAGTACCGATGTCGGTGACGGCCTTCTCCAGCGACTTTTTTCAGGATACCGGTGTGAACCAGTTAGCTGATCTAGAGCAATACACACCCAATTTTAGTGTCAGTGCCTCCACCGACTCACGCTCCACCCAGATACGTATTCGCGGTATTGGTTCTGTTGGCACCAACACTGGCGTAGACCCCAGCGTGGGTGTTTTTATCGACGGTGTCTATCAAGGCCGGGCAGGCATGAGTATCAGCGATTTGGTGGATGTGCAGCGGGTAGAGATACTGCGAGGACCGCAGGGTACTTTGTATGGTAAAAACACCTCCGCGGGAGCTATAAGCGTGGTCACCAATAACCCAGGCGAGGAGTTTGAGTCGATGCTGGAGCTGGGCTATGACAGCGACGAACAGCTCGAAATACGCGGCATGGTGAATGTCCCCTTAGGTGACTCGGGACACGGCCTGCGGCTGTCCGGGTTTAGTGTGGAGCGCGACCATCTATTTGAGAATACCTATACCGGCAAAGGTGTGAACGATGCCAGTAAATATGGGGTCAGGGGAAAACTCCTTTTTGATCTTTCCGGGCCAAACGACAGCCCGGGGCTAGGCGAATTTATTCTGTCGGCAGATTTTACACGCGAAGATACCGATTGCTGTGCATTTGCAGTCATCGACTACAACGGCCTCTCGCCCCTGAATTCACCTAGCACCAACAGCCCCTCCGATGCATTACAGGCACAGCTGGGGCTTAACGCCTTGGGCCAGCCTATACTTCAATACACAGCGTTTGAGGACTCCGAGGATTTTTCGCCTCCCCGCGCTGCCCCATTCAGTGACGATTACTGGTTTGATGAGGCGCTCACAAACGAGGTTGAAGTAGGCGGCGTTGCGTTGGAGTGGAACAGAGACCTAGCCAACGACAGCACCATCACGTTTCTCAATGCATGGCGTCACTATGAGTCAGACAGTGCCTTTGATGGCGATTTTACCGCCTATAGTGCCGTGGGCGCTGGAACCATCGTAGAGCTAGATCAGTACTCGTCTGAGCTGCGTTTGACCTCAACGGGCGGAGAAACCTTCGACTACCAAGGGGGGTTGTACGCCTACTATTCCGAGCTCGATTCCCTGGGGACGTTTGCTCAGCATACCTCGCTAGTCAACAATATTAGGATCGCGCCGGGCGTAACCCTGGGTGACATTTTCCCGGATGGCACTACCAACTATGATGACAATGCGTACACCACTACCAGTTACGCGGCCTTCGGCCAGGTGGTGTGGAACTACAGCGAAAGCCTGAGTGCCACTGTGGGCCTGCGTTACACCTACGAAAAAAAGGAACGGGTGGGCTCGCAGCTTACGCGGCCGAGTTTCGCGATTGACATACCGCCTATCGCCGGCCCGGATGTTTTCCTCGACAACGAGCGCAGCGATACCGATGTATCGCCAGCGGTTAACCTGCGCTACTTTTTCAATCCGGATGTGATGGGCTATGCCTCGGTGAGCCGCGGCTTTAAATCAGGTGGTTTTAATCAGCGCCGTGAAGAGTCTACCTCAAGCGGTGAGTTTGACGAAGAAATTGCCACCAACTATGAGCTGGGCTGGAAGGCTTCATTTTTCGACCGCAGGTTACAATTTAACGGTACCTTCTTCTTTGTAGACTACGAGGATTTTCAATCCCAGACCTTTGACGGCTCTACCCTGCGGGTGACCAATGCCGGTAACCTGGAAAGTTATGGCACCGAGCTAGAACTGGTATTTATTCCCATGGCAGATATGACTATTGGCACCGCTGTTGGGTATAACAAGGCCGAGTACGAATCTTTCGACAACGGCCAGTGCACCATCGAGCAAACGTTTAATCAGTATTACTTTGTAGACAATGCGCAGGGGGGATCCCCGGCCACCGATAGCGGCTGTACCCAAGATTTGGCCGGCAAGCCATTGGCCAACGCACCCGAGTTGACTGTGAGCTCCTACCTACAATACGACCTGTCGTTGTCCGACGAACTGGTCAGCATCATTCGGCTGGAGCACAGCTACATCGACGACTTCTTTCTCGACGAAGACCTGGACCCCAATCTAATCAATGATTCAGTGAACCTTGTAAATTTGCGCGTAACCCTAAGTGATGCAGCCCGAAACTGGGAGATTGCCGCGTGGGGCCGCAACCTGCTAGACGAAGAGTACTACGCCTTTGGTCTGGATGTACCCACCTTGGGTGGTTATGCCGGTGTAGTAGCACCCCAGGCCACTTATGGCATAAGCTTGCGCTGGTACACTCAGTAACAGCGCTAAGGAGATACTGTGAGCACGGCAGAACAAGGAAGCGTGGACATACCCCGAAAAACCTATGATTTTCATCAGGGCTATAACGCCCTGGACGAAGAGCACAGTGGTTGGTTAACCAACATTAGCGGTGCTATTCCCAGTGACCTGAAGGGTACATTTTTTCGCAACGGCCCGGGTACCATGAAAGCCGGCGAGCAACAGTATGGCCACTGGTTTGACGGCCCCGGTATGATTAGCGCCGTAACCTTTGTCGAGGGCCGTGTACATTTTAAGAACCGTTATATCCGCACAGAAAGATATATAAAGGATACTGCCGCCGGAAAAATCTGCTCGCGGGGCTTTGGCACACAATTGGAAGGAGGCTTGCGCGAAAATTTTTTGCGGCCAATGGAGAACCCAGGTAACACCAATATCTCCTGGCATGGTGACAAATTGTGTGCTTTTTATGAGGGTGGTCAGCCTTGGCGCCTGAACCCTGCCACGCTGGAAACCCATGGCAAAGAGCTTTACGACGGCGCGCTAACGTCGGTGAAATCTATGAGCGCTCACGGCAAAATTAACCCTAAAAACGGCCACCAGATTAACTTCGGTGTGAATGTTAACGGCCTGGGTTTGAAGGGTCTGACGTTCGCGTTGGACGTCCATGACATCAACCCAAACGGTAAAATTGCCCGTAGTTGCTGTGTGCCGTTGGGCGACTTCCCCTTTTTGCACGACTTCGGCATGACGCAGAACTATGCAATATTTCTGGTCAGCTCAATCTCTATGAGCCTCGAGGGGCCAATACTAGGCACCAAAACTCTTGCCGAGACCATGACAATCAACATGGGCGCGCCCATGCGGGGAGTTATCGTTGACTTGCGGAGCATGCAACTGGTGCGCCAATTTGAGCTACCGCCTGCGATTATTGTCCACTTCGGAAATTCCTTCGAGCAAGGCGACGAGATCATTACTGATTGTGTGCAATCTGCCGATATTGGTAATTTCACTGGACTCAATGACGTGTTCACTGCAGAAAGGCTTACCGGCGGCCCGTTCTATCGCTATCGGTTTAACGTGAAAACCGGTGAGATCAACAGCGAACTCTACCGCCATATACCCGACGGAGAATTCCCCACCTGGAATATGGCAGAAACAGGGAGCGCTGCTCGCAACCTGTATTATGTAGCCACCACAGACAACGGCACCCCTTTTTCCTTCAATACACTGGCCAAGCTGGACACCAGCAGCGGCGCGTTAACGACACACGACTACGGCGAGAACCGTTACACCTCCGAGGCCTTGTTCGCGCCGAAGGCGGGTGCATCAGGGGACGACGAGGGCTATATGCTGTCTTTTGTCTATGACGCCACCACGCATCTCACCGAGGTTGTCATTGTCGATGCACAAAATCTGGACAATCAGGTGGCTGCTATAAAGCTGGACCATCATGTGCCCTTTGGTTTTCATGGGCACTTCACCCCGGAGGTCTTCATCTCGGGCTGACACTGGAGCAAGTCATCAAAATACAGAAAGGTCACCACTTGTGGTGGCCTTTTTTGTATTTGGCCTGGACGTACATATTGAGCTCGCTCAAGGCGGAGAGTAATACGAATATTATTGTATACAATAAAAAACTCCTGTATACAATTGTGTTCAGAAAGCAAATTACACCTCAAACGCACTGCGTTTTTTGGCGAAAATCGATGAACACACCCATGCTGGACAGCCATAAAGATAAAAACAGCAATCTAACTCAAGCTGAAATTGTCCGTATTGGACTGGAAACCGATATTCTGTCGGGCCGACTCACGCCGGGAAGTGTCATTGATGAAACAGAAACATCAAAACAGTTTGGCGTATCACGAACTCCGGTTCGCGAGGCCATTTTTTTATTGCTGCAAGCCGGTCTTATAAAAAAGGAAGCCAGAAAAAGAGCGATTGTGGCTGAGTTTAATGTCGATGACTTTTTCGGGCTATTTGAAACTCTGGCTGAGCTGGAGGGGTTGTCTGCGAGATTCGCGACTTTGCGAATGAGTCGCGCAGAGTGTTTCCAATTGTCGAAAATTCATAACACTGCGGCAGAAAAGTTGCTGCTGCGCGAGATTGACGAGTACTCCGTATTTGGCCGCGAGTTTCATTCGCTGATTCTGCAAGGAAGTAAAAATACCACACTGATAAAAATAACATCAGAATTAGCGGCAAGGCTGATTCCGTACCGTCGGTTTCAAGTGTCTTTGGAAGGTGGCTTGCAGCGCAATCAGGATGATCATGACGTCATCCTTGCCGCCATTAAATCAAAGGATGCCGAAGCGGCCTATCATGCGATGCGCAAACATACTTTGGAACAAAGCGACTCTGTCATAGAAAACATCACGACATTTTCCAGAGTCGAGCAATTTAGGGCCGAGGGTGAACGTTTATGACATTGGCAGAGGAAATGCGCGGGTTGGCGCAGCGGGCGCAACATCATTTTAAAAACAAAACCACTGATCAAGCCCGTTCACCAATGCAACTTTCTGTTGATGCCTATGTGGACGATGTGCGATTTAAGCGTGAGTTCGACAGAATTTTCACACAATTACCCTTAGGGCTAGCCTTATCTTTGGAGCTTTCCGGACCCAGCAGCTATCTCGCGCGAACTGCTTGTAAAAAACCGGTACTGCTGACTCGCGACAAACAAGGCAAAGTTCGAGCATTCCTGAATGTATGCCGACATCGCGGTGCTAAAGTGTGCCCAGAAGGCGCGGGAAAGAAATCCCGTTTTGTATGCCCTTATCATGCATGGACATACGCTGCAGATGGAGAGCTCGTTTCGTTGAATGCAGAAAACACCTTCGGCGATGTGGACAAAGCCCTATTGGGACTGACCGAGTTGCCTTGCGCAGAAAAGTCCGGTGTAATTTGGGTGGCACTGGACCCCGGGTCGACATTTGATATCGACGACTGGCTTGGCGATTTTTCGAAAAAACTCGATTCACTCGATTTAAGTCATTGGTATTTGTACGAACAGCGTGACCTTCCCAGCCCAGGGTGGAAGGTAACCCTCGATGGTTACCTCGAGGTGTATCATCACGATACGGTGCACGGGAAAACCGTGGGTAAGCACACCGTGGGTAATCTATTGGTTCATGACACTTACGGACCTCACCAGCGATTGACCTTTGGTCGAAAAAACCTCGATGAGTTAGAGGATGAGGAAGGTCATGAATGGGATGGCGATCAGTACATACGTATTATTCATTCAGTTTTCCCGAATTTATCAATCTCCGGTATTGTGGGTGGACACTGTCTGGTCAGTCAGGTATTTCCCGGCGACACGCCTGATTCTTCGGTGACACGACAAACGTTGTTATGCGCTACAAAACCAGAATCGGATGCTGAAGAATTATCAGCTCAGGAATTCTCAGCAATGACTCTACAGGCCGTGCGAGATGAGGATTATGTGGTTGTCGACAGCATCCAGCAGGGCTTGCAGTCGGGCGCAAACTCGCATTTTTTCTTCGGCAGAAATGAACCTGGCTTGCAGCACTACCACCGGTCGATTGCACACTTCATGCAAGATGATAGTACTTAAAAGGAAAAAGGTATTAACCGATGACATCACTTGAGGAATTGGAGGCCAGGGTTGATCGGCTCGAGGCAAGAACGGCGATTCAGGAATTGATAACAAATTATGCTGTCTCCTGCGATGAACACGATATCCCAAAGCTGCAGAATCTGTTTACCGAGGATGCGGTATTCAAGTCCCCCAGTAGTTTTCTTGAGTCAACGGGTCGGGAAGCGATTACGTCGATGTTTATTGAGGTATTAAAAAAACGCGGCCCCGGGTACCACTGGACGCATGATTTGATCGTACGATTTGATGATGATCAGAATACAGCGACAGGTACCGTTTATAGTCATGCTGAAACGACTCCCGATGGTGTTGTCAGCATTGCAGCGATGAAATACATCGACAAATACGCAAGGGAATCGGGCGTGTGGCGTTTCAGTGAACGTGAAATACACTTTTTCTACTATGTGCCAATGCGAGAGTATATTGAAACGCTCAATACACAAGAGCGCCTTTACGTCGGCCCCAACAAGTGCTCTGCGGATTTCCCGGAATCGTTAGCAAGCTGGAAAAGCTTCGATAACACCTACAAATCAAAATAAGAACATGGATGCAATGACAAATAAACAGAACGGTACTCGATTCAATCAAACCATGCTCCGGATTAAAGATCCGAAGCGGTCGCTGCCATTTTATTGCGACGTGATAGGTATGGAACTATTGGAGAGATTTGACTTTGAAAAAATGGGGTTCTCTCTCTATTTCCTCGGCTTCAAGGATGCTCTTGAAGGCGAGCGCCCGCAAGATCGCGGGGATCGTGTTGAATGGGTGTTTCGACAAAGTGCTTTGCTAGAACTGACACATAACTGGGGAACCGAAAGTGATGAGAAATTCCCTGGCTATCACCATGGCAACGATGAGCCCAAGGGCTTTGGTCATATTGGTATTACTGTTCCCGATGTTCAAGAGATCTGCGAGCGGTTTGAGAACCACCAAGTGTCATTTGTTAAGAGACCCGATGAGGGTTCGATGAAGGGCCTGGCCTTTATTCAGGATCCTGATGGCTACTGGATAGAGGTGCTCTCGCCTAGTGGCTTGCGAGATATTATTGACGAGCACGGTTCGCAAGTGGATGACGCGCACCTCATCGATTGATCGGAGTAACAGATATGGATCTGGGTATACAGGGAAAAACAGCACTGGTGGCCGCCGCCAGCGATGGACTAGGCAAGGCTGTCGCACTTCGCTTGGCCGCTGAAGGGGTTAATGTTGTCATCTGTGCGCGCAATTTAGACCGTATTAAAGCCGCAATCGAAGAGATTAAATTAGTCAACGATGATGTAGCCGTGTGTGGGTTTGAAACAGATCTGAGCAGCGCAGACGCTATCACACATCTTGGCAATCAACTCAGGGACAAACAACTAGATATCGATATTTTGATCAATAATGCAGGGGGGCCTCCACCGGGATTTTTTGACGATATAGACGACAGTCAGTGGCAACAGGCTTTTGACCTGACCATGATGTCGGCAGTGCGCTTGACCCGTTTAGTGTTGCCAAATATGCGCGCACAGCAATGGGGACGCATTCTGAATGTTGCCTCTTACTCAGTCAAGCAGCCTATGCCCCAGATGGTGTTGTCAAATAGTATAAGAATGAGTGTGGTCGGTTGGGCGAAAACACTGAGTAACGAAGTGGCATGCGAGGGCATCACGGTGAACAA
>JBLHSI010000084.1:0-11626 GCA_047626655.1 Halioglobus sp.
TTCGACACGCTGCCTGCTACTTTTGCACCCAATGCCTGTAACCGCGCCTTTGCCTCGTTACGACTCAAACTGTCAAGACTACCCGTTACCACCCAGGTCTGCCCTGCCAAGGGAAGCTCTTGCTCGGCTTGCACTTGCAAGTCGGGCCAGCACACACCCGCAGATCGTAAATCGGCAACTACCGCCAGACTGATAGCGGAGTCAAAAAACTGCAGTAAGTGATCGGCCACAACTGGCCCGACATCGTCCACTGCCAACAATTGATCCTCGGTTGCAGCAGCTAGGCTTTCCCAACTACCGAAGTGTTTAGCCAAAGCCAGAGCAGTCGCCTCACCCACCTCTCGTATACCCAAGGCAAAAATAAAGCGCGGCAGCGTACAGTGCTTACTCGAGTGCAATGCTGCCAACAAATTATCGACCGATTTTTGCGCCATTCGCTCTAATGCCAAAAGCCCATCACGTTGCAGTATGTACAGAGACGCAACGTTCACCACCAGCCCCTCATCAACCAACTGGTCAACTAATTTGCTGCCCAAGCCATCGACATCCATTGCGCGCCGTGAAACAAAGTGCTTTACCGCTGCTTTTTGTTGCGCGGCGCAGACCAGGCCTCCGGTACAGCGCAAAATTGCACCGTCTAAATCGCGTTCTATCATCGAATGACACACTGGACAGTGATCGGGAAAAACGATTTGGCGAGTAGTTGAAGGTCGCTTCTCCAGCACAACAGAAACCACTTTGGGAATGACGTCACCGGCACGCCGAACAATAACGGTATCGCCTATCCGCAGAGAAAGTCGGGCAATCTCGTCACTGTTGTGCAGCGTTGCATTACTCACCGTGACCCCACCCACAAAAATGGGTTCTAATCTAGCCACCGGTGTTATGGCGCCGGTTCTACCCACCTGAAACTCGACATCTAGTACTTGTGTAATTTCTTCCTGCGCAGGAAATTTTCGCGCAATAGCCCATCGCGGTGCTCGCGAAACAAACCCCAGGCGTTTTTGCAGTTGCTGGGAGTTGACTTTAAATACAATTCCATCGATATCGTATGCCAGACCGTCCCGACGCAGCGCCAAGTCAACATAGTATTGATCGCATGCATCGATCCCCTTTACTACGCGAGAATCAGCATTGATTCGCATACCCCACTGCTGCAGCAATTGGAGAATCTCCGATTGGCGAGCTGGCAGCGAGCCCTGCTCAACCAGTCCGATGCCGTAACAGCACATCTCCAGTGGGCGGCTAGCAGTCATTTGAGCATCCAACTGACGCAGACTGCCCGCTGAAGCATTTCGTGCATTCACAAACGGCTTTTCGCCCCTAGCCTGCGCTCTTTCGTTGTAGGCTTCAAACCCTGCCTTGGGCATATAAATCTCGCCACGCACCTCCAGCACTTCCGGATAACCGGAACCCAGTAGCCGCAAAGGAATCGAGGGGATGGTACGAACGTTGTGTGTAATGTCTTCACCACTACTGCCATCACCGCGCGTAGCGCCACGTTCGAGAACCCCATTACGGTAGAGTAAACTCACGGCAATACCGTCTAGTTTTGGCTCGCAGGCATATTCCAGCTCGCCACCTCGATCATCTAATCGATCGAGTAAACGTCGATTAAATTCAACCATATCTTCATTGCTAAAAGCGTTGTCGAGCGACAACATGGGCACTTCGTGTTTAACTTGGCTAAAGTGTGACAGCGGTGCGGCGCCGACGCGCTGAGTCGGTGAATCAGATCGATATAAGTCGGGGTGAGCAGCTTCCAAAGCGAGCAAACGCTGCATGCAGCGATCGTACTCTGCGTCGGGGACCGTCGGGTTATCCAACACATGATACTGATAGTTGTAATGCTCCAAGTGCTTGCGGAGTACATTAACTTCCAGCATTATTTCTCTGCTCGCCATAGGAGAAGTCGCCATCAACAGCAGTCGGGCGCGCCCGGAGCTAGTGCTGAGCCTGAGTTAGCATTCGTCGTTCTAAATCACGAATCTGTTGCCGAGAATGATCCAGCGCTTGTTTTGTAACAGCGCTGCGACTTTCATCCAATACGTCGCCGGAGAGATTGCGCGATACTGCCTGTGCTGTTTCCAGCATGTATTCAAAGGCCTGCATCATATCTTCCGGACCTGGAAGGGTGAGAAAAAAGACTAAACCTGGCGTGTCAAAATCAGCCATATTATCGATATCGAACACACCAGGCTGCATCATATTGGCCACGCTAAATTGAATGGGTCCGCGACCTGCTTCCTGTTCATGACGATGAAAAAAGCTCATGTCACCAAAACGTAAATCACAGGCAAGTAAGATGTGTAGGATATCTTCGCCTTTGAATCCCGCCGGCTCTCGCGAAACAACATTGAACATAAAGACTTCCGGATTCGGAGCTCGGGGAAGACGCGGTTCATCTTGTGCAACGGCGCCTTCACCCGAAGGATCAGCGGACTCCAACCAATCCAAATTACGCGGCTCATCAGTCGCACTCATGCCATCAATCAAGTCGACCTCAGAATGTGAGGTATTGGTCTCGTCCTGATGTTGAGAAGGCTCAGCTAGCTGACAATCGAGTCCAGTGGCCCGCAGCAGGTCGTCGCGCTCTACCGGCCGACCGCCCCCATTTGGCAGCTCTCGGTGCCACGTGAGATCAACACTTTTTTCAGCACTGCCTTCTTCTGGCACCAATTTCATTCGCACACTGGCACGTCGATCTTTGCTTACTTGTCTGGCAGCACGAAACAGCACGGCAATGATCAGCACTACACCGGCAACGACCATCCAGTCTCTTATCGTCAATTCCGTCAATTCCATCAATTCAACCCAGCTATACCGCAGCCAATTCGGCTGCCTCTTCGACATCGACTGTCACTAATCGCGACACTCCCGGCTCGTGCATGGTCACTCCCAGGAGCTGATCGGCCATTTCCATAGTAATTTTATTGTGTGTGATGAAAATGAACTGCACTGTTTCTGACATTTCTTTAACCATTCTGGCATAGCGCCCAACATTGGCATCATCTAAAGGCGCATCGACCTCGTCTAACATGCAAAATGGTGCGGGGTTAAGCTGGAAAATAGAAAATACCAATGCGATCGCTGTGAGCGCTTTTTCCCCGCCAGACAACAGGTGTATAGTACTATTTTTCTTGCCGGGAGGTCTCGCCATAATGGTGATGCCGGTATCTAGCAAATCGTCTCCGGTGAGTTCCAGATAGGCACTGCCGCCGCCAAATACCTTGGGGAATAAGGCTTGCAGCCCTGCGTTAACCTCATCAAAAGTATCTCTGAAACGGCTGCGGGTTTCTTTGTCGATTTTTCGGATCGCCGACTCCAACGTATCCAGCGCGGACTCCAAATCCTGGCTCTGCGCGTCAAGGTAATTTTTCCGCTCAGACTGCAAGGTGTATTCGTCAATCGCCGCGAGGTTAATCGGACCCAAACGAGCAATTTTATTGGCTACGCGCTCCAACTTTAGTTGCCACTCAGACTCCACGGCCTCTTCCGGCAATCCAGCCAGCACCGCTTCTACTTCGTGGTCGCTATCGAGTAGTTGCTGAGCTATGTTTTCCCTCTGAACCTGCAACCGCTGATTGTCCAGACGCTGCCGCTCAAGCTTTTCTCTAACCGATTGGGCACGCTGATCAATAGCCGAACGACTCTGCTCTGACTCCCTCAATTGGTATTCAATTTCGGCCACCAATTGGCGTTTCTGACCCAACTCTCCCTCCGCCAGCAAACGTAACTCAAGCTGCTCCTCCAACTCGATTTGGAGCGTATCAAGAGGATTATCGTTGGCGTCGAGCGTGCTGACCAATGTATTGCGTCTTTCGACTAACTGCGCTACCTGAGCGGAGGTCCTGTCGATAGACTGGGTCATCGAATCAAGCTGAGTTTGCAGAGACTGGTGCCGCATCGCATGTTGATGAGCGGCGTCTTTATCATGCCGCGCTTTTTGTCGAACACTATCCAGCGCATTTCTGGCCTGATCTCGCTGAGATAACAACTGCTCGCGCTGCTGTGAGTCAGCCTCCATAGTTTCGATTGAGGCAGAAAGTATCTGTCGCGCTTCTGCCATCGCTTCCTGTTCAGCAGAAAATTGGTTTCGTGATTCGTCTATTTCTGCATTTACCCGCTCGCGCCTAGCATTGATCTGTTCCGATTTAGCTTGATGGGCCGACAGCTCCGCGCTTATTTGGGCATGCATGCGGGTGCTACTTTGCAGCTCGCGCTGGCAGGCCTGGCCTTGCTGTTCAAACGAGCGCTGCTGCTCTTGTGATTGCAAAGAGCGTTCGCTGAGCGCCTCAACATGCGCTTCTTGCGACGCCAAATCGCGGGCCAGTTCTTCGAGTTCCTGCTTGCGCTGAATAGCACCACCCGTGCCGTCATCGATATTTGTCACTCGCAGCCAATTCGATCCCAGCCAAACGCCCTCTGGCGTCACTAGTGACTCGTGCGCCTGCAAGCTAGCGCGCGCCTGCATGGCTTCAACCAAGTTGTCGGCAACGAAAATACCCGCTAACAAACTGCCGGCGGCACTTTCGCCAGACACCTTGGAGAGTAGAGAATTATGTGCGGCCGCTACATTTTCGGAGTGTGGCTCAATCAGTGCCAGCTGCCCCTGCTCCAAGGTCTCTAACTGAGCGCTTAGCTCCCCCAGGTTGTCGACACAGACTGCCTGTAGGTAGTCACCCAGAACAGTCTCTACCGCCAATTGCCAGCCATCAGCAACTTCCATTTGCTCGAGTAATCTTGGTTTGTTCGTTAGTTGCTCGGCTTCAAGCCAGTCCGACACGCCGCTGTTGCCACTGCCCATAGCAGCCTGTTGCAGTGCCTCTAATGAGGCTTGACGGCCGCGTAGTTGTTGAACATTGGAGCGCGCTTCGTCTAGTTCTGAAGATAACCCCCCCGCCGCATCACGAGTGGCTGCCAGTTGGCTCAACAAGTCTTCTGCCTGCGACTCGTATTCGGCCATGGTCAACTCTATTTCCGCGGCCTGTTCGCCCAGAGCGCTTATCTCGCTGTCTGCTGGGCCGCTGGCGAGTCCTTGTTTCTCCTCTTCCAGTTGTTTGCTGCGGTTGGCAATACGCTGCTGTGCTTGCTCAAGATGTTGAATACGCGATTGTTGCACTTCTGCTTGTTGTCGAGGCTCTGCGGCTGTTTGGTTGAAATCGTCCCATTGCTGTTGCCAGGTGTTCATAATCTCTTCGGCTATAAACAGTGCATCGCTAGATTCGCGCTCTACTTCCTGAAGTATTTCTAATTCGGGACCGAGTGTTTCAATTTCTTCCGCCCAGTTTTCCAGCTTACCTCTATCTGCGCCTAGCAAGTCGTCTGCCCGGGCCAGATTCTCTCGCGTTTGCGCTAAATCTTCGTTTAGCTGCCGTCCGCGTTCTTGCTGGTGCTTAATCGTCTGTTCAATACGAGTAACTTCAGAGCCCAGAGTGTAATAGCTCGCCTGAGAAACATTGAACGCCTCGGTTCTATCGGTGTGATCCAACCGTTGTTTTTCGATGGCTGTCTCAACACTTTGATGTTCTGCGTAGACACTTTCCAGTTTGACTTCCAGCTCGCTAACATCTCGTGTTATGGCTGAAATTTGGGCGTCTAGAGCCTGCCACTGCTGAGCTAGGAGTTGCGCTTTGAGTTCACGCTCCTCTTCTTTAAACAGGCTGTATTTTTCGGCAGACTGTGCCTGTCTTTGCAAGTGCTGTAGCTGTCGCTCTAGCTCATCGCGGATATCGATAAGCCGTTCGAGATTTTCACGGGTACGACGCATCCGGCTCTCGGTCTCTTTGCGTCGCTCTTTGTACTTGGAAATTCCGGCCGCTTCTTCGATAAAGATGCGCAGGTCTTCAGGCTTGGATTCTATAAGCCGAGAAATCATGCCCTGCTCAATAATGGCATAACTGCGCGGGCCCAGGCCCGTGCCTAGGAATATATCGGTGATATCCCGGCGGCGGCACTTGGTGCGATTGAGAAAATACTGTGACTGGCCTTCGCGCGTCACTAAACGTCTAATCGAAATCTCGGCGAAGCTGGCGTACTCCCCACCCACCTTGCCATCGGTGTTATCAAACACCAGCTCAATCGACGCCTGACCCACTGGCTGGCGGTCGACAGAGCCATTAAAAATGACGTCGGTCATAGACTCACCGCGCAAGTTTTTGGCTGAGCTTTCGCCCAAGACCCAGCGCACGGCGTCGATTATGTTGGATTTACCACAGCCATTGGGGCCGACTACGGCGCACATATTACTGGGGAAATTGACCGACGTAGGGTCGACGAATGACTTGAAACCTGCCAACTTGATGGATTTTAGTCGCATATTACATCAATAATATATTTTAAGTTGTTGTTTTATAACGATTAAACAAGCCGATTTTTTCATTTTAATACGGCGCTCGGGAACGTCTAACCACAACATGTAGTGTATAGCGTTTGATCGGACAACACTATGCCTGTGCTAGAGAAAAGCGCTGGATTTGCCACACTAGACAGAGGTGATTCTAACTTGACGGACGCAAGACTATCTCGAGCGGCGTGTTATCAAGACCGGGGGCAACCGGACCACCGTCGCCCAGCCAACTAGCATTTGCTTCACCGGGCTTACCATCGGGAGACACCTGCACGATCACCACCACCGACTCCGCCTGGGATATTTTTTGACCGGCCATGGACGAGCGGTCATCCAAACGCAATTCAAATGGCAATTGAGACCCCGTTAGACGCTGAACTGCAATAGGCATGCGTGAGTCCGAATTAGCACCTCTGGCGAGCACAAATACGGTATCGGTGTCGGCAACTGCGCCGCCGGGTGGCACGCTCACTTGAACCGTGACCCCCAGCATGGCTTGTGGGTTTGACTCGAACTCGATAGCCCCATCTTCTGATCCGGCGATCTGCTGACGTGCTCGCTCAATGATACCCAAAATCATCTGAGCACTGTCTGAGTTGGGTGGCTCCAAAGCTAGCAATCGCTGCCAATAATCGAGCGCCGCACTAAATTGCCCCTGCTCAAACGAGGCCATGCCAAGCAAGCCCAATGCAGTACGTTGTTCTGGGTCGATCGCCAATGACTGCTCTGCCTGAAGGCGTGCACTGTCACTAAGCTGCCTATCATTCGCCAAGTACCCTGCCTGCGCTGCAAGCGCCAATACTTGAGAGTCTTCGGGAACCTGTAGCGCCAATTTTTCATAGGTGGCCGCGGCGCGGGGATAGTCTTCCTGCCCCATATAGTAACGTCCCAGCAAACTGCGATAATGCAAGTTATTGGGCCGTTGTAGCGATCGTTTTTCTATCGCCTTCATCACCGTCGACATCTGTTGTGGTGTGGCCTGCTGACTCATAGCGCTCAGCTGTTCCGTGATCACAACATCGGATGCGGAACCCAATAAGTAATACAGAACCGATGATGAGAGAGCAACAACTGGAAACAGCAACCATCCACGAAAACGGCTGTGCTGCTTGGCTAGTCGCTCTCTAGAATGGGGACCAGGCATATCGCCAGACAAGTCTTCCAATAAACGCTGCTGCGCATCCTGCATCAGCGCCGAGTTACCCTCGGCTTGTAACTCTTCTTCGCGTTGTCGAAACCAATCTACATTCAAATCTTCGGTGGTTTTTTCTGTGTCGCCACGAAATACGGTTGGCACCAGATAAAAAAAACCACTGAGCAAAAGCAGCCCTGCACATCCGAGAAGGAAAAAAGTCACGAATTACTCTCCGAGATCGCTGCCTTGTTGATTTTTTTTGCAAGAATAGCTTCAAAGTCCTGCGAGTCTGGGCTGTCGCCGACGGGCTCTTTTACCGCGCTGGCACCGCCGATAATCCGATAAACCATCAAACCCGCAGCGAGCAGCAGTACCACTGGAAATAGCCACAGTAGCAATGTGACGCCTTCAAAGCGCGGCCTATACAATACAAATTCGCCATAGCGAGCGACCATATATTGCAGAATCTCTTCATCGCTGTCACCGGCCTGCAGTTGTCGATGCAACAACTTTCGCAAGTCTCTAGCGATGGGAGCATCGGAAGCCGCTATATTCTGATTCTGGCATTTAGGACAGCGTAACTCTGCGCTCAATTCCTTGTAGCGAAGCTCCAATGCAGTGTCTGTAAAGTCGTAGGTTTCTATAACAGCGTGAGTCAGATTAACGCCGCCAAAATACAGCACTAAACCCAGCAGCCATATTGGGAAACCCCCTTTTCGCATACTTGTGAGCATGTTCAACTACCTCCTGCCTCGCCGAGCAAATGCTGATACAGCGGCTGCAAAACTGCTTGCCAAACCTGCTCGTCGACGATACCCACATGGCGGTAACGAACCATGCCTTGGGCGTCGACTATATAGGTTTCCGGGGCGCCAAACACGCCCAGATCGAGACCCAAAAAGCCTTCTGTGTCGGAGATATTCAAACGATAGGGATTACCCAACTCATCGAGCCAGCGCATAGCCGCGACCGCCTCATCCTTATAATTAATACCGTAAATCGGCACGCCCTGGTCGGCTAGCTTCTGCAAATAGGAATGCTCTACCCTGCATGAAATGCACCAGGTGGCCCACACGTTGAACAATGCGACTTCACCGATCACATCCTCCCGCGACACCATGCGCTTGATACCAAGCGCGCCCAGTCTAAACTCAGGCAGAGGCTGATCAATTAGAGCAGATGGCATTTCTCGCGGATCCAGATCCAGCCCGCGCAGTAAAAAGAGCACCAAGACGACAAATAGAAACAGCGGCACAAACAGCTTAATTCTAGACATTAAACTGGCACACCAGCGCTTCCAATAACAGCCGTCTCTGTGCTTTTTACACGCCTTCGATAGCGTTTGTCTGTCACCGTGAGCAAGCCGCCAAAGCCCATGAAAATAGCGCCCAGCCAGATCCATCGAACGAGAGGCATATAGTGCAAGCGCATGGCCCAGGCACCGTCGTTCCCTATGGGTTCGCCCATTGCGACGTAAAGATCACGAAATAAACCGGGATCAATAGCGGCTTCGGTAAGCACATCGCCACTGGCTAGATAGCGACGCTTTTGCGGTGCCAAATTGGCAATGACGTCTCCGTCATAGCTAACTGTCACACGGGCTTCTTCGGCGGTAAAGTTAGGGCCAAGTACCGACCCAACGTCCACTAATTCGAACTCATAGTTTGCCAATACTCGCGTATCACCGGGCTTCATTTTTAAATCGATCTCGACACTGTACTGCGTGCTAACAACCACGCCCGCCAGCGCTATCGCAAAGCCCATGTGGGCGAGAAACATACCCCAGTAACTGGGTGTTATACGCCGCAGACCCGCCGCAATGCTAGTGCCTGACCTGACCTTGAAGAGCAAGTCTTTGAATAAGCCCACAACCAACCACGTCGACAATACAACAGCAAGAGCCACCCAAATATTATATTCGGCGCTGAAGAATACAGGCATAACAAGGCCAACCAACACCGCAATGACCGCGGGTATTAGCAACTCAGACTGCCATCGACTGGTGCTATCTTTTTTCCATCGCGCGATCGGGCCCACACCCATAAAGGGAACCAATAACGCCATTAAGGGTACGAACACAGCATTGAAATACGGGGGTCCAACTGAGTATTTCCCCTGACCCAATGCATCCATCAGTAACGGAAACAGAGTGCCGAACAATACCGTGAGTGTAGCCACCAGAAAAACCACATTATTGACTAGCAACAACGACTCTCGCGACAACCAGCCAAACCGCACTTTGCTGCTAACCGCCGGCGCGCGAACGGCATATAACGTCAGCGAACCACCCACTACTAAGGCGAGAAACACCAAAATAAATCGCCCGCGCTCTGGATCTGTGGCAAAGGCGTGGACCGACGTCAGAACCCCGGAGCGAACCAGGAAAGTCCCCAGCAAACTCAATGAAAAGGCGAAAATAGCAAGCAATACTGTCCAGCTCTTGAACAAGCCGCGCTTTTCAGTAGCCGCCAGAGAATGCACTAGTGCAGTGCCAACCAACCAAGGCATAAACGAGGCATTTTCGGTAGGGTCCCAAAACCACCAACCGCCCCAACCGAGTTCATAATAGGCCCACCAACTGCCCAACATGATCCCCAAGGTAAGAAAAGCCCATGCTACATTGGTCCAAGGCCGAGACCAGCGAGCCCAGGACGCGTCAAGACGACCACTCATGAGAGCCGCGATAGCAAAAGCAAAAGCCACTGAAAATCCGACGTAGCCCATATACAGAAGCGGTGGATGAATAATAAGACCAAAATCCTGCAACAATGGATTCAGGTCGTTGCCATCGAGGGGCGCACCTGGCAGTAGACGCTCAAAAGGGTTAGATGTGAACAGGGTAAAGCTGATAAAGCCAACGGCAATGAATCCCATCACGGCCAGTACTCTGGATAACATTAACAGCGGTAGCTGTGGACTAAATACTGCCACCGCAGCAATCCAGCCACTGAGAATGAGCACCCACAGCAGCAATGAGCCTTCGTGGTTCCCCCAAACAGCGGAAAATTTATACATCGCCGGGAGTAGAGAATTACTATTGCCGGCGACCAGCTTGACCGAAAAGTCATCTTGCATGAAGGCGATGGTGAGACAGACAAAAGAGAGCGCTGTAAAAAACAACAAACCAACGGCGAGACTGGGAGCAATCGCCATCGCGCCCCTATTTTCGCGCCACCCACCCCAGAGCGGCAATACAACCAACAGTACCGACAGGCACAGCCCAATAATGAGCGCGAAGTGACCTAGTTCGGGTATCATGAGTTAGGCCCCTTGCCCATCGCCGCTGATGCTTCAAGTGCCGCTGCAACTTCAGGTGGCATATAGTTTTCGTCGTGTTTAGCAAGGACTTCTGTGGCCACGAGCACGCCTTCATCATTGAGTCTGCCAGCAGCAACAGCGCCCTGACCTTCGTCGAAAAGATCGGGCAGTATGCCCTCGAACAGCACCGGCACAGTGGCTTGATAATCGGTCAGTTCAAAAGCAATTTTAAGACTGTCATCAGCCCGCACGATACTCCCTTCGACCACCATTCCGCCGACACGTATCGACTGTCCTGGCACCGCTTTACCTGCGGCGATTTCAGCCGGCGGATAAAACAAATTGATATTCCCACGCAGACCATAAGCCATCAGGCCAACAGCTGCGCTAGAGAAGATAACTACAAACAGGACGATGTAGAGTCGGCGTTGCCTTACAGGGTGCATCAGCTTTCCTCACGTTGCTGCCGTTTAGCAGCACTTTCTAATTCTCGAAAAAATTGCTTTTCACGACGCCGCGGCAACACCAACATCACCACAACCACAGCTATTGTGATCAAATATGCGGACCAAACGTATATTCCGTGTCCCGCCATTGATATCGCATCTGAGACAGACTGGAAGTACATTAGTTCAATCCAATTCGCGCTGCGGCGACTTTTTTGACCCAGGCTGAGCCAGCCTCTCGCCTGAGAATTTCTATACGCATGTTGGCCAGTAAGGCACAGGTGAATAAAGCATAGAATGAAAAGATCATAAGAAGCAGCGGGTAGAGCATACTGCTGTCGATAGTAGAGTCGCCGGTAAACTTAATGGAAGCAGGCTGATGCAGGCTGTACCACCAGTCTACCGACTTATAGATAATAGGGATATTCACCATGCCCA
>JBLHSI010000085.1:0-11617 GCA_047626655.1 Halioglobus sp.
GTCGCGCAACGCGCCACCAATGAAGGTATACAGATGCACGGTGGCATAGGAATGACCGATGAGCACGAGATTGGTTTTTTTATTAAGCGCGCTAGGGTTGCACAACACACGTTTGGGGACTACAACTATCACTTGGATCGTTTCGCGTTGCTCAGCGGCTTTTAGCGCTGTAAGCAACACTGAACAGGACAAACGCGGTTGTGATAGTAAATAACAATAGACAGGTTAGACATTACGTATGAATCCCGCTCTGGAAAAACTAGAACAAGCCGTTGCCCAATTGACGTCCCCGGGACAAATGTTCGAACTTAACGACGTTGACATTAACGGCTACAGTTATCGCAACTACGCCGGGCTGCCACAGAATCTGAATGCCTATTATCAGTTTATGCTGATGCACGCTGAAAAAGAGTTCGCGGTCTATAACGACGAGCGCTACACCTTCGCACAAGGTTTGCAGCACGGCATAGAATTTGCCGCAGCGTTAAGCGATCGCTACGGGATCAAAAAAGGCGATCGAGTTGCCATTTTGTCGCGCAACAATCCCCAGTGGATGATGGCCTTCATCGGTATTACCTCGATTGGCGCGGTGGCGGTGCCTATGAATAGCTGGTGGACGACCGAGGAGTTGGGATATGGCTTTGAAGACAGCGGCGCCAAGGTCGTTGTGGCCGATTACGCCCGCGCAGTTCGTTTGGCACCGTTTGCCGCACAACGCGGATTAGAGATTGTTTCGGTAGACGATTGTGAGGCTTTGGAAGTACCGCATACGCCCTTTATGCCGCTGCTAGAAGAATACCAGAGAGCGAGTCTGCCAGAGGTTGAGGTGGCCCCCGATGACTACGCCACGATCATGTATACCTCGGGCACAACAGGCCACCCCAAAGGGGCGCTGTCCTCGCATAGAGGTATTTTATCCGCCTTGTTCAGTTGGATGTTGATGGGCACGGCTTCCAAGAGTGTTGAGCCGGCGCCGTCCGAAGACCAAAAAAGCTTCCCAGCGGCAGGATTGCTCAACGTTCCTTTATTTCACTGCACCGGCAGCCATTCCGCTTTCCTGCTGTCAATGATTGTGGGCCGCAAGCTAGTGATTATGCACAGATGGGATGCTGAGGAAGCACTACGCTTAATTGAACAAGAACGCATTACCTGGTTTACCGGCGTGCCAACCATGTCGGCCGAGTTACAGGCAGCTGCAGTAGATTCTACGCGAGATATATCATCTTTGGTTGATGTGTTTTCCGGTGGCGCTGCCAGGCCACCGAATCAGGTGGCCAAAATTGCCAAGACGTTTAAAAAATCGACACCCGGCACGGGCTATGGCTTAACCGAGACCAATGCGTTGGGCGCCGTTAACAGTGGAGCGTTTTACATTGCAAACCCCAACAGCACTGGCAGAGCTGTTCCCGCTGTCACTGAGTTTAGAATCATTGACGACAAGGGAGCCGTTCTTGCCACCGGTGAACGAGGCGAAGTGTGTATTCATTCGCCGGCCAACGGTTTAGGGTATTGGAATAAGCCCGAAGCGACCGCCGAGGCGTTTGTAGCGGGGTGGTTTCATACCGGCGATGTGGGTTATCTTGATGATGAGGGTTTTCTTTATATCGTCGATCGCATCAAGGAAATTATTATCCGCGGTGGCGAGAACATTAGCTGTATAGAGGTTGAAGCAGCGATTTACTCCCATCCCATGGTGGCTGAGGCGGCGGTATTTGGTTTACCCGATGAGCGTTTGGGTGAAGTCGTTGCTGCGGCAGTCGTATTGCGCGATGGTGTAAGCTTGGATGCCGCCCAACTCAATGAGTTTTTGGCAGAGCATCTAGCGGGTTTCAAAATACCCGCTCACGTATGGTTTAGGGATGAGCAGCTGCCGCGCATCGCCACCGGAAAAATATTCAAGCGCGAGCTGAAGGCTGTGTATACCGAGCAACTGGCGGCTAGTGCTTAACAACAGAGATTAATGCAATTCACACGAGGAGATTAAGAATGGATTTGGGTGTTAGTGACAATGTTCGACCATTATTGGATGAAGTAAGACGTTTTATTGAGCAGGAAATTCTGCCAGTGGAGCATGAGTACATGGACGAGATTGACGTGGGTGATCGCTGGCAGTACACCGATCGTCAAACAGAAATTCGCGAAGGATTAAAGGCAAAGGCTAAAGCAAAAGGCCTGTGGAACTTTTTCCTCACCGACGGAGACAGTGGTTCAGGTCTCAATACCGTCGAATATGCGCATTTGGCCGAGGAAATGGGCAAGTCCCATATCGCTGCCGAGATATTCAACTGCGCCGCGCCAGACACCGGTAACATGGAAGTACTGCACAAATATGGCACCGAAGCGCAGAAAAAGCAGTGGCTTGAGCCTCTTATGAATGGCGACATTCGCTCTGCTTTTGCTATGACTGAGCCAGACGTTGCCTCTTCAGATGCGACTAATGTTAGGACTAGCGCTGTGCTAGAGGGCGATGAGTGGGTGATTAATGGAGAGAAGCATTATATCTCCGGAGCGGGCGATCCGCGCTGCAAGATTATGATCGTGATGGTCAAAACAGATCCCGATGCGGCTAAGCACGTGCAGCAGTCACAAATTCTTGTCCCCATGGACACCCCGGGGGTTGAAAATATTCGGCCTATGAACGTATTTTCGATGGATGATGCCCCACACGGACATATGCACCAGCGCTACACCAACGTGCGTGTGCCTAAAGAGAATATTCTATTGGGCGCTGGACGCGGCTTTGAAATCTCTCAGGGTCGCCTCGGCCCAGGCCGTATCCACCACTGTATGCGAGCACTGGGCTCGGCAGAAAAAGCGTTGCAGTTGATGTGCGAGCGGGCGCTTTCAAGAACCGCATTTGGCAAGCCTTTAGCCAAATTGGGTGGTAACATCGATATCATTGCCAATGCGAGAATGGATATTGAAATGGGCCGACTGCTGACGCTGAAAACCGCCTGGATGATGGACCATGTCGATGCCAAAGAAGCGCGTATTTGGATTTCCATGATTAAGACAGCAGTTCCCCTCAATACAATTCGCATTATTGACGAGGCGATTCAAATGTTTGGCGCCTTGGGTATTTCTCAGGATACGCCGCTTGCGGGAATGTACATGGGGCAGCGTACGTTGCGCTTGGCGGACGGGCCAGATGCGGTGCATCGCATGGTTGTGGGTCGCAATGAGTTAAGGAAGTATTCTGGTCAAACCGACGTCAGTGCGACGTTCCGCGATGGGTAAACTCCAACGACTTTCCAATTCCCTGCTAGGCGCGGCTGGTTCAGTTTCAGCCGCGTTCTCGCTGGCCGCAAGCGCGCAGGGTTTGGAGCTGGAGGAGATTATTGTCACCGCCAATAAGCGCGAGTCGGCGCTGATGCAAACGGCGGCTGCACTGAGTGCATTTGACTCCAATTCATTGGAAGAATTGTCCATTCAGGGCGCGCTGGACCTAGTCGTCCATACCCCCTCTTTATCTATGACCAATAATAAGATTAGTATCCGCGGCGTAGGCCGGCCGAACAATGCGCTGGGGTCAGACCCCGGCGTTGGTGTCTACTGGGATGGCGTCTACAACACAGAAAATGGTGTGTTCCGCTTCGGTAATTTTTTCGATATAGAACGTATAGAAGTGCTGCGAGGTCCGCAGGGTACGCTTTATGGTAGAAACTCTATTGGGGGAGCTATCAAACTCGTGAGCAAACAACCGCGCGACGAGTGGGGCGGCGAAATTATAGCCGAAGTGGGCAATTACGATGCAGTGACCGTTCAGGGCTTGGCCAGCGGTCCCGTTACCCAGAAACTATCGCTGCTGCTGGGTTTGTCGAGTATTAAACGAGATGGTTTTCAGGAAAATATTTACACCGGTTCTGACCTCGAGCAGGAAGATGCCAGATACGGCACAATAGGCCTGCAATATGCCGCCACAGACGATTGGGTTACGACTTTAAAGGTGGTGACGGTAAAAACCGATTTTCGCCCCGACAATCCCTATATTCTGGAGCCGTTTGACCGGGAATATGTGCAGCAGATTTCCGATGTCGATACCGGAGAGCCGCTGAATTTACCCGGTATGTTTCCCAAACAGAATTTTGCCAGTATGCGCCAGGGACTCAATCATGAAAACCCGGCAGTGCGCGATGAAAACACTATATCCCTAGATTTCGACCCGTATGAGATAACCAAAAGTACTTTTATTGCGCTCTCTAGTGAATATAGCGGTGACAATTATTCGGTCAAATATACCGGGGGCTATTCTCGTTATGACTATGCATATGCTAGTGATGCCGACGGCACAGCAGCCGAAAATTCGGGGTTAGATTGGTCCAAGTTGCTTTTCTTGGGTACGCCAGTTTCCGCTCTAACAGGCTATACGTTGACGCCTTCAGACATGATTTACACCGTTGATCAGGAAGTGAGTTATTTTTCCCACGAACTACAGTTTATCTCTGACTTTGACGGCCCTCTCAATTTTATTTCTGGATTGTATTACTACCGCAGCCAAGAAGATCAATTGGTGTCCTTTCAGGAACGCAATGACGACGTAATGGCGGTTTACGGTTTTTTTGGCGGTATCCTTAACGCGCCCGTCAGTGAAGACAATTTGCTCTTTCGGGGGCAGGCAGATTTAGTAACGCGCTCCTACGCCGTCTATGGCCAGGTGAACTGGGATTGGACCGACAATACGGTATTCACCCTCGGCTTGCGCTATTCTGAAGATGATAAAGAAGGTGGCGACAATACCTTTGTACAATATGTTGGCGACACCGAAGACCCAACCGTATTTCGCAGTGAGCAAGACGACTGGAGCCAAGTGACCTGGCGTCTCGGTGTCGATCACATACTTAATGACAATCACTTCCTGTACGGGTTTTTGGCGACCGGCTATCGGTCGGGTGGTTTCAACTTTCAAAAACCGACCAGTTCTACCGACGTAGATATCGTCGATCCAGAGGATTTACTGTCTCTTGAAGTAGGTTACAAAGGTAGCTTGTTGGAAAAACGGTTGAACGTGAGTGCTGTTGCCTACTACTACGATTACAAGGACTTACAGGTACTCAAACAGGATGTAGTCGAAGGCATTGGACTCAATACTTTTGAAAATGCCGAAGAGGCTACCGCTTGGGGTATCGAGTTGGAGTCGATGGCTCTACTGGGCGAGCATATTGTGCTTAGCGGTACCTACTCCTACAACCAAACTGAGTACAAAGACTTCTTATCTAAGGACGCTAACGCCTGTGCTTTGGGACCTTTGGCCGAGGGTCGTGGCCAGGACTCTTTGTGCCAGGATGATTTGAACCTTAAGGGCAATACTCTTCCTTTAACTCCGGAACACAAGCTATCTATTACTGCGGCTTATAATTGGCAGTGGCAGGCTCTCTACTGGACTGCGTCCAGTAGTTATCTGTACACCGGTGACCAATACATGAGTGCCTTCAATCGCGATGACTACGACCTTGTCGGGAGCTGGGATCGGTGGGATGCGCGTCTCAGTATCGCCCCAACAGAGGGTCAGTGGCAATTGGCAGCCTACGTCAAAAATATATCCGACGAGCGGTCAGTTGTGCTGCGCGCTCGGCCCAGCACGGTAACTCACAATGCCACCGCCGAGCTGACTCAGCCGCGGATTTACGGTTTAAGATTGGACTATAATTTCTAGTCACACCGGCCTCTGCGCCTAAAAAATACTTGAACGTATCAAATACATACTGTATGTTCAAATGCGTTTTTTGTTGGCCTACTCAGGTGGGCTGAGTTTCTATTTAATTGCCACAGGAGGCACTGCACTATGGCTATAACCGTCGTCCCAAAAGAAGAAATGGTTAATCAGGTAGGCACAAAATTTGAGCCTGGCCCCTGGGTAGAAATGCCCCAAGAACGTATCAATACGTTCGCTGATTGCACCGAAGATCACCAGTTTATTCATCTAGACGAGGAAAAAGCTGCCCAGACACCGTTTGGAGGCACTATCGCACACGGCTTTCTGACTCTGTCTATGCTCGTCAAAATGTGTGAATCGAATGCCGTTATGCCCGAGAACATAGTGATGGGTGTTAACTACGGCTTCGATAAAGTACGCTTTTTGGCACCAGTTCGTTCTGGTAAGCGCATTCGAGCTCATGTTGATATCCAGAGTGTTGTCCAAAAAGACGACAACCGATTCCTCATTAAACAGGGTATTTCGGTAGAAATCGAAGGCGAAGAAACTCCCGCATTGGTCGCCGAGTGGTTATCCATGGTGATGGTGGCGTAAGCAATTTAGCCAGCCTCTTGCACGCCTAACATTAACTGATTAAGGAACTAGAAAAATGACTATTCGCTATGACGGTAAAGTTGCCATTGTGACTGGCGCAGGCCAGGGTTTAGGTCGCAGCCACGCGATCGAGTTGGCCAAGCGCGGTGCCAAAGTGGTAATTAATGACTTGGGCGGTTCCAAAGACGGTACAGGCGGCTCCAGTGAAGCGGCTCAAGGTGTTGTAGCCGAAATTGAGGCGTTGGGCGGTGAGGCGATTGCCAATGGCGCAAACGTTGCCAAGTATGACGAAGTTGAGGCGATGGTTAAGCAAACTATGGACCAGTGGGGCCGGATTGATATTCTGGTGAACAACGCGGGAATTTTGCGCGACAAGAGCTTCGCTAAGGGCTCCTTGGAAGACTTTAAGCTGGTGGTAGATGTTCATTTGATGGGCACAGTCAACTGCACTAAAGCCTGCTGGAATGTCATGCGCGAGCAGGCCTATGGTCGAGTCGTTGTCACCACGTCTTCTAGCGGACTGTATGGTAACTTTGGTCAGGCTAACTACGGTTCTGCCAAGATGGGTGTGATCGGCTTGATGAACACCTTGGCGCAAGAGGGTGCCAAGTACAATATCAATATCAACGCTCTGGCTCCCACAGCGGGAACTCGTATGACAGAGGGGCTTATTCCCGAGAAGGCCTTCGACTTGTTGACACCTGAAACTGTCACACCTGCGGTCTTGTTTTTGGTGAGTGAAGAGGCTCCCACGCGCACTATATTGGGCGCCGGCGCTGGCTCTTTCGCCGTTGCCAAGATTGTTGAAACCGACGGCATGTGGCTCAAGCCTGAAGATCAAACTCCCGAAGGCATCGCTGCCAACTGGGAGCAAATATCTTCTCCCGAAGGCGAGAAAGTCCTAAATGCGGGCTTCGAGCAAACCTTTAAAATGTTGGGCAAAGCCGCTGAAGGGCTTGGCATCAAACTGGATTAATTGAGGAATATATTATGAAAGAAGCAGTGATCGTTTCAACAGCTAGAACGCCTATAGGCAAGGCTTATCGCGGCGGCTACAACAACCTGGGCAGTGCCACTTTGGGTGCAGCATCGGTAGAAGAGGCGGTTAGACGCGCCGGTATCGACCCCTCACGTATCGAAGATGTCATTATGGGCAGTGCATTGCAGCAAGGTGCTCAGGGCAGCAATATCGCTCGTCAGATTGCTCTGCGTGCTGGTTTACCCGTAACCGTATCGGGTATGACACTGGACAGACAGTGTTCTTCAGGTTTGATGGCTGTTGCAACCGCCGCCAAGCAAGTGATGTATGACGGCATGGACGTAGTAGTCGGTGGCGGTCTCGAATCTATATCTCTGGTTCAGAATGAGCACATGAACCTGCACCGCATGGTGGATGAAGAACTGATGGCTATTGAGCCGAATATCTTTATGCCCATGCTACAGACGGCCGAAGTAGTGGCAGATCGTTACAATGTTTCTCGCGAGGCAATGGACGAATACGGCGCTCAGTCACAGGCGCGCACTGCGGCAGCTTATGACGCTGGAAAGTTCGACGATGAACTAGTGCCCGTGACATGCAAGCGCACTATCTGGAACAAAGAAACTGGCGAAGCTTCTGAAGCTGAAGCCACGGTTAGCCGTGATGAAGGTCTACGTGCCACTACACCTGAAGCACTGGCCGGCCTTAAGACCGTTATTGAAGGCGGCACCATTACTGCGGGCAACGCATCACAGTTGTCTGATGGTTCATCTGCGCAAGTAGTCATGGATTCCAAAGTGGCAGAGCGAGAAGGTTTAGAGCCTCTTGGTATTTATCGCGGCATAGCCGTCGCCGGTTGTGATCCCGATGAAATGGGTATTGGTCCTGTTTTTGCTGTGCCTAAGCTGCTTAAAGCTCATGGCCTGAGTGTTGATGATATTGGCCTGTGGGAACTTAACGAAGCGTTTGCGGTACAGGTCATATACTGTCGCGATAAGCTGGGAATTGATAACGACAAGCTCAACGTTAACGGCGGTGCCATTTCCGTAGGTCACCCCTACGGCATGAGCGGGTCGAGAATGATTGGCCACGCGCTAATTGAAGGCAAGCGTCGCGGCGTTAAATACGTTGTTGTTACCATGTGTGTTGGTGGCGGCATGGGCGCGGCTGGACTGTTTGAAGTCGCCTAGTCGAAGTTAAATAATACGTCGTTTGTGACGTAAAATACGGCGCCTGTGGGCGCCGTATTGCTAATGGGGAAAAAAATGAAAGCAGTAACATGTGTAGAGCACGGAATGGCCGACAAACTCAAGTTGGTTAACGATTGGCCCGAGCCCGAAGTGGGTGACAACGATGTGATGATCGAAGTGAAAGCAGCGGGGCTAAATTTCCCCGATGTTCTCATCATTCAGGGAAAATACCAGATTCAGCCAGACATGCCCTTTATTCCCGGCGGCGAGTGTTCCGGTATTGTGACCGCAGTTGGCGGTGCCGTAACGCGCTTTAAAGTAGGTGATGACGTTTTGTCGATGGGTGCTTCCGGCGCGTTTTGCGAAAAAATTGCCGCCAATGAACACGCCGTATTTCCCATGCCCAAAGGCTTAAGCTATGAGCAAGCAGCGGGTATCAGCATTACTTACTTCACCTCTTACTACGCTTTGAAACAGCGCGCCAATATACAGCCAGGAGAAACTCTTTTGGTGTTGGGTGCGGCCGGTGGTGTGGGCACTACAGCCATAGAACTGGGCAAGATGATGGGCGCGCGTGTTATCGCCGCGGCCAGTACCGCTGAGAAACTCGAGCTGTGTAAATCTCTAGGCGCCGATGAGGTCATCAACTACAACGAAGTGTCGCTAAAAGATGCGGTGAAAGAACTCACCGGCGGCAAAGGCGTCGATGTGGTCTACGATCCGGTCGGCGGCGACTACGCCGAACCTGCTATTCGCGGTATGGCGTGGAACGGCCGCTACTTGGTGATTGGCTTTGCCAGTGGTCCGATTCCCAAAATACCGCTCAATTTAGCGCTGCTCAAAGGCTGTTCTATTGTTGGCGTATTCTGGGGGCGCTTCTGCGGCGAAGAACCACAGGAACATTTGAAGAACATTGAAGAGCTGTGGGCGCTATTTGCCGCCGGTAAACTGAACCCGGTAGTGACAGACAGCTTCTCTATCGATCAATATGAAGAGGCCTTTAATTGCCTGACCGAACGTCGGGCGCGTGGCAAGGTTATATTAAACTTCTGAGGTAGAACTCATCGTGAACAGCTTTGCTTTTAATACCGTTGCCCGAATCATATTTGGCGACGGTAGTGCCCTTAAACTGTCTGAGCAGTGTGCAGTTCTGGGACTCAAGAAACCGCTATTGGTAACCGACCCCGGGTTGGTTTCGATTGGTTTAATTGAGCCTGTTCGAACCGCGCTGGCGCAAGCCGGTTTGGCCCCGGTGATGTTTGATCAGGTGCGCGAGGACCCGCCCGAGCAGACTGTCTTCGACGCCGTGGCATTAGCGCAAGAGCACGACGTTGATGGCGTAATAGCGGTGGGTGGCGGCAGCTCCATGGATGTTGCGAAAGTTGTAGCGGTGTTGCTGGGCGGAGATCAGACTCTGGATCAGTTGTATGGTGTAGACCAAGTTAGAGGAGGGCGTTTGCCGCTGATTTTGGTTCCCACAACTGCCGGCACTGGATCGGAAGTGACACCGGTTGCGATTGTTACAACGGGAGAAACCACCAAGGCAGGGGTGTCCAGTGCCAGCTTGCTGCCCGACTTTGCAGTGCTCGATGCGGATTTAACCCTGGGTTTGCCGCCAGCGATAACTGCGATGACGGGTATTGATGCAATGGTTCACGCCATTGAGGCTTACACCTCAAAGCACAAGAAAAACCCACTATCGGATAACTTGGCGCGTCAGGCATTGGCGCTGCTGTCGGCCAATGTAAGAGCAGCCGTTAGCGATGGTTCTAATAAAGTCGCGCGGGGCAATATGTTGTTAGGCGCGATGTTGGCGGGGC
Source organism: Halioglobus sp. (assembly GCA_047626655.1). Classification (GTDB taxonomy): domain Bacteria; phylum Pseudomonadota; class Gammaproteobacteria; order Pseudomonadales; family Halieaceae; genus JBALVT01. Next base: position 10,237 of record JBLHSI010000085.1, read on the forward strand.
AGGCCTTCGCCAATGCCCCGGTGGCCGCTGTGCATGCTCTGGCTTATCCGTTGGGAGGGCACTACCACATTCCTCACGGCTTAAGTAATTCTTTGGTGCTGCCCGCTGTGCTTAGCTACAACGCCGAGGAAGCTTCGGTGCTCTACGGTGAGCTTGCCGATATTGTTGTGGACCGGCCTTTGCGGGGCGAAAGTGATGAGAGTAAAACCGCTGCGCTAATAGAGGCATTGGTGCAAATGATTAAGGACGTGCAACTACCGGCAACGTTAAGTGCTGCGCATGTCGCCGAGCACGACTTGGAAATGTTGGCCGCAGATGCCATGTTGCAACAGCGTTTGCTGATCAATAACCCTCGTGAAGTAGCCTACGAAGACGCACTGTCTATTTACCGGGCGGCTTTCTAAACTTAACTCGCAACAAATCTCACCGAGAGACTTCTTTGGGCGACTTTTACATTGAATACGAATACTGGCTCGCGAGTGCGCAATTGGCGCTCGCCATGTTCGGTATGGGCGCAACGCTGACTACCAGCGATTTTAAAGATGTTATGCGCGAGCCCAAAGCCGTTACCATCGGCATAATGATTCAGCTAATACTCGTGCCCTTGGTGGCTTTTACCGTCATTCATGGAGTGGGTGTTGCCGGCGGCGTGGCGGTTGGTATAGCCCTAATAGCTGCAATACCTGGCGGTACTACCTCGAATATTTTTACCTTCATGGCGCGGGGCAATAGTCCGCTGTCTATCTCGATAACGGGCATTACAACATTGGCATGCTTGTTCACCACGCCGCTTATTTTGTCGCTGCTTATCGCTGAATACTTACCGGTCGGTTTTGCCATGCCTGCCGGTCAAATTATCAAAGATATAGCCCTGATTTTGCTGTTGCCGCTTGCGCTCGGGATGGTGTATTTAGGCAAATATCCTATTGCCGCCATCACTGTGTCTAAATGGAGCATTCGAAGCAGTCTGTTTGTTATTGTGCTGATTATTGTCGGTTCTTCAAGCGCTGGGCGTTTGGATGTTGAAGCCTTTGGTAACGAAAATATTGCGATCGTCACGCTGCTCGTGTTGCTCTTGATGGTGGTTGGGCGTTTAGTACCCATGCTCTTTCGCTTGGAAAAACCCGATTGTATAGCGATTGAAATGGAAGCTACAGTGCGCAACACTAATCTGGGCGTCCTTATCAAGGCATCTATGTTCCCCATCGTTGTGGGCGGTTCCAACGAGGTTGGCGATATGGTGTTGTTTACCGTATTGCTCTACGGTGGATTACAATTGCTGCTGGCCGGTATGCTTATATTTTTTCATCGTCGCACGATAAGTCCTTTGTAAAGTCTATGCCAAGAGTGATTTTCTGGCCCGCACGGGTCATGAGATTTG
>JBLHSI010000086.1:0-11602 GCA_047626655.1 Halioglobus sp.
GTGCGCAGCTGGAAAAAACGTTTGAAGAAAATGATTTGCTAATAGCGGACAAGCAAAAGCAACTGAAGGAGAGACTCGGTACCCTGACAGAACTGTTTGGTCACCTGACTTCTGCCTCAGGCGATTTGGCTTCGAACGTTGAGGTCTCTCTCGCATCTGCCCAATACCCGGGTCGCGAGGTATTCCTGCAAGAGTTCATTTCCAAAATGACTAATTCCGATTCTCTGCCCAGCATCGAAGAAATCGAGCGAGTCTGGTTTGAGTTGCTGCGTGAAATTCGCGAGACCGGTGTGATTACCCGATTCTCTGCCGAGGTTGCGTCACCTGCTGGTGAGCGAGCCGAGCGTGAAGTCATCCGAATTGGTGCGTTCAATATGGTCGACACAGACGGTAACTACCTCACTTACAATAACGGCAGCCTGAGTGAACTTCCTCGACAGCCGAGTGGCCCTTACAACGGCTGGGCGGGTAACTTAGCTGCAGCTACCAGCGGTATACAGAGCTTTGGTATAGATCCCACGGGTCCTACAGGCGGCTCCTTCCTGGCGGCTATTATTGACACGCCTAACCTCGAAGAGCGCTGGCATCAAGGTGGCTATGTTGGCTACGCAATCACCGCGGTAGGTATTTTCGCCTTCCTACTGGCAATCTACCGAATGATTGTGCTCGGTATGGTGAGCAGCAAGGTCACAAAGCAGTTGAAGAGCGATAAGGCCAATGACAATAACCCTCTGGGTCGTGTCCTGAAGATTCACGAAGACAATCCATCGATGGATACCGAGACACTCGAACTCAAGTTATCAGAGGGCGTATTGAAGGAAACTCCGAAACTGGAGAGTGGTCTCACACTGTTGAAGATCATTGCTGCGGTCGCTCCGTTGATGGGTCTGCTGGGTACGGTCACCGGTATGATTATTACATTCCAGGCCATCACCATCTTTGGTGCGGGTGATCCCAAGGCAATGGCTGGTGGTATTTCCGGCGCATTGATTACTACCGTTCTGGGTCTTCTGGTGGCAATCCCGACAGTGCTGCTGCACACCGTTGTTAACGGTCGTGCGCAACGGGTTATTCACATACTCGACGAGCAGACCACTGGCATGATTGCAGAGCATACCGAAGCCAACCTGAGGTCTTGATATGGGCGACTTGATCGAGACTCTGCTTGGCTTTATGAACATGGGTGGTAACGTCCTGTGGCTAATTGCCGCCCTCTTGCTTGTTATGTGGATGCTGATTTTCGAGCGGGTGTGGTATCTCAAGTTTAGTTGGAAAGCTAATGTTGCTGCTGTAATTTCCAATTGGGAGGGTCGCTCCGAACGAAAATCTTGGGAAGCGCACCAGATACGTGGAATGTTGATATCCAAATCACGTATGGAAATTAACCGCTATTTGCCTGAAATTAAGACGATGGTCGCTTTGTGCCCGTTATTGGGGCTCCTGGGTACGGTAACCGGGATGATCGAGGTATTTAACATCATGGCGGTAACGGGCGGTGGCGATGCAAAATCCATGGCCGGCGGTGTACAGATGGCCACGATTCCAACCATGGCCGGCATGGTCGCCGCCCTCTCAGGTGTTTTTGCCAACACTTATGTCACTCAGATTGCCCAGCGGGAAAGTTCATTCCTGCAGGATAACCTGACCACAGACCACTGATAGAGCCAGTTTAATGCGCAAAAGAAACCGAGAAGCAGATGCCGATGAGGCGCAGATCGATCTGACGCCCATGCTAGACGTGGTGTTTATTATGCTGATCTTCTTTATTGTGGTTGCCTCCTTTCTTAAGGAGGCCGGTATCGAAGTCAACCGACCTGAAGCGAACAACAATCCTCCTGATCCAGACGCTACCAGTATCGCTGTGACCATAACCGGGGATGATCAGATTTGGATGGAAAACCGACGGATTGATATTCGTGCAGCGAGGGCTAACATCGCCCGCCTGCTGGCATCTGATCCGGAACAGGGATTTAGTGTTAAGACGGAGTCTGGTGCGAGTGCCGGAGTCCTGCTCGAGGTTGCCGACGCGGCCCGTGAAGCGGGTGTCAAACAGGTGAATTGGCCAGCGGAGGAAGAGAAGTGAGCAGGCGTGGTATGACAGCAAAAGGACGAACGACGGGCGGCGATGGCGAAGGTGAAATTGACCTGACTCCGATGCTGGATGTCGTGTTCATCATGCTTATCTTCTTTATTGTGACTTCATCTTTTGTGAAGGAGCCAGGGATTGATATTGACAGGGCAGTGGCCCTCACTACCAACCCCTGCGAGCGAGGCACTATCATTTTTGCTGTGACAGCGGTGGGTGACATCTACTACGATAAGAAACAGGTCCCTATGGGGCGTGCCTTCCGACTGGCCGAAGCGGCCAAAAAGGAGGCGCCGAAAGCAAATTTCGTGATTCAGGCGGATGTTGCTGCACCAACTTCAGTGCTTAGCCAATTACTTGCTGCCCTTAAACCCCTGATGGATGCGCCGCTTTGCGCCTCCACGACTGATGCGGGGTAAGCGCGATGAATAGTTCACTGAGAATGATTTTTGCAATAGTAGTCGCCGTTCCTGTTGTAGTGGGATTGTTTCTAATTATGCACAGTTTGATTGATCGCGACTTTGAAAACCCGGAAGTCTCTAATAGCAAGATTGCTGAGCTGGTTCAGCCGGATGAAGAAATAAAACTGGATATCACTAGCAAGAAGCCGGATAAGGTTGAAGAGCCGGAAGAGCCACCCCCGGAGTTAGAAATGGCTTCGATAAACCTCGATATGGATGTTGATATTGCGAACGCTGCGCCGACCGCCACCATCAATGTTGAGATTGCCTCCAGCGGTATGTCGTCCGGAGACGGTGAGTATCTGCCTATTGTAAAAGTGGCGCCTATTTACCCGCGACGCGCTCAAACTCGCGGCACTTCAGGTTACTGCATTGTTGAGTACACTGTGACTAAGACCGGCTCAATACGGGACCCCGTTGCGGTTGACTGTTCACCAGCAGGTGTCTTTGATCGAGCGTCGGTTAAAGCCTCTACTAAGTTCAAATACAAGCCACGCGTGGTAGATGGTGAGCCCATTGAAGTTGCGGGTGTTAGAAACAAGTTTACCTATGAGTTGGAAAACTAGGTGGTTATTGCGATGACGTTGTTAAAATCTCGAACCTGGATTCGCGCCACTTTTCTGGCCTTACCTGTCGTAGCGGCTCAGCTTGTTGTAACACAAGTCCAAACCGATTTAGGCATGACTGCATTTTCTTCTGCTGTTGCGCAGAAAGAGGCTAAAAAGAAGCCGGAGGCAACCAGACGCACACCCGCGCTGCGTAATAAGGTCTATGAAAAGCTGGCCGAAGCGCAATTGGCTGCGGAGGACAAAGATTGGAAAACCGCCAGAAAAGTACTGGATGGGATGCTCGATGCCGGTGGTAAGAAAGCCTTAAACAGCTATGAATTGGCCAATGTATATAATTTGTATGCCTTCGTTTATTACTCCGCTGAAGATTACAAGAATGCGCTAAAGGCCTATGAGAATGTGGTGGCGCAACCCGATATACCGCTGGGTATGGAAATAAGCACTAAGTACACCATTGCGCAGTTGTACTTTGTGCAAGAAGATTGGAAAAAGGGCGTAGCTGCGTTACTGGATTGGTTCGATGCGACCGAGACTCCGCCAGCGAATGCATACGTGCTGCTGGCTCAGGGTTATTATCAACTTAAAGATTATGACAACGCGCTTTTTAATGTCGAAAAAGCGATCGATATGTATAAGGCCAAGGATAAAATCCCCAAAGAGCAGTGGTATAACCTCGCTCGTTTTCTCTACTTTGATAAGGGCGACACCAACAGTACGGTGACTATCTTAGAAGAGATGCTGGTTTATTTCCCCAAGAAACAATACTGGGTTCAGCTGTCTCACATGTATGGCGAGCAGAAAAAAGAAGCTAAACAACTTTCGGCAATGGACACTGCATACGTACAAAATATGTTGGACAAAAGCCAAGAGCAAATCACCATGGCCTACCTCTATCTTAATGCCGAGGTGCCTTATAAGGCGGCCAAAGTGATGGATAAAGGCCTTAAAGATGAGTCTATAGACCCCAAGTCTAAAAACTATGAAATTTTGGGGAACTCCTGGCGCCAAGCTCAAGAAATTGAGAAAGCCATACCCGCCATGGAGCTCGCGTCGGCAAAATCTGATGCAGGCGAGCTTTACGCAAGATTGGGCAACGTCTATTTGGATGGAGATCAGTTCAAAAAAGCCATTTCATCTATTAATAAAGGCCTTAAGCGCGGTGGCGTAAAACGGCCTGATACGGCAAGATTAGTGCTGGGAATGGCGTATTTCAACGATAAGCAGTACAGCAACGCTCGCAAAGCTTTTGTAGCGGCAGCTAAAGACGACCGCTCTGAAAAGTATGCAACGCAATGGTTGAAGTACTTGGAGAACGAGCTATCGCGTCAGAAGAAGCTTAGAGATGACATTTAGGCAATAGCGAACGAAAAAAAGGAGCACCAGGTGCTCCTTTTTTTTCGTTTGAAGAACAGAAACTGTTCTAGCAAGCGATGCCTATAAAGGCACTACGTCGTCAGCTTGCGGGCCTTTCTGGCCATCGGAGACAGTGAACTCAACTTTTTGGCCGTCGGCCAATGTTTTGAAGCCGTCGCCTTTGATAGCACTGAAGTGTACAAACACATCAGGGCCGCCTTCGCGCTCTATAAAGCCAAAACCCTTGCTCTCGTTAAACCATTTTACCGTGCCAGTAATTGTAGACATAATTTTTACCTGTATTGCTTTAGGCGCCCAAGTGGGTGCCAGATGTTCATTATTATTTATGGTTTACGTACCGAGGAACTTGAGGGAACTTCGACCGCGTGCATAAAACTCTGCTGAAAATTCAGCACCTGAAATATTACACCTATTTGCGAGAACATTGTCTATAAATGGGAAAATGTACACTTTTATCTTGACTGGCTCTTTTTTGCTATCGCGGGTGTATTTCACATTGATGGCGCAGGGTATAACCTAGAGAGTCAAGTTGCGGGGTGTATATTGCGAGTACTACTGGTCGAGGACGATCTTCAGTTGGGCGAATCTCTAGAGGGGGCATTGACACTAGAGCGTTACGCGGTTGACTGGTTGCGCTCTGGTGAGTTGGTGAGGGCAAGCTTGTCTGCCACTCCCTATGACTTGCTGGTTCTGGATTTGGGTCTTCCAGGCATTCCAGGCCTGCAGATCTTACGCCAATTACGCGTAGATAAGCACCGCTTACCCGTGTTACTGCTAACGGCGCGCAATACTGTGTCTGACAAAGTAGAGGGTTTGGATTCGGGCGGTGACGATTATCTTACCAAGCCCTTCGAGATGGACGAGCTATTTGCACGTGTTCGTACCTTGCTGCGCCGCAAGGGCGAGCAAAAAGAGCCGCAACTGCTGGGATCGGGCATCGCCCTAAATCCGTCGGACAGAACGGTTCAATTTGACGGTCAAGACCTTGATCTCACAGCGAGAGAGTTTGCCATTCTGGAGATATTGCTGCGCAATGTCGGTCGCTTTGTATCAAAGGCTCGCTTGGAGGAGGGTATCTACAGCTGGGGTGAAGAAATTGGATCCAATACGGTAGAGGTTTATGTGTCTAGACTGCGGAAGTTGTTTGGTGCCGAAAAGATTGAAACCATGCGCAATGTGGGATATCGCGTCTCCCGATGAGCTCGCTCAAGCGACGTTTGATATGGATTCTATTGGCATTGACCTTGTTTGCCTGGGTGACGTCGGCGTTGGTAACTGGTGCCTATGCAACCAGAGTGATGCTTGACCAGGTGGACCGCCAGCTCCATCAATACTCAGATTTAGTGAATTACATTACCCAAATATTTGTCAGGCAAGTAGATGAAGGCCTACCCGTCTATGAGCCCTGGTTTCGCCACACACCAGCACAGCGCGCCCTGTATCCTATGGTGATCGAGGGGGCGGTGGAAAAGCATTTGTCTCCGGGAATGAATATTTGGTTAGGCGAAGATTTGCTTGCGGTGATGGAAGACTCGCCACGTTTTCCTATACCTACGGTGGAGGGTTTTTCTTTCCGTCAAGAACCGGAGAGTGGCGGGAGGTGGAGGGTGCTCTCTAAATACGACGAGTCTAATGACCTGTGGTTCCTAGTGGGCATTGAACTAGAGGCAGCGCGCTGGGAGATGTGGGCCACTTTGGGGCGGGCTCTGTTTCCCCTTATTATTATTCTGCCTCTGTCGTTGGTGTTCTTCTATTTTGGAATCTCTCGAGGCTTGCTACCTTTGAAAGTGTTGGCTGATCAAATATCCACGCGTAAGCCTGGCGCTTTAGAAGCAGTGGACACAAAAGATGTACCGCTAGAGTTACAGCCGGTGGTAAGCGCCATAAACAGCTTACTGAGTCGATTGGCTAACGCGCTGGAAGGTGAGCAGAACTTTACCGCCAACGCGGCGCATGAGTTACTGACGCCCCTGGCTGCGATTAAAACCGAAGTGCAGCTATGCCAAAAAAAGCGAGTGGGAGATGGCGATACTCTAGTATTTGACCGTATAACAGCCAGGGTTGACCGGGCGAGTCATACGGTAGAGCAGTTGCTTACCCTGGCCCGTCTGGACCCCGATTCGACGCTAGTTCTAAGCCCGGTGAAGTTGACTAAATTATTGGGTGAAATGTTAGCCGAGACCGCACATCTGGCCGCCGACCGGGGTTTAGAGGTGGAATATAACTACAGAGAAAATGTAGTTATTGCCGGCGATGAAGAAGCTCTGGCCATTTTGCTGCGCAACCTGCTAATAAATGCTTTCCGCTATGCCAGTGACGATAGCATAGTGAGAGTGACCTTGGATGGTGAGGAGGATGCTCGGTTGGAAGTTTGCAATGATTGCGAGCCGTTTACAAATGAAGAATTCGAGCACTTGGGCAGGCGGTTTTATCGACGTCCGGGAAGTCGCGGTATGGGCGTGGGTCTAGGCTTATCGATAATCTCGTGTATTGTAGATAACCACAATGCCAAGCTATCCAGGCAAACCCAGGATGATGTCGGAGGGTTTTGTGTCTCAGTTCAGTTTACCCGCAACTAATCTGTTGGCTGCAAGCCGGCGTGAGCAGCGCCCAGTAAGCCGGGGTGGCTGTGGGTGATGGCAAATATTGGAATCGATTCCATATGGTGGCTCATAGCCCCTCTCTGGCAAAAGCGTGGGTAAAAATCGCTAGCTTTAAGGCTGGACAAAATTCGCGGCACTATCCCGCCACAGAGATAGACGCCACCGTACGAGCCTGTTGCCAAAGCGAAGTCGCCCAATGTGGAGCCCAGCAGCGCGCAAAACATGTCGAGGGCCTGTACTGCTAGTTTGTCACTTTGATCTATTGCCCCGCGGGAAACCTGCGCGGGGCTGACCGCTGGACATGCTTGATTGAAGATTATCCCTAGAGTTTGATACAGGCGCAAAAGACCGGGGCCCGACAGTAAAAGCTCGGTGTAAAGGTGAGAATGCTGTTTCAGCAATTCGGCGAACAGCAGCGACTCAAGCTTACTGCCCGGCGATAGCCCCATATGTCCAGGCTCGCAGGCGCAGGTTCGATTGGTCGCTTTAGCGATCTCGATTGTGGCACCGCCCAGTCCCGTGCCTGGGCCCATCACGGCTAATTTCTCATTGCTGGCGAGGGAGGGGCGGCCCTCATAGAGTTGTTCTACATCATGCTCGGCAAGATATGGAAGCGCATGGGCATTGGCAGCAAAATCGTTCAGCCATAGGACTTTTTCGAACTCAAACGCTGCCATGCTCTCTTTTTTCGAGAAGGACCAGCTCATGTTTAACATGGCTACATGATCGTCATGGGGGACGGCGGCAATCGCCAGACAGGCACTGCGTGGGAAAGCTTCCGGAAGCGTGTCTCGCCACCCCTCAATCACAGCTGCAAACGAGTCGTGCTCTCTATTAATATAACTTTTAGTGTGCCGAAACGTGTTGTTGCTTGGATCAAACAGGGCAAGTCGTGTATTGGTGCCGCCTACATCCGCCACCATCCGTATCTCGATATTAGCACTCGCGCCCCGCGCTCCAGATTGGCTCATGCGACGGGTAGTATTTTCATAATATTGGTTGACCCGGAGCGGCCCATTACCGCGCCTTTGGTCAGTAAAAGGAAGTCATCCTTACTGACAAACCCGCCGTCCTTCAGGAACTCTATAGCTCGAGCCTCCACGCTATCTTGGTCGAAGGCGTCGGCGTCAAAGAACAGAGGGATGACACCACGGCACAGGGACAGCCTTTGCAGCGTTTCTGCATGCTGACTCAGGGCGAAGATAGGTAGCCCTGAGCTCAGGCGCGACATCAATAGCGGCGTTGTGCCAGATTCTGTGAGACAGGCTATTCCTCTCACATCGCTATAGTGGTTGGCCGCGTAAATAGCCGACATGGCGATGGTTTCTTGTGAGTTAGCAAACTTTCGCTGCAGTCGGTGTTGCGATTTGGATGATACGGGGTGACGCTCGGCGCCCATAGCAGTGTCAGACATAGCGACGACGACTTCCACCGGGTATTTTCCCACGGCCGTCTCAGCGGATAACATCACCGCGTCGGTACCGTCCAGAACGGCATTGGCTACATCAAAGACTTCTGCCCGTGTGGGTATGGGGCTGCTAATCATAGACTCCATCATTTGCGTGGCGGTGATGACAACGCGGTTCATCTTTCTGGCGCGAGAGATTAAATCTTTTTGAATGCCGATTAATTGTGCGTCTCCCACCTCCACGCCCAGGTCTCCGCGCGCGACCATGATGCCAAAGGAAGCTTCTAAAATCCCATCGAGTGTGGCTTGATCGGCGACGACTTCTGCGCGCTCTATCTTAGCGATGATGGCAGGCTCCAATTGGTGTTGAGCCAATAATTCTCGGGTTTGAAAAATGTCTTCATCACTAAGCACAAAAGACACCGCGACAAAATCGGGACGAACTTCTACCAGGCTGTCGATATCGGCGATATCTTTTACTGTTAGAGCGGGAGCTGCCAGACCGCCACCCATTCGATTAATACCTTTGCGTGATCCGAGCGGGCCGCCTACCTGTACTGTGCAATCAACAGCATGGCTGCCCACATCATCAACTCGGAGGCGAATCCGGCCATCATCAAGTATTAAGGTATCGCCGCGAAAGACCGACGTGCACAGGGCCGGATAATTCAAACCTACGGCGGTGACATCACCCTCATCATCTGCCAAATTCAAATCTAAGCGAAAGCGGTCGCCATTGGCCAGCTCGATGGATCCATTACGAAAGTTACTAATACGAATTTTTGGACCCTGTAGATCGGCTAGAATACCGATGTACTTGCCCGCAATGGCGCCCTGTTGACGAATTCGAGCGGCCACTTCGGCGTGATGGCTAGCGGTGCCATGACTGAAATTTAACCGAAAAACGTTGACGCCGGCGTTGATAAGTCGGGCAAGCATATCGGCAGAATCGCTGCCAGGGCCAACCGTGGCGACTATTTTTGTTCTTCGATTTACGATGGGTGTCACGTTATATATCCCGAGGTCGATTGATTGCTAGCGGTATAGTGTCTCTTTGCCATGACGAATTTCCAGTGCTTGTCTTGGCGCTTTAGGTAAGCTTTTTACCACCAGTGTATAGGAGAGATCGATCATGCGTTCGATCTCTCCCGGCACAATACTGCCGTCCAGCACTACGGTATTCCAGTGGCGCTTGTTCATATGGTAGCCCGGCAGTACAGCGGGAAATATATCACGCAACATCAAAGCTTGATCGGGGTCGCATTTTAGATTCATGCGAGCCGTATCATCGGAGTGAGATAAGGTGGCAAACATCTTACTGTCAATTTTCATCACGGTGACATCTGGGCCAAACGGAAAATCTTCGCGTGCTTCGGGGCGACTCAATAAATAAGACCTGGTTGTTTTATAGTCCATATTCAAAGCGCCGCCAGACGGATGCTATCCAGTGTATTATTGTCGCAAAAAAGAGCGCACAGTGTCTGGAAAATCCGTAAATAAGCCGTCGACTTTGGCGGTATTAATGAATATATCTAAAAGCTCAGAAAAATCACCAATACCGGGTGGGAGTTCGTCCTGGCGAAAAGTATAGGGGTGAACCAGCAAGCCTCGTTCATGGGCGTTGTCGACGAGGTCGGATAGTTGAGCGATGCCTTTGGCGTTTTTGCCATGAAATATTTGCATAATCCAGGGCCCTATACCGGTGGCATATTGAGCGACGTGGTCCAGTCCCTCGGGGCTCATCAAATAGTCGTAATCTACGCCGCTTTCTTCGCCCCAGCGATTGTCTGCTATAAGCTGGATGAGCGGAAGCCGAGTTTTCACAGTACTGTGCAGGTATTGCAATGTTTTGTCATCGAAGCACTGCAGATAAACCTGCTCTGGTCGCCTGGCATAGCCGGTTTTTTCAAGCACCACCATAACGCTATCGGCGATGTTGTAGCCCTCGTTGGTGTGCCAGTTGGGTGATTTTAGTTCTACATACAACCCCGTGGTGCAGTTGCGACTGCGATCCAGTCCCGCGATAAAATTGATCTCCTCCTCCAGTGTAGGCACACCACAAGTGCCTGGTCCAAGGGGGAACCGCCCTGGGTATACCGCTACTTCCTGGCCCGCTTTATTCCAGCGACTTCTTTCATGGACACGCAGTTGTCGAATTTCCTGCAGTGTAAAATCCAGTGCGTAATAGCGACCGTCATCGCGCATGCGGTCGGGGAAAAGCTGCTGAACGTCGGTGGTTGTTTCGAGGTGGATATCGTGGAGTACCAGCGGGACACTGTCTTTGCTCAACACGACGTCCTGTTCAAGATAGTCGGCACCCATCGCATGAGCCAGTGCCTTGGCTGCCAGTGTGTGTTCGGGGAGATATCCACTGGCGCCGCGGTGAGCGATTATGATGGCTTGTGTTGCTTTTGTTTGATTCATGTTTTATTCCATGTTGACGGTAATCTTACCCTTTGCATGACCTTGTTCCGCACAGAGTTAGCAGCATATTAAAAATTTTGTAACGCAGCCTCAAAGCTTTGTCTGTGTGGTTAGTGCATTGGACTCATCTTCCCGCCGAACGCTGCTTGCGATGTGGACCGTCTGCTATGAGAATGCCTGAATATCTCGATAAGTGTATGTCTGATCAGTGTTTTCACCAATGCTTTTTGCGGCAGTGCGAGGATCATCTGCGCCACATGGTAAGCATCAGGTTCAGAGTGTGCGAAGATAGCTTTTTTCTAGGGGGTAGACATGGCCGTATTGTTTGATCGAATTATCATTGCAGTACCAAACTTGAAAGAGGCTCTCGCTCAATATGAACTGCTATTGGGTGCGTCATTTTGGCTGAGAGCTAACGCTCACTCGGTGCCCACTGCATGGGTTGCGCTGGCCAATACCGTATTAGAGTTGCAAGAACAGCCCGTCATCCAATCGACAATAGTCGGCTTTGTACTGAGTGACGAATCAACAGTCCGTTACGTCGAAGTCCGTAATGACCGTAATTTGTTGATTGGATTGTGTGACGGTAGTGCCACCAGACAATTTAGGGCGGAATTAGGGGGCGTTGATGAAACAGGGCTTAGAGTAGATCACCTGGTGTTACATACGACTAATGC
>JBLHSI010000087.1:0-11583 GCA_047626655.1 Halioglobus sp.
ACTGTATCGGCTATATCCGGACCACGGGTTTCCAGCGTTGCAGCCAAAGCAACCCGCACTGCTGCTGCAGGATTGCGCCCGTTGTCACGCATAATATTGTTGAGTATTTTAGGACGATTGGGGTTGGGGTCAGCATCAACATCTTTGGCTGCATTACCCGCCAGCGAAAAGTCAGTAAAGGTAATGCCTACGCTGTCGTTTCCTGTAATTATATTGCCTTCGATCACCACATCGTCACAGGCCATCACTAGGATGCCGGTGCCGGAGGGTATGTTAGAGACCAAAGAGCCCGGGATAGCAAAATTTTCGTGGTTATTATCGGTGATGAAATTATTTCGAATAATAACGTCACTGCACGTTTTAATAGGCAGTCCCGGCGTAATGAAAGCCAGTATACCGCCGGTGTTGTCATAGACATTATTGCCTTCTACCAGCGCATGCCGGCTGTTTTCTATTTCAATACCGGCCACACTGGCAAAAACTTCGTTATACACCACGTCGATGTTGTCAGACATTCCAACATAGATAGCCGCATCCTCGATACCCGAGATAATATTGTGCGAGACAATGCCGTTTTTACCCAGTTGCGGGAAAATGCCATAGACCCCGGTATCAACTACATAGTTATTGCGGATGACAAAATTATTACCCGCCTGCCCCATAATACCGTTGCCCTTGTAGTGTGTAATGTACAAGTTTTCGACGGTGAATCCATTGCCGGAATAAAGGATCGCGTCATTGCGTATCCCCTCTCCTTCCAGTACCGGGTATTCACCCCTCTCAATGACACCGGACAAGGTAATATTGTCCTTGTCGACGTAGACAGTCTCCTTGTAGACACCTGGCATTATTTTAATCATAGTTCCGGGCTCGGCTGCGTTCACCGCTTCTTGAATAGATTCTCCATCGTTCACGATCACAACCGTACCGTTGGTAGGTGTCTCCAGGCTTCGCACAGATGCGGTGCCCGCTTTTGCGCTGGCGGCAACCTCCAATGCGCCACTCGATTCAAAAGCTGCTTTAGGCGCCGAATTAACCGTAATTACGGTGGGCTCAGGCACTTTGCTCTTACCGCCCACATAGCCTATGGCCAGCGCTGAAACTACCGCGATAGCGAGTATTAGTTTATTCATTATTTTATTCTCCGCATTGGTTTGATCAATTGTGCTACCGGTTTCGATAGCGCCCCTGCAACGGACGACACGACAACAGGCCGCTGGGGCTTAAAGCTTTCATCGGTTAGGGTTTTCAGGAAATCTACCACACGATCCAGCTCATCTTCGGTTAAGTTGGGCTCCCAGATATGCCAGTGGATTTTTAGCGTCTCTCCCTCGGGTAAGGCATGGCCGCGACCACCGGTATAGAAGGCGACCGCCTCGCGCAGCGTTTCGAATCGCCCCGAGTGCATATAGGGCGCAGTCAATTCTATGTTGCGCAAGCTGGGCACTTTAAACCCACCCCGTTGGGTCGGTTCTCCCAGCGGCTTTTGCGCGCCAACATCAAACGGCATATCAGCGGGCTCAGGCGTCCCTATCACTGCAATCTGCTGGTTACTAAATAGTGGTGGTGTATGGCACTCGGCACAGCGCGCCACAAAGGAGCGAAAAATATTCAGGCCTTCCTTTTCCGGCAGGGTGAGAGCGGCAGAGTAGCCGTGTGCATATTGATCATATCGGCTATTGAGCGAGACCAATGAGGCCTGAAAACCGACAATGGCTGTGTAAATCTGATCTAACTCAATGCGCGAATCTTGCTGCTGAAATCGCTCGGGCCACGCTTGCTGAAACAATGTTTGATAAAGGGGAATGCTGTTCAAGCTGCGCAATAGGTTCTCTGGATTGTTGCCCATTTCGTGGGCATCGTACAGCGGGCCCAGTATCTGTTGCTCTAAGCTATCGGCTCGGGCATCCCAGAAAAAGCTCTTTAAGAAGGCCACATTCCAAAGAGACGGCGCCGAACGGGGAAGGACATGCCCCCCCAACCCGACACTGCGACCCAGCCCGTCAGCAAAACCCTTATCTGGGTCATGGCAACTGGCACAGGACACGCTGCCATCAACGGAGAGAATGGGATCAAAAAATAAATGACGCCCAAGGTCAATTTGCTGCGGTGTAAAATCATCTCGATATTTGGGCAGACCCGTTTTTAAGCCCCCAACACCAGCATCCTCCAGTGAGGCATACATCTGGTAAAGGGTGCGCAGTTCGCAGTGACTCGCCGTAAGCTCAAACCCCGGGGGGCAGTCTTCGCTCAAGCGGATGTCATCGCTAGCGACCGTTACGCCAGTGATGGCGAGCAAAAAACACAGTATCAAGAGGCGAATAAGTGGCGTCATGGTGATTATGGGGCACTCAAGCTGGCGATAAACGCTACAACATCATTCACTGCCTTTTCATTGGGCAGCACTGACGCCATGGCGCGCATTTGCCGCCCGCTTCGATCGTCGGCATGCATGCCACGCTTACCCTCTCGAAAAGCTGTCAACTGGCCCAATAAATACCAATCATCGGCACCGGCCAGCGACGGCGAATTGAGAGCTGGATTGCCCTCAGCTGCAGGCCCATGACAGGCGCCACACATTTGATTGAAATAATCAGCACCCAGAGCAATGTCTCCCTCGACGGTGGCCACTTTAGGGTTATCGGCCAAGGTCGAAATATATTGCGCAACCTCCATCACCGCCTGATCACTCGCTAGCGTATTCGCCATGGCGGCCATTTGTGCCGCCTGTGGCTCGGCGCCTAGGCCACCGCGTAAGCCAGTACGAAACTTGTCCAATTGAGAGGCAATATAAACAGACCCCAAGTGGGTCAACCCGGGTGCGTTAAGCACTGCATTACCCTCTCCGGCCGCGCCATGACAGGCCACACAACTGCTGTAAGCCGCTTTGCCGGCAGCTGACTCGGTTCCGGCCAAGCCCAATTGCGGCAGCACCGCTGCACACCCCAACACCCATATTGCCAGCACTCGCATTCCGTCTCTCCCAGTCGACCTTTGGCCCAAAATGAAGGTTAATCCTGCATATTAAGGGACCCACTATACGTGGCCAAAATTAAACGTAGCTTAAAATTACTCATCTAGGAGGACAATTGTGACATCCTGCGCTAGAATCCTACCTATTGCCCCTCACGTGGGGATGCAAATAAAATCAATAATCGGAACAACAGCGAGAAACCCATATGGAATACAACCCTAGTGAACACAGCATTGAATGCCCGAAATGTGCACATGGTATGGAGGAAATATCCTATGGTGGCGACCTAATGATAGACCGCTGCACAAATTGCAAGGGCCTATGGTTTGACCTCGGAGAAGCCGAACTCCTGAAAGGTAAGTGGATGGGCGACGCCCTGGACACAGGCAGCCCCGATGAAGGCAAAAAATGGGACGCTGTAGAAGATATCGCCTGCCCGCGCTGTGGCCAAGGTATGGAGAAAACATCTGATCCCAGCCAGTCTCACATTTGGTATGAGGTGTGTCATGAGCACGGCATGTTCATGGATGCGGGCGAATTTACAGACTTTAAGCACGAGACGCTGGCGGACTGGTTCCGTGGAATGATCAAAGGCCGTCGTTGAACTAAACACGATCCCAAGTCAAACGAAAGGCGACGCTGTCGCCTTTTTTAGTGCCCGCCATTTGTCTAGCTTACGTTTAGCTGGCCTTCAGTTCAGACCGGCAATCTTATTCGACAGACCGTAACGGATAGGACAGACTGTGTGACGAATAATTCACCGTCACATCAACGGAGCTAACTAAAACCAAGTGATTGGCATTAAAACAAGAGTCCTCTACGGCACTGGCGGAGCGGTATACGCGGTAAAGGAGGCCGCGTTCTCGACCTTTGTCTTGCTGTTTTACACTCAGGTGCTTGGCTTGAGCGGCAGTGTCACAGGCATCGTTCTATCGGCCGCATTAATTTGGGACGGCCTCACCGACCCTTTGGTAGGCAGCTGGTCTGATCGATTGCAGAGCAAATATGGTCGGCGTCACCCCTTTATTGCGCTTAGCGTTGTGCCACTGGGTTTGGGTTTTATCGGCCTGTTCTCACCCCCCGCCGACATCATCGAGGACTCCACGTTGCTCACCGGCTGGTTGTTATTTTGGACCTTGTGGATTCGTACCTTTCTGACCACTTTCGCCATACCTCACTTGGCTCTCTCTGGCGACATTAGCACCGACTATCAGGAGCGAAACAAAGTAATGGGGGCGCGAATGATATTTATATTCCTGTTTTCACTGCTACTGCCTGCGTTAGGACTACTGCTCATCTTTCCCGAAGAGGGCGGCATCGATGGCCGCTTCGTGGTCACAAACTATCCCGTATACGGCTTAGTTTCTTGCGCGGTTGTTTGGGTAATGGGGATCATAGCGACAGTGGGTACACGCCAGCACATAAAATCCTCACTGCCCGAGGACAATGGAGCATTGAAGCAACCGCAGATGGGTTTAAAGACCCTATTTTCGGACCTGTTTCGCACGCTTAAGAACAAGACCTTCCGCAACCTGTTGAAGTATGAAGTGGCAGCCATGGTCGCCTGGGGAACGATGTCGGCACTGAACATTCTGGCCTGGACCTACTATTGGGAGTTTAGCGCCACCGAAGTTTCCCTGATTCTGGCACTGCCCAGCTTGCTGGCCATTGGTCTGGTGATGTTTACTCTAGGGCCAATTTCCAAGCGTTTCGAAAAGCACCAACAGCTTAGAGTGGCGCTGATAGTCATGATTCTCGACCTGCTGTGGTTATATCCTCTTAAACTGTTCGGTTTTTTGCCCGAAGACTCACCGGGACTGGATTTCTTCCTCAACTTCATCTTCATGGTGGTGTTTATTTATTGCTACTTGTTCCGTGCAATCAGCTCATATTCCATTATTTCTGATATTTCAGACGAGCACGAGTGGAATTATGGCGTTCGTCAGGAAGCTGGTTTCTTCGCAGTGATGAATTTCATTGCCAAGTTTTCCTTGATCATTGGGCCTATCTACGCAGGTATCGCGCTCGATGTGATCGATTTAACACAGGGCGTATTACCGGGCGCTGTGCCGCTGGAGACGCAAAATGGTCTGGTGTATGCCATGGGGATAGGCGTATTACCTGCGCTCTTATTTGCGGTCTATTTCGTCGGCCGGCTCAAGCTGGGGCGAGCGCAAGTTGAAGATTATCAAGAAAGGCTGAAAGCGCGCAGTGAGCAGCGTTCCGGCGCTTAAACCGCAGCGGTGCTGGGCAATCTCCCCTGCGGGTAACAGTTCACGGGTGAGCCGCGCTTCAATAATAGTGAGTTCCACTAATAATCTCTCACGCTTTTTCTGCTATATTCTGCGCCTCAATATAAGACATCGTGTGCACGCGATCTTCCTGTGCCTGCAACCACCCTAAGTAAAGAGGCAACATGCGTACAGACATTGACGACATACGAATTGGCAGTGCCCAACCCCTGATCACACCCTGGATCTTGGCAGAAGAACTGCCGCTGAGCGAGCAACACGCAGCCACCGTGTCTGCGGGCCGCGCAGCTATCGAGAATGTTATGGCTGGCAAGGACAAGCGAGTATTAGCCATTGTAGGACCGTGTTCGGTCCACGATCCCGAAGCACTGTTGGACTTTGCCACTCAATTTAAAGCCATATGTGAACCGCTGCAAGATGCGATAGTGCCTGTTCTGCGCGTGTACTTTGAGAAACCTCGAACGGTCGTCGGCTGGAAGGGATTAATCAATGATCCAGATCTGGACGGCAGTTTTCGCATTAACCACGGACTGCATATGGCCAGAAAGGTACTACTGGATGTTGCTGAACTGGGCCTGCCTGCCGCCAGCGAGTTCCTCGACACCACTTTTGGCCAGTACTATGCCGAGTTGGTGAGTCTAGGGGCGATTGGCGCGAGAACTGTGGAGAGCCAAATACACCGGGAGCTCGCATCCGGACTGTCGATGCCCGTGGGATTCAAAAATGGTACCAATGGCGCCATTGAGGTAGCCATAGACGCGATTCGTTCGGCTCAACACAGCCATCGCTTCCCCTCGCTGACCAAAGAGGGAACACCTGCCATATTAAAGTCGCAGGGTAATCCACACAGTTATCTTATTTTACGCGGCGGCTCTGTCAGTGGCCCAAATTATAAAGCTAGCGATGTCGAGGCCGCGCGCAAGGCACTGATAGCGCAACAACTAACACCTTCGCTGATCGTAGATTGCAGCCACGGCAACAGCGAAAAGGATCCGCTAAAACAGACCACGGTATTGGCTTCGCTATGTCAGCAAATTGAAGAGGGTCAGAAGGCTATTCGAGGAGTTATGTTAGAGAGCCACCTGCTCGGTGGCACTCAGAAGGTCATAGAGGGCCAGCCGTTGAACTATGGCCAAAGTATTACCGATGCCTGCTTGTCTTTGGCAGACACCGCCCCTCTACTAGAAAAACTGGCCGCGGTAGTGAGAACTGCGGCCGATTAGCAAACGGTTACCAAGTGTA
The DNA here is from genome assembly GCA_047626655.1 of Halioglobus sp. Classification (GTDB taxonomy): domain Bacteria; phylum Pseudomonadota; class Gammaproteobacteria; order Pseudomonadales; family Halieaceae; genus JBALVT01. The sequence continues at coordinate 6,469 of JBLHSI010000087.1, forward strand.
GCCAACGCGCAGCCTGTAGGTCTGATCCAGATCCTCAATGCCTTCTACCGCGCCAGAGTCATACTCATAGAGTATTTCTGCGGCGCCTTCTAAGCGTCCCAACAGCGGAAACGCTAAGCCGAAGGTGGTGTTCAAGATGATGTCTTCTGTGCGATCAAGGTTCCAGATACCAATATGGTCGATGTAGAGACGCGAATCACCACCCAAGTAGTTACTGGCCAGCTTGACACTCCAGTTGGCACCCACGTAATCCTGATCCTCGGCGCTTATAAAATCTTCACTAACATAAGCCAAACCCAGCTCTCCCTCTAGCGAGAAGATAGGTTCGTCATAAAACTTACGACCGACATAGGGGCCCAAGTAATACCGCAAATCGAGGTCGGCAAATTCATCCGCTTCGGCCGAGATATTGACACCCACATACCAAGGGCCATCTAAAAAGTAATCGTACTTGCCGAGTACCGTCCAGTTATCGGCATTTTGTTGGTCATTAGCCTCATCGATTTCGCCATCCATACGCAGTGTAAAACGGTCCTCAACACGCTCCCAGATAGACTCTAGCTTATAGTCCAATTCGTCGGTGTCTGAATTGCCGCGCTCACTCACCCAGGCAAAGCTCATGTTACCGGTCCAGTTGAAGCCTTCACCCAGCTCCCAGGGCTCAGGATTGACCAGCAAAATTTGGTCGACCGTGTAGCTCAATTGATCGCCATTGTTATCGGTGACGGTTAATTTATCGTCTTCGAATCGAATAGGCCGATCGCGGAAAATATTGCCATCGGCGACCTGCAATGATATTGAGCCGTAGGTTTGGAGTGTCAAAATTTGATCGATTGCAATGCTCAAAGTACCAGCAAAGTTGGTATCGAGGGTCACTACACCATCGCGCGAAGCCGTCACAGTGCCCAGCACAACAGATCCGTCTTTCATGACTATCTTATCCAGCACCGGCTCATCAGGGGTCATTTCCTGTGCGACCGCAGAGAAAGTCAGGCCGAGCCCCAAGAGCATGGTTAGGGCTAATCTATGTATAAACATCGTTAATCCTTTATTGTTAAATAAGTTGGTGGTTTTTTGAGCGCCCTATCCTAACACTTTAAGCGGCGCTGAAATGTTTAATATTCCCATCTCTGCATAGAGCAAGTTTTGACCAAAATAGATCGCTCCGTCGCGGCTTCTATAGCTAGCCAGCACGCGATTGATAGATTTATCACGAGTCCCCGTGGCCTGATCAATTGAGGGCACGACACAGCGCGAACAGGGCTTGGGCAGATCAAATTCTATATCGCCTATACGAATGCGTCGCCATTGGTCTTCCTCGAAAGGCGCACAACCACTCACCACTAGATTGGGTCGAAAACGATTCATTGGAACAGGGTCGTCCAACCGACTGTTGAGGTCATCAAGTGATGCCTGTGAAATTAACAGCAGGGGAAAGCCGTCTGCGAAACTCACTGTCTCATTGGCTTTGGCAAAGTTTTTGTCCACCAGGCGCTCACTATCATCGGGCATAAATACCAGCCGACAGGCCTGTGCCAGTCGCTCACTCAACCACCGGGCTGTATCCTGCCCACCGTCCAGCGCTTGTACGCTGTCTCCCCATACTTCGACCACAACAGAGGCGGCCGCAGTCGTTGTGGGGATAGCTATATCCAGTACTTGACCGTATAAGCTAATGCGCAGCCCAGCTCCCACCAACTGTGTCTGAATAAGCGCCATGGCAGCACATTCACGCTGGGTTAGCGCAACATTGTGCTGATCAACTAACATCCAGCGTCTGTCATGCACGAGACCAAACCGGTCTAGCGCGGCAGATTCAACACTTATCCCACCGCAGGATTTGATCGGATACACGTGCATTTCACTCAAAACCGTCGAACTCATAAGGCTCCCTTAGCGCTATTGTCGTTTTTAAAGGTATCGAGTACGGCGGCGGCAAATACCTCCACCCCCTGATCGGCCCCCTTCTCACTCAAACCCAATCGCACGATGACTAGTTCTTGATCGGGAAAGATCAGCACACGCTGCCCACTGTTACCGCCCGCATAGAACGCATTTTTGGGCAGACCTGGGTATGTCTTACCTTGTAGATTGAGCCAAAACCCCAAGCCATAAACGCCGCTGGAGTCCGAGGTATTAGATTGAGTGGCTTCACGCTGCCAGTTCTCAGGCAATAGGTCGGTGCGATTGTGCCATGCATCCAACCAGAACTGTCCAACCTTGGCCCAGTCTCGAGTCGACATATAGGTATACGAGGAACCTACTTGTACATGGCTAGCGTCGGCCTCGGCCACCATTGTGCCAAGGTTCAGCGGCGTGATGAAGTTGTCTTGCAACCAGTGCTGATAAGGCTTGCCAGCAAGTGAGCTATTCCAGACAAATGACGCCAAGTTAGTATCACCACTGGAGTAACTGAAGTGCTCACCTGGAAGATACCGGTGTCCACGAGAGGGTGCAAAGCGCCACATTTGTGAGCTGCGGTAGAGCATTTGAGTAGCATCATCGCCGGGTAAATAGGTCTCTTCAAAACGAAAACCACTTTCCATATGGAGCAGATTGGATAGGGTGAGAGCCGGGTCGATTTTATGTTCGATATCTTCTAGCGACTGACCGCTCTTTCTGAGCGCCTCCAGAACAGGCAAGTCGAGTGTTAGATTACCCTGTTCAACTTGCAGCCCCACCCAAGTCGCCGTAAGACTCTTGTTCATAGACCAGCCCTGCAGGGGCGTAAGCGATGTAATTGGCGCCAAATATTGTTCGCCAATGATCTCTCCGCGGTGCATAACTGCTATCGAGAGCGTGTTTCTACCGCCCTGCTCGGGCTCGGCAAAAGCTCGTATAAATGCCGCGGCCAAACTTTCTGGTGGCGCCACCTGGTCGATCTCTATTGTGGCCTTCACAGCGCTAGGCTCGGCGCCGAAACTCGGAGGGGAGCTCACCGGATTTAGGGTACAGCCCACCCCCGCCCGATGCTGCGCTGTGCTTGAGAAGCCTAAAAATTGTGTTTTGACCTCCTCGTTTTTCCTGTCAACGCGCATTTGCAACAGACCCAGCGCTGGCCCTAAATAGGACCTCATACGAGGATTAATATCCCTGTCGAGGACAAACGATTGAGGCAGTTCGGCGACAAACACGCCAGAGCAAAGCTGCTTTGCCGAATATCCGGTAACAATGTCGGCACCTAACGGGAGATAGCGCCATACAAAAGCGGTGGTGGCGATTGCAATGCTGGCGAATACTATTTTTTTCATAGTGAATTTTCTCAGTTCGCTGAGGTCTCATCCGGTCGCTAGGGAGCAATGCCATAGCTCCAGCGCTAGCTAAGGGATAAGCATGTTTGGCCAAGTAATGGCTTAAGTACTGGCACATAGCATTTTACCTTTGGGTTGGATAATAGCTTATTTGGCGTCCTAGACATGATTCTGGGGTAGAATTGCAACAATTGGAGATTTGAGAATGACCACTATGGATTATGATTTATTTGTTATCGGCGCCGGCTCTGGCGGTGTTAGAGCGGCCCGCATGGCTGCTGGGTTTGGCGCACGAGTGGCGGTAGCTGAAGATCGCTATATGGGCGGAACCTGTGTCAACGTGGGCTGTGTACCCAAAAAACTCTACGTCTACGCCTCGGAATTTAGTCATGCCTTTGCCGACTCTCGGGGCTTTGGCTGGGACGCAAAAACCGCTGGATTTGACTGGGCTACTTTGCGCGACAACAAAAAAGCAGAAATTTCACGACTCAATGGTATCTATCGGAACATGTTGGCCGGCGTTGAGGTCGATACCTTCGACGGCAGAGCCAAGCTGGTAGACGCGCATACGGTTGCCGTCAACGGACAGCACTACAGCGCCGAAAAAATTCTGATTGCCACTGGCGGCTGGCCTTTTATTCCGAGTTTTCCGGGCAGTGACCTGGCTGTCACGTCCAATGAAATATTTGATCTTGACGAATTCCCCAAACGTCTGGCTGTAGTTGGTGGTGGCTATATCGCTGTCGAATTTGCCGGGATATTTAATGGCCTTGGCTCCAAGGTGACACAGCTCTATCGCGGACCACTATTTTTGCGTGGGTTTGATCCTGATATTCGGGCGCACGCTGCCCAGGAAATAGCAAAAAGTGGCGTTGATCTGCGCTTTGAACTCAACGTAGAGTCCATTTCCAAAACGGACGATGGCTTACAGCTTGCACTCACCGATGGCAGCACAATGACGGTTGATGCCGTGCTCTATGCAACCGGGCGCAAGCCGCACTTGAACGGCCTCGGTCTTGAAAATGTGTCAGTAGATCTAGCCGACGATGGCACCATTGCAGTGGACGAGTTTTTCCAGACATCGCAAGCCAGTATTTTTGCTCTGGGCGACGTCATTGGTGGCATGGAGCTCACTCCGGTCGCGCTGGGAGAGGGTATGTCTTTCGCAAGGCGGCAATTTAACCGGCTAAACAAGGACGTTGAGTATGATTTTATCCCCACCGCTGTTTTTTGTCAGCCCAATATCGGAACGGTAGGGTTTACCGAAGACGCAGCACGAGCAGAGTTTGGTGATATTAGCCTGTTTAAATCGACCTTCAAGCCGATGAAACACACCATCAGTGGCCGGGACGAAATTACGTTTATGAAGTTAATCGTCGACAAGGCCAGTGACCGGGTTGTTGGCATACATATGATGGGCCCCGATGCGGGAGAAATCATTCAGGGTATGGCCATCGCTCTCAAGGCGGGTGCGACCAAGGCAATGTTTGACAGTACTATTGGTATTCACCCCACCGCCGCAGAGGAGTTCGTCACTATGCGCGAGCCCTGGACCGAGGACTAAACTCTATGGAACCCAGCCTATGGCAGGCTGCAGTGCTTGTGGCTGTCGGCGCTGTCGCCGGTTTTCTCAATGTGCTTGCCGGTGGGGGCTCACTGCTCACCGTTCCGGTGATGATATTTATGGGTATTCCCGGGCCGGTAGCAAACGGTACTAATCGCATCGCAATACTGGCACAAAACCTAAGCGCCATCACCGCGTTCTTCAACAAAGGTTTCAGCGATTTTAAATTGAGCTTATCGCTCGCCGCCTGTGCATTGCCCGGCGCCATACTGGGCGCACTTTTGGGTGTACAACTGCACG
>JBLHSI010000088.1:0-11410 GCA_047626655.1 Halioglobus sp.
TCGCCGCGATCATTATCTTGAGTCACCCAATGATTGCCTATAGCCGCGACGCCATTATGCGCGATCCTCCCTACTGGGCTTTTTCACTGTTAGCGTTTAGAGCACTGTTGCTCTATATACGAGAACCGGTGTTTCGATATCAATTCTACTGGTTCGCCACTATCGGAATCGCCAGCGCTTTTCGTTTCGAAGGATTGTTTTTTGTGCTGCTAGCCCCACTAGCGGTGCTTGCGGCTGCCGGGGAAAACCGCTGGCAATTAGCGGCAAAATTGCTCGTCCTGCCCGCGGCCGCGATTGTCGCACTGACTGTGACCGTACTGCTATATCAAACCGTCTGGAGTCCTGGTGCACAGCTATTTTCCGAGGTTGGCGCTTATATTCAAAAATTAATGGTCTACAGAACTACGTTTTCTGAAATATCCAGGGCCACCGGAGAAGCACTACTGGTTTTTACCGCACGTGACGACGCCGCCATCGCGGCACTGGCAGGCTTAGCTGCCATTCTAATTATCAATATCGGCAACGCTATTACACCTGTTTATGTCATTACGCTCTGGTGGGGATGGAAAAATAAATTGCTCACGGTTATTTCGCGCCCTGAACATATATTGATTATCGGTCATCTTCTCATTGGGCTGCTATATCTCGCTCTATTCACCCTAATTAATCGTTTTATGCTGGAACGTTACAGCCATATATTCACCATCTTCATTGCGCTCTACCTACCTTTCATCCTCGCCTCCGCCTGGGATAAAAAAGGGGTCACTGTTGCCAAATTTATCGCGGTGACCATCGTAGTGGGCATGACAATTGACGTCTTGGGACATACCGCATCGCGAAAAGTTTATATCCGCGACGCCGCACAATGGGTTGAGGCAAACACCGCTGCTACAGCGACACTAACGTCGAACAACAAATATATCGCCTATTTTAGCCACAGACCATTCAACTGGGACCTCCCCAGAGCCACCACATTCAACGTCGCTGATCTCGAAAAAAAGCCCCAATTATGGCGTGACAGCGACAATCTTGCCGTGCATGTTGACTCCGAAGAAATCGAGCAATGGCGTGATTTCGTCGAAAAAAATTCACTGAGCGAGTTGACAACTTTTGACGGTGGAAGGCACGGTACCGTGTTTGTCATGCAAAATTCAGCGCGCCAATAATAGTCACTACACGACCGAGGCGCCGAAGCTAAAATCGATAGCCAAAGGCGTCAATATCCTCGGCAAAGGAGGCCTCTATCAATGCCTGAGTTTCCTCGTTGTAGTAGTTCTGGTAACTGCCTCTACTCGAAGGTTTAACGTGGCCGAGGCTGGAGCCCAGCGATAGGCGGTCGGATATGGTGGCAAAGTCTTGATTTAAATTCTCAAATCTGCCGACAAAGTCGACCAAAGATTTACCTTTTTCATCGATCAACCAGTGCCACTGCGGCATAAACATACGCGGTTGATCATAGTACTGCGGATCTCTATCGAGGTAACAGCGCAATACCCATTCGCGAAAGGCAATCGGACTGTCGTCAAGGCCAGTTTGCTTGGTTTTTACCCGGTAATGATAGTGGCTAACGACTTTATCCCAAGGGTTGCGCACAACGGCAAATACGAATTTTTGCTCCCATGCTTTGGCACCAAGTTGGCGGTATTTTTCCAAGGCTGTGCTGTGGTCCTGGCTGATGCCAAGCGCGCGTTCAATACTGCTGCCACCGGTCTTATTGATATGAACAAAAACATAGGGCCGCAGATAACGCTGGCGCAAGGTGCGCTGCCAGTTTCGCACTGCAGTGACGCTGTGATCAATTACTCCCATAAACTACTCTCGTTCATTACAGACGGGGCCGTCAACTGCGCGTAGAATAACATGCTCAGGACACGGTGCGAGGAAGGCGTGAGCAAAACAGACTTGGCAGAAGCGCGAGAGCTACACCAGTGCGCAATCAGGCTCGCCGATCAACAGCTGCCCCCCGGGTGGGAAGTGGTTGGCAGTTCAGGTTTCGCCGTTGTGGCACACCACCGCGTACGCGAAATCTACTACAAAGAGTTCCTCCCTCGCAGCCCCATAGAACAACTAAAAGCGCTAATCAAGGGTAGCCGAGGTACTCGCGCCCGGCGCCAAAATGACGCGTTGCTAACCGCCGGTTTTAATGCGCCGGTCAACCTGGCTTGGGGGAAACTATCCGCAGGCCGGGAGTACGTATTTACCCGCGCTGTGTCTGGCTCCGGCGTGGATCGATGGTTAAGGGAAACCCTAAACACAGATGAGCGACGACCCGAACGTAGAGAGTTTCTACACGAAATGGGGATTTTGGTGGGTCGTTTTCACGCCACCGGTTTTATCCACGGCGATATGCGAACCAGCAACGTGCTGGCAAATCGAACGCTGGACCGCCTCGAATTCTCCCTTATAGACAACGAACGCAATGGCCAAAGCAAACCCGCACCGGGCAAGCAGCTGTTGAAAAATCTGATGCAACTCAACATGCACACGCCTACCGAACTCAGTCGCAGTGATAGGATGCGCTTTTTTCGGGCTTGGCACTCACAAATGAGGGATATCTCCAAACTGGAGGCAAAGCTGTTGGCAGCTCAGGCGTATCAGTGGGCAATGCGCCGGTTAAAAGCTAAGGGGAAGCTGTGAAGCGAATACATATAGTAGGCTGCCCTCGCAGCGGCACTACTTTATTAATGGAGTTAATCTCGACGTGTTTTGATAGCGATGGTTTTTGCGAGCATGAAATGAGTATTTTTCAGCCGTTAGATCTCCATCCGAGTACCCAACTGTACTTTACAAAGCAGCCTAACGACATCAAACAGCTCAGCCATATTTTTGATAAAGACGACAATTTGTTTATTATTTACTCCGGCCGTGACCCACGCGCTGTGATTAGCAGTAAACACAGAGAGAGCCCCGATCAGTATTTTTGTAACTACCGGGTATGGAGTGAATGTGATCGCGCCGCTCAGCGCTTTCAAGGACATCCGCGCTTTATGTCACTGCGCTATGAAGATCTGGTGGATGATGCGGATACCGTGCAGCACAATATCGCCGAGCGATTTTCTTTTTTGCAAAGGCGCCATCTATTCAGTGAATACAGCGAGTTCGCGCAGCCATCGTCCGCATCCCAACAGGCGATGAATGGCCTGCGCGAAGTCAATTCAGACAGTTTGAAAAAATGGCGCGATCACCTCCCACGCATTGCCCAGCAGTACAACCAACATCCCAGCCTTGCCCAAGACTTGCGCCGACTCGGCTACGAGGCTAACGATAATTGGATGAAAATTCTCGAGGGGGCGCAGCCACAGATCTATCCCTGCCGCTATCCCGACAAGAAACCACTGCTCAAAGACTGGGAGAAAGCGTTGCGCGTGTACTTCAAATCGCGCCAGTACCTGAAGAATCGAGAGTCCCGCTAAGACGGCCTTCTATCCAGTCCCGCAAATCACCCATCACCTGTAACTGCTCTGGCTCGTTAAAAATCTCATGATACAAGCCAGTGTAAATTTTCAGCGTCTTGTCGGACGAACCCGCACCTTCATAAAATGCCTTTGACCCTCGGTAGGGCGTCATCTTGTCGGCGTCGCCGTGCATTAACAAAATCGGCAAGGTAATGCTGCCGCACTCACCTTCCACTTTCTGCATAGCAGCAAACAACTGTGCTACCAAGCGGGCACTCGCCTTTCCGTTATGAACCAATGGGTCCGAAAGGTAGCGTTGTATAACCTCTGGGTCGCGACTCACTTGGTTGGCATCCAATTGCAGCGCGCCCATTTTTGGCAAGCACCAGGAGAAAAAGCGTATCGCTAACATTGACAGGCGCGATGGTATTTCCGGTGCCTGTAAGGCCGCAGCTGACAACGCCGCACCGGCAAAACGATGCTGATGATCCAACAAAAACCGCCCGGCAATTAGTCCGCCCATACTATGACCTACCAAAAAACAGGGTATCTGTGGATGCCACTGATCTACCAAATTTCGCAATTCCTCCAGCGGGCCCAGAAAATCATCAAAACTGCTGATGTGTACTCTATGCCCCGGCGATGCGCCATGCCCGATGTGATCAAGCGCCACAACCGCAATGTCGTTCTGGCAGAAGTATTCGGCAAAGGCCTGATAGCGCCCACAATGTTCGCCCAAGCCATGGGCTAGTAAGATCACCGCCTTCACTTGCCCCTCACCTCGCCAACATCGATAAAACACACCGCCTGCCAAATGACCTTCTGTCTGCTGCACCTGTGATGTCATTTTATTGCTCTCCAATTAGTCGTGTGCCGCGCGCCCCATAATGCTTATCATGGCGGCGGCGCAATCTAGTCAGTGCAGGCATGATAGCCCCAATCAATGCCTTTTCACTCACTTTACTTTGGTCTAGGTAAGCGTGCATAAACGGCTCAAACTCCGCCGGAGTCAAACTCAAGTCTTCTGCGTTCAACACAAAGCGAGCGATATCCCGCGCTTGCTTTTTACTGCCAAGCACATCAGCGGCGACGCTCTCAACAGCCTCGAGGTCGACTAAATAAAATTGCCCTTGCGACCACAAGAAATTGCTCCATTTACTGTCTCCATGGCAATATCCCGCCACGTGTAATCTATGCAGCGCGAGTCCAGCGTTTGCCATCAGTTCGGCTTTACGATTTGCATCTGGGCCATCTAGCCACTCGGCCTTCAAGTCGCAGGACGGCTGCATCGCCTGAGTGAGCAACAGCATCCCGCCGGGAATCAATACGCAGCTCAATGGTTCCGGCACGGGCACATGTTTTTCCAATAGCGCCAATGCGCCATCAAAACTCCTGAAGCCACGACCAATGCCCAGTTGAAACAGCGCGCGCTGGGCCCATGATTTATGCCTATAATATTTTAAATAACAGGCCTGTTGCTCGAGTTCTAGCAGGCCGACTGTACTGTGTTTGTCGCTTTTGAGAATCTGAGTGTGGCGCTCCATCCAAGCCGTGATGTTGCCGTCGGACGTTAATAATTTGGCGCCAAGCCGTTCACCCCACATTGGACCACGGCGCACACCAATCTGTTTCCAGCTGATCATGTAAGACCGGGGCCCGAGAGACCCGGCGGTTCGCGTCTGTGATCCTTGCGGTAAAGCGCCGCCGCGGCCTTGGCTACGTCGCGCCACAAAGAGGCCTCTGAACCCTGCGCTCCGCGCAGGCCGCCCGGTGAGTAGTGCCGGATGAAACGCAGCGCATCGCGACGCGTGAGACCGCAATCCATCGCCGAAAAATATAAGCCAGCCAAATCTTTTACCAACCAGCGACGCGGCACTCTCGGGCGCATTTGGGCCCTGTGCAGGTCAATCAAAAAACAGCGAGGTGTATCGTTCTGCAAACTCTGTGGGTCGAGATGGAAGTGACAGATATAAAAGTCTCGATGGTTGATACCAGCGCCATGCATCCGCGCCGCGCTATTCGCCAGTTTTTTAAGCAGTGCATGTCGCACGCGAATGCTCGGCGCTTGTTGCGTCCAATTTGCACAGTAATCTTCCAAACTAATGGTACCGACAAGATCGTCGGTCACAATCATAGACTGAAGGCTGGCCGGATTAATGCCCTGGCTTGCATAGGCTGCAACCGATAGCGTATCCACGCCCAACTCACGCAACTTGCACACCGCGCGGTATTCGTTACTGGCTCCCAAAACCGGCAGGCGAAATTGAATCATGTTTTTAACAATTTCCGACCAGCCAATACCGCTGTGCAATTTGAGGAAGTACGATTTGCCGTTGCGTTCAAAACGCAGGGTTTTACGACCCTCTTTATTTCTAAAGATGTCTTCTGCGGCTGCGCTGCCCGCCACTTCGCCGCCCCAGGACAGCACCTTATCGATACTCGTTTCGCCGGCTAGATCCTCGCGTAAATAGTGCTCCTTCACTACAGCACCTCCGACGCAGGGCTAGCCGATGGCGCAACAATCTGCTCTATAAGCATGGCCCCTGTGCGATGCATCGAATACAAGTCTTCGCATTCCGCATAGGCCAAACCAGCCTGACTATAAGCAGACCTTGTTGCCGGCTCCAGTGCCCGCAAAACAGCTTGGTCTAGCTGTTTTTGATCAAACGGCGATACCAGGACCTCGCCCGCTCCAGCGCTGGCAATATGACCGGCGTAGCCGCAGACATCGGTCACGATCACCGGTAGGCCGGCAACCAACGCTTCTATCAACACAATACCTGCGGCTTCATCCAAGGCCGGATGAACCAGCAAGTCCGCCGCTAACAGTAAATTGGCAACGTCATCTCGTCCACCCAGAAAATGCACGTGGTCGACCACGGCCAAGCTAGCGGCGAGTCTATGGAAACGACGTTTTTTATCCTGCCCAACCACAAACAACTGAACATTATGCGCAGGCCTCGCGCTGCGAGTGGCGGCCAGTGTGCGAATAGCGCGGCCTAAACCTTTTTTAATAAACCCCGAACCAATGAAAAACAGGGCTATATCGTCGTGCTTGAGTAACAGCTTCTGGCGGGTAGCCAGTCTGCGCTCAGTTGCGTCTGTTCCCGCCCGTCTATCTCGATCAATACCTGGCGGCAACATATGCAGGCGCGTTTCGGAGGTCTGATAGTATTCTTTAAACTTTGCTTTCTCGGTCGCAGAGATCAGCAATACCTGGGTCGTGCTTTGCGGCCCAAAAACAGCTTGCTCATAAGCGGCAAAGTGGCGAAAACGAGCGCCTCGACGATAGATCCAGTTTCGCTCCAATACGGCTTTCGCCAAATAACAGGAGTCGGCAGCATAGTAGACATCTAATCCCGGCATTTTATTGAATCCAACCACGCCGTCCACTGGATCGGCCAGTAAATCCTTGCGCACCCAGTCATAGTACTGTTCGTTACGACGATGATTACTCAGCGCTTTAACAGGCACTTGGCGCAGATCGACATTGGTCAAATCATCACCCTGCCACGATATATAGTAGATACGACAGTGATGGCCGCGCGTTTGAATCTGCTCCACAAAGCGTCGAAAATCGCGCTGCATACCGCCATAAGGGAAATATTTATAGAGCAAAAATGCCAGCTTCACTTTACTGGTCAGCCATAAGCGCAGCCAACTTCTGCCAGGTTGCCTGGGCAGAAATAGATTGCATCATCGTTAGTGGGTCATCAGTATCGGCCACCCCCAGGCTGGATTGGATATGCACTTGGTTGCGACCGTAGGCGCCAATCAGCGCGGTATCAGTGGGCCCGTACAACGACACCGTAGGCACATCAAGAGCGGCGCTCAAATGTCCCAAGCCTGTGTCTACCGCCACCGCACCTTCAACCTCCAGTAACATACTGGCCAAACCGAGCAGATCCAAACGAGGTAATACCTGGGCACGTCCGTCAGCGGCAGCAATGCGTTGCGCGCGCTCCCGCTCTTGGGCACTGCCCCAGGGCAACCACACCTGGTGACCACTATCGGCCGCCAATCCAGCAAGGCTTATCCAGTGTGACTCAGGCCAAAGTTTCTCTGCCCGCGCCGTACCGTGAAAGAAAAGCAGCCCTGCTGGTGCTTCGCCGCCGCCATTTCTAAGCTTCGCTCGCACGCCATAATCACCTCGATCGGTGGGCTGCTTATACTTTAAAGACCGGGCGAACAAGGTTCGAATTCGCTCAACCGCATGCATATCCAGGGGAACATTGACTCGATGGTGATAGCACAGGCTCGACAATCCCTCTTTGGCTGATCTTCTATCTAAGCCATAGCGCGGGGCTTTCGCCAGTCGCGCTATAAAGGCACTTTTCAGCAAGCCCTGCGCATCGATCACCGCATCGTAATGATGCTTCCCAATATTGGCCTTAAAGCGACGCCACTCGGGGCCGCGAAAGCATTTCAGCGGGCTTTTACGCCAGCGCCGCAACGCCACTGGAATGACTTTGTCGACGGCCGAATGCCAGGCGGGAATTTCCACGAAACCTTCTTCCACCGCCCAGTCAAATCGAATACCGGGAATTGCCAGCGCCGCATCGGTCAACGCCGGCAAGGTATGAATAACATCTCCTAGAGAAGACAGTTTTACGACCAACACTCTCATCAATCGCTCCCCGTGGATGCCAGTAGCGACTCCAATCGTCCCGACACTATCTCTGGTGTCGTGTCACGCATGCAACGATGATGCCCCAGAGGGCATTCGCGTTGAAAACAAGGCGCGCAGTCGAGCTCGGGGACAATAGACGCTGCGCACTCGCTTAGGGGAGGTGTAAAACCGGTAGAGGTGGGCCCATAAACCACTAGCAATGGTCTACCTAAAGCAGAGGCAATATGCATCAAACCCGAATCGTTGCTCAACACAGCGTCCGACAGAGATAACAAGTCCACCGCTTCTGACAGCTGGGTCTGACCCGCCAAATCAAAACAATGGGGTGAGGATGAACTGGCCAGCCGAATTTTCTCGGTAACCGGCGCATCGTTAGCCGAGCCGTAGAGCACCACCTGCCAGCCTTTGTCCAAATACTGTTGAGCAATTTGGCCGTAATACTCCACCGGCCAGCATTTGGCAGAACCAAATTCAGCCCCTGGACAGAGGGCCAAAATGGGCTTGTCGGGATCTACACCAAACTTGTCTCGGCAGGCGCCGGCCTTAACGGGGTCGACAGTCAAAAATGGCGGTGGAATTTTATCCGGGAGCCGTGCATCGACCGCTTGCCCCAACGCGACAAAACGCTCAACCATTAGCGGTAGCGCTGCTTCATCCAATCGCCGCAGATCATTCAAAAGGCCATAGCGCATCTCACCACGCCAGCCAGTGCGCAGCGGTATTTGGGCAAAAAAGGGAATGAGTGAAGACTTTAGTGAATTGGGCAGAAGTATCGCCTGCTCGTAATGTTGCTCGCGCAATGCCTTACCCAACTGTCTGCGCTTGCCCAAACCCAACTCTCCGTGAGCCAAAGGCGCAACAATAGTACGATTAACCTGGGGCATGCGCGCCAAGATGGGCTCGCTCCAAGCAGGCGCGAGCACATCTATGGTTATTCCGGGGCGTTGTTGCTGCAAATGTATGTACAGCGACTGAGACATGACCATGTCTCCCACCCAGGAAGGGCCAACGATTAAAACCCTGGTGGCAGTGCTCGCCATTTTATCACCTGCAGCTGGGCAGCGTGGGACCGTTAGGCCACAGGCGCCAGCCACTCGCTATTATGAGCCCGTTGTCCGCGCACAGATTCAAAGTACATGGCTTGCAGTTTCTCGGTTAACGGACCCCGGGACCCCGAGCCAATTGTGCGTCCATCGACTTCTCTAATGGGCACGACTTCAGCGGCAGTACCGGTAAAAAAGGCTTCATCGGCCACATACACTTCGTCGCGCGTAATCCGTTTCTCACGAACCTGGTAACCCAATTCCTCAGCCAGTGTGAACACGGTAGCGCGGGTAATTCCTTCAAGGCAGGAAGTCAGATCAGGGGTGTAGATTATGTCATCACGGATAATAAAGATGTTCTCGCCACTACCCTCGGCAACATAGCCCTCATTGTCCAGCATCATTGCCTCTTCTGCACCACACTCAAGTGCCTCTTTCAAAGCCAGCATGGAGTTGATGTAATTGCCATTCGCTTTGGCCTTGCACATAGTGATGTTTACATGGTGACGTGTATAAGAAGAAGTGCGAACTTTAATGCCGCGCTCGCGGGCTTCAGGCTCCATATATGAAGGCCACTCCCAAGCAGCAACCATGACGTGCGTTTTTAAATTGTCCGCACGCAATCCCATACCTTCAGAGCCATAAAAGCACATGGGCCGCAGATAGCCCTCCTTCAGACCATTGAGTCGGACCACGTCTTTTTGCGCCTGATTGATGGTTTCTTTATCAAACGGCATTTTCATTGTAAGAATATGAGCAGAACGAAACAGTCGATCGGTGTGCTCCTTCAGACGAAAGATACACGTGCCACTCTGTTCATTGTGGTAAGCGCGCACTCCTTCGAATACGCCCAGGCCATAGTGCAAGGTATGAGTAAGCACATGCACCTTTGCCTCACGCCAGGGAACCATTTCTCCGTCTAACCAAATGAGGCCATCTCGGTCGGCCATATCCATCACACTACTCCTCTGCTTTGTTTATTTGTTGGTCGCCAAACAATTGGCGCCATTTAGTTTCTACCGCGATTTTCGACTCAGCGAAGCGTTCCACTGGAACACTATCTGCCTGCTGCTGGAGCGCAAGTTGGTGAGCCGCCGCCCGGTAAGCGAGATACGCTTGGGCAAGGGCGTCACATTCATACTGCTCAAATAGGCCCTCGCGCCCCAATACTTCAAGTATGCGCACGTTGTCGGACCAACGCGTTAACTCAGGGACTTTATGGGACCAGGCTAGAACCGCATATTGCACCATAAATTCGATATCGACGATACCTCCAGAGTCCTGTTTTAGGTGAAATTCCCGATTTTCCTCATGTCGCTGGGACAGCAAGTGCTCACGCATTTTGGCCCGCATTCTGCCTACCTCTTGCGCGAGCTGCGTCTGATCGCGAGGCATAGACAGGATTTCGGTGCGAATATCATCAATCTGACTCGCCACCGCTTGATCGCCGGCAACAAACCGCGCACGAACTAGAGCCTGGTGCTCCCACGTCCAAGCCGAGTCTTTTTGATAGTCTCGAAAGCCCGTCGTACCAATCACCAGCATCCCCGAATCGCCAGACGGACGCAAACGCATATCCACTTCGTAGAGCTGCCCCAGCGCCATGCGAGTATCGAGGATATGGATAATGCGCTGCCCCAGCCGGGTATAAAACACCGAGTTATCAATACTGCGCTGTCCGTCGGTTTGGCCACCTTTGACGGTCTCACACACAAAGACCAGATCTAGGTCCGAGCCGTAGCCCAGCTCAATTCCGCCCAGCTTACCGTAACCGTAAACGGCAAAGCCCGGCCCTTCGCTGGTGCGTGCAGGTTCGCCATATTTTGCGCATAAATCGAGCCAGGCCACCGTCACAACATGCTCTAAGATGACATCGGCGATCCACGTGAGCTTATCGCTAACTTGCATCAAAGGCAGTCGTCCCACCAGCTCGCTGGCAGCCACTCGCAACACATGTGAGGCCTTGAAGTACCGCAGCACCTCCATTTGCGCCTCTAGATCTCCGGCCGTGAGTCGCGCTGTTTGCTGGCGTAATTCATCGCGCAAAAGATTTTTGTCCGGCGCTGTATAAAGGCTCTCTCTATCGAGTAATTCATCGAGTAAAACGGGGTGCTGAGACAACTGCCTGGCCATCCATGGGCTGGCACCACACAGGGCAGCGAGCTCGTTCAGGGCTACCGGATTCTCCATTAACATCACAAAATAAGCGCTTCGCCGCAGTACTGCGACGACCAAAGGCATCACTCGCTGCAGCGCCAGGTCTGCATCATGGGTATCTGCGCAAGCTTCCAGCAACTGTGGTAAAAATCGCTGTAACCGAGACTTTCCCTCGGCTTGCAGGG
>JBLHSI010000089.1:0-11384 GCA_047626655.1 Halioglobus sp.
CGCGCAGGTTGTCGCTTGCCAGAGGGAAGCCCAGGGCGGCGCGGGCGTCAAAATAGCTCCGTGCGACGGAGCGCGAAAGCGTCCTCACTCGCAAAATAAATCGTTGTCGCTCGGTGACCGAAATAGCATGGCGCGCGTCCAACAAGTTAAAGGCATGCGAGGCGTGCATGACCATTTCGTAGGCCGGTAGCGGCAGGCCTTTCTCAATCAGTCGCACCGCTTCGGACTCGCAGTGATCAAATTGTTTGAACAACTGCTCTGTGTCTGCTTCTTCGAAGTTATACCGCGACATCTCCACTTCGTTTTGGTGAAACACGTCGCCGTAGCTGATGTCGCCTTGCGGGCCGTGTGACCACACCAGGTCGTAGATGCTATCCACTCCCTGCAAATACATGGCAATGCGCTCTAGGCCATAAGTGATTTCTCCGCTGACCGGAAAGCACTCCAGCCCGCCCACTTGTTGAAAATAAGTAAACTGCGTGACTTCCATGCCGTTTAGCCACACTTCCCAGCCCAGTCCCCAGGCTCCCAGTGTGGGTGACTCCCAGTTGTCTTCAACAAAGCGCACATCATGCACCAGAGTATCAATGCCCAATGCTTGCAAAGATTGTAGGTAGAGCTCCTGAAAGTCCGCCGGTGACGGTTTCATGATCACTTGAAACTGATAGTATTGTTGCAGGCGATTAGGGTTCTCGCCGTAGCGGCCATCGGTGGGCCTGCGGCAGGGCTGAACATAGGCCGCATTCCAGTTTTCCGGGCCAATGGCGCGCAGAAATGTCGCCGGATGGAACGTGCCAGCACCTACTTCCATATCCAGAGGCTGTAAGACGACGCAGCCTTTGTCGCCCCAAAATTGTTGGAGTTTAAAGATAAGGTCTTGAAATGTTATGCCTTTGCTATGTTTCTCTGACACCGTGTTACCCGACTGTTGACTACAAAAAGCGGCCTATTATACAGGCTCTTTTGTCGGCATAATACGCGCTTTCGACTAGACCTATGGCGATTATGAAATTGTTCAGTCATCCAGCATCATCCAATGGATAAATTGAAAGGCTTGTTGGCGGTAGCGATGCTGCGAATGAGCGCGCTATTGCCACTATCGATGAGTCGCGCCCTTGGTCGCTATTTTGCTGTAGTTTATTGGCCGTTGGGTGGACGCAGTCGCAAAGTGACGGAAAAAAACATAGCCGCTGCTTATCCTGAGCTGAGCCCGAAGGAGCAATACAAACTGGCTAAGCGCAGTCTTGGGGCGACCGGTGAGCTGGTTGGCGAAATGGGTCATATATGGCTCAAACCCTGGGACTACGTCTCTACCCTGATTTTAGAAGTACACGGAGCAGAGCTGTTTGAGCGGGCGCAGAGCGAGGGGCGTGGGGTTGTTTTATTGGCGCCGCACTTGGGGAACTGGGAAATTCTAGGCTTGCATATGGCTACCCTGGGTGAATCGGTTGCCTTATATCAGCCTCCCAAATTGTTGGCTTTGAGATCGCTGATCAAAACGGCTAGGCAGCGCAACGGTACAAGGGTGGCCCCTACCACCCGCCGAGGACTGGTGAGTTTGTTATCCAGCGTTAAGAACGGCAACTTTTCCGGGATACTGCCTGACCAGGTGCCGCAGGATCTCAATGCGGGTGAAAATAGCGTTTTCATGGGCTTGCCCTGCTTTACTGCAACGCTGGCGAGCAATATTATTCGTCGAACGGGGGCTGTGGCGCTCTTGGGAGTCGCCGTGCGAGTGCCGGGTGGCTTTGTTATTCGTTATGAACCGGCAGACGTCGCTATTTACAGTGACGATAATACCAAGTCGCTGGCGGCGGTGAATGCCGGCGTCGAACAGTGCTTGCGCTACTGTCCCGAGCAGTATCAGTGGGAATACAAACGGTTTCGAGCGCGACCAAAAGTCGCCCCGGGCTTTTACGATGACCTGTAGGTCTTTGCTAGTAATTTAAAGGAACGAGGTTCTATGTTTTACGGAAAGATAATCGCCGGCTTACTGGGCGTGTTAGTGGCTGGCCCCGTCGGTCTTATCGTTGGGCTATTCATCGGCCATTTCTTTGATAAAGGTTTGGTTAAAACACTGCAGTTTGGTTCGCCTGAAAACATCGCGCGAATCAAGGCGAGCTTTTTTGACACCACGTTTTTGTTGCTGGGCTATATGGCCAAAGCCGATGGGCGTGTTTCGCAGCAGGAAATAGAACATACCGAAGCCGTATTTTCGCAAATGGGTTTGAGCGCCGCCCAGCGCGAGCAGGCAAAAACATTATTCCGCCAAGGAGCAAGCGCTGAGTTCAATTTGGAGTCGACGGTCTCTTTGTTTAGAGAGACCTGCGGCGGGCAGAAGCAATTGCAGCAAACCATGCTGTTGTTCTTGATATCACTGGCGCTGGCCGATCAGTCTGTCGATGCCAACGAGCACGCTGCATTGCTGCGTATTGCGCAACTCATGGGCTTCAGTGCTGTTCAACTAGAGCAATTGTTGAAAGTTGTGCAGGCTCAAGGGCAGTTTCATTCCAGCGGTGGTTCGGCACAATCATCCAGTGCCAGCTTGCCCGCAGCTTATGCAGCACTGGGTGTGCCGGCCTCGATAAATGACAAAGACTTGAAGCGTGCTTATCGCAAATTGATGAGCCAAAATCATCCCGACAAGCTGATTGCCAAGGGTGTGCCCGAAGATATGATCAAGGTAGCGACAGAAAAGTCACAGGATATTCAGGGCGCCTACGAAATGATCCGCAAGCATAGAGCCAAGGCTTAGGGTCGCCAGAACGCTGGCGTAAACAAGACCAACAAGGTGAAGATTTCCAGTCGTCCCAGCAGCATGGCGAAACACAGCACGCCCATGGCAGTATCACCCACCTGACTGTAGTTGCTGGCAACCGCGCCCAATCCCGGCCCCAGGTTATTCAAAGACGCTGCGGTTGCTGAAAACGCGGTGGTAAAATCCAAGCCTGTTGCCATTAGAACCAGCATAATGGCAATGTAAGTGATGACATAGACCGCAAAAAAGCTCCAAACAGCACTGACGACTGTCGCCTCCACTCTGCGCTTGCCCACTTTTAACGGGATAACGGCTTGCGGGTGAACCAACTGCCTGAGCTCTCGCAAACCCTGCTTGTAAATCAACATAAGCCGCATTGCTTTCATGCCGCCGCCAGTGGAGCCCACACAGCCGCCCATAAATGAAAACATGATTAGCATGATGGGCAGAAAGGTCGGCCATGAAGAAAAGTCTTGGGTGGCAAACCCGGTGGTCGTGGTGATAGAAATTGCTTGAAATATACCGTGAATCAAGCTTTCGGAATGATCCAGCGTTTCGCTCGTGAGAAGGTAAATACAGGTTATTAATACGCCAATGAGCAACACCGAAAGAAAAAATCGGGTCTCTGAATCTTTGGTATAAGTGGTCATATTGCGTCGCTGCCAAGCATGAAAATGCAGGCCGAAGTTAATGGCGGAAATCACCATAAAAACACTGCATATGGCCAAAATGATGTCGCTGTCAAAATAGCCCATACTGGCGTCGTGGGTAGAGAAGCCACCAATAGCCACCGTTGAAAACGCGTGGCAGATAGCGTCGAAGCCCGACATGCCGGCCATGTAGTAAGCCAGAGCACAAGCTACCGTCAAGCCCATGTAGACGGTAAACAATGCCTTAGCTGTGCCGGTGATGCGCGGCGTGAGTTTGCTGTCTTTGGACGGTCCGGGTGTTTCCGCCCGGTAGAGCTGCATGCCACCAATGCCCAGTAGTGGCAGTATGGCTACCGCGACTACAATAATTCCGATGCCGCCCATCCACTGCAGCAGTTGGCGGTACAGTAAGATTGATTGAGGTAGCGTATCCAGGCCGACTATGACCGTAGCGCCGGTTGTGGTCAGTCCGGAAATAGATTCAAAAATAGACTCTAGGGGCGACAATTGCAGACTGTCTGTCAGCGCAAAAGGCAGCGCGCCAAACAGCCCTAGTACTACCCAAAATAGCGAGGTAATGAGAAAGCCGTCGCGTATGCGCAGCTCATGACGAGAGCCTCGAGCCGGTAGCCAAAGAGCCAAGCCAGACAAAAAGCTGATGCACAGGGCCGATAGGAAACCGGTTATCGTATTGTCATCGGCCAGCAAAGCGAGAATGAGCGGCGCTATCATGGCGCTGCTGAATAGCATGAGCAGAATACCGAGAATTCGAAGAGATATGGAGAGGTGCATATCGCCTTCCTAGGAAAAGAAACCAAAACCAACGGCAAACAACTTTTCTACCGCTGATATTTTTTTCCGATCTACTAAAAATAGAATGACGTGGTCGTCAGTTTCCACCACCACGTTACTGTGCGCAATGAAGACTTCATTGTTGCGTACGATGGCACCGATGGTCACGCCATCGGGTAAGCCGATTTCATCCAGCCTGCGCCCCACGACTTTGGAGGAATACGCATCCCCATGGGCCGTCACTTCAATGGCTTCTGCGGCGCCTCTGCGCAGGGGGTGAGCGGTGTTAATATCGCCTCGGCGAACGTGGGCGAGTAAGCTGCCAATAGTAATTTGCTGCGGCGAAATAGAGATATCTATTTCGTCACCCACCAGGTCGGCGTAGGCCGGGTTGGCGATCAGTGTGATCACTTTTTTCGCGCCCATGCGTTTGGCCAACATCGACATCATAATATTAGATTCATCATTGTTGGTGAGCGCACAGAATACGTCCGTGGACTCGATGTTCTCCGAGGTCAATAACTGGGGCTCCGACGCACTGCCGTGTAACACAATACTGCGCTTAAGCCGTTCTGATAGCACTCGACAACGGCTGTAGGAGCGCTCGATAACCTTGACCTGATATTGATCTTCAATGGTTTGGGCCAGTGTCGCGCCGATGTTACCGCCGCCTGCGATCATCACTCGTTTGTAGGGTTTGTCGACCTTGCGTAGCTCCGCCATGACGGTACGAATATTCTCTTTGGCGGCAATAAAAAAGACTTCGTCACCGGCCTCGATAACGGTGTCGCCCACTGGAATAATGGGCCTGTCCTGGCGGAAGATGGCGGCTACCCGGGTGTCGGTTTTGGGCATATGTTTGCGCAAATCCTGCAGCTCGTGGCCGACGATTGGCCCGCCATAGAAGGCTTTTACTGCAACCAACTGCACTAAGCCGTCGGCAAAATCCAACACTTGTAGAGCGCCGGGGTTAGCGATTAATTGGTGAATATTTTTGGTGACCAGCTGTTCTGGTCCGATGATGACATCGACCGGTATGCGGTCGTTGCCAAATAACTCTGCCTGATGGCTGAGGTAACCCGGAGAGCGGACTCTGGAGATTTTAGTGGGCGTATTGAACAAGGTATGAGCAACCTGGCAGGCCATCATATTGATTTCATCGCTGCTGGTGACGGCGACTATCATCTCGGCGTCTTCTGCTCCCGCCTTTTTTAGCGTGGCGGGATGGGCGGCTTCTCCCACAATGGTGCCAATGTCTAGCTTGTCTTGCAGGGCCCGAAGTTTGTCACCGTCGATGTCTACCACGGTAATATCGTTTTGTTCGTTTGCCAAGTGCTCGGCCAGTGTGCCACCGACCTGACCTGCGCCGAGAATAATAATTTTCATGAGCTGCGGAACTTGGGAACAGAAGCATCCACAATAAAGAAATCATCTGTTAATTGTAAGTATTGGCTAAGCGGAATTGTGCACAAAGCCTAGGTTCTAACTGCTTTTGCAAGTTGAGCGTAAAACAGGCCGTCGGGACCATCAAGGCTGGGCAATAGTTGGCGGCCACAACCGCTTGGCTCACCCCATTGTTGCGTTAACGAGCTTGCAGCGGCATCGTCTTGCAGTGCCAAAAATTTATCGACGACGCGGCTATTTTCTTCAATGAGAATGGAGCATGTGGCGTAGATCAGCCGCCCTCCAGGCTTCAGCAGCGGCCACAACCCCTGCAAAATACTCAGTTGCTGAGCGACTAACTGTGGAATGTCGGCCTCACGTCGCAGTAGTTTAACATCGGGATGTCGGCGTATTACGCCGGTCGCCGAGCAGGGCGCATCTACCAAAATAGCGTCAAAGCTGGCGTGGTCCAACGTTGTTGGCGGCATTGAAGCATCGCCCACCAGTAGGTGCGCACTTAGCTGTAAGCGGGTAGTGTTTTCCTCGACTTTTGCCAGCCGTTGCTGGTCGATGTCCATAGCGGTTAACGATTGCAGCGCGTTCTGCTCCTCCAGGATATGGCAGGTTTTTCCACCCGGTGCGGAGCAGGCGTCTAAAATGCGCTCGCCGGGCTGAGCGTTCAGCAATATCGCCGCCGCCTGAGCTGCTTCATCCTGAACACTCACAGCACCTTGTTCAAAGCCGGGCAAATCGGCTACGTCCATCGCCTGCTTGAGTATTAGAGCCTGTGGAGAAATAGCCCCTGATGTTGCTTCTATACCAGCTTCTATCAGTCGGTCCAGATAGGCCGCGCGGGTCTGTTGTTGCTGATTCACCCGCAGTGCCATGGGGGGCTGTTGGTTGCCAGCGGCAAAGACCTGATCGGCGTGGTTGGGCCATTGTTTGCGTATTTTTTTGTATAGCCAGTTGGGATATCCGGCTGCAGCGGCGGCGTCCAGCTGAGCCTCCAGCGTTTCTCGCTCACGCAGATAGCGCCTTAAGACGGCGTTAGTAAGGCCCTTTGCCCAGTGCTTTTTTAGTTCCAGCATCGCATCGACAGTGGTCGACACGGCAGCGTGATCGGGCACCCGGGTGCCGCTAAGCTGATAGAGGCCAATTAATAGGAGGGCTTTAACGTCGCCATCTTTTTCTTTTAGCGGCTTTACAAGAAGCTGGTCAAGTACACCCTCCAAAGCGTGATACTGCCGCAAAGTGCCGTAGCATAATTGCTGTAGCAGACCGCGGTCACGCGGGTCGATATTCTCCAGTGCTTCCGGTAAAACACGGTTAAGTGATTTTCCGGTAAACACCGCAGCCAGAGTTTTAGCAGCTACAGCGCGAGTGCCCAGTGTGCCACTCATGAGGCCACTTCAGGGCTGTCGCCGTGGCCCAGCACCAGGCCCAAACACAGCTGATCGCGCTTGGCGTTTAATATTTGGGCCGCGCTCAGTACTTTTCCGCCGGGTAATTGCAGTGTTTCGATACATAGCTGTCCGCCGCCACAGGCCACCACAATGCCATGCTCATTGGCTTGAACAATGGTGCCGGGCTGGTCTCCGCTGTCGGAAGACTGGGTTGTGGCTGCATGAATCTTTATCCGTTCGTCGCCGCAATAGCTAAAACAAATGGGAAACGGATTGAAGGCTCGCACTTTGCGCGCGATGAGCTCGGCGTCTTCCCGCCAGTCAATTTCAGCCTCGGGCTTTAGAATTTTGGCCGCATAAGTGGCTAGAGTATCGTCCTGTACTTCAGCATCGGCCAAGTGTTGTGGCAGCTGCTCTAATACCGCCAACAAGGCGGGAATGCCTACCGTGGCTAAGTCATCGTGCAGTTGTGCGGCATTGGTAAGCTTGGTAATGGGGCAGCGGGCAGTGGCCAGCATTTTGCCTGTATCAAGGCCCTCGTCCATCTGCATAATGGTGACCCCCGATTCGGCGTCACCGGCTTCAATCGCGCGCTGAATGGGGGCCGCGCCTCGCCAGCGAGGCAGCAGGGATGCGTGCACGTTAATGCAGCCTAAGCGCGGTGCACTCAATACAGCTGCCGGCAGGATCTGGCCATAGGCCACCACAATCATGAGGTCGGCGGCCAGCTCATTCAGGTCTGTCTGGGCCTGTTCATCGCGCAAGCTTAACGGCTGATAAACAGGTATTTCGGCGTCCGCGGCGATGAGTTTCACCGCACTGGGATGCAGCTTTTTACCTCTGCCAGAGGGTCTGTCTGGTTGTGTATACACCGCAACGATATGGTGTTTGGCAGCCAGTAGTGCACGCAAATGCATCGCCGCAAAGTCGGGCGTACCCGCGAATATAATTCGTAGGGGAGTTGATTTCATTGACTCTTAAGCCTTTTGACGGTGGTCTTTTTCGAGCTTTTTGCGAATCCGTTGCCGCTTTAGGGGAGACAGGTAGTCGACAAAGAGCTTGCCATCCAAGTGGTCGATTTCATGTTGCAAACAAATGGCTAGCAAACCATCGAGTTGCTGAGTAGTGCTTTTGCCATTTCTGTCCAAAGCTGTAACGCTAATACTTTTGGGGCGATGAACTGTTTCGTAATAGCCGGGAACCGACAGGCAGCCTTCATCATAGTCTCCCAGTTCGGGATCCAATACGGTAATTTCGGGGTTGATAAACACCATGGGTTGATCGCCCGACTCCGACACGTCCATCACTAGCAGGCGCTGATGTACATTGACCTGAGTGGCTGCAAGCCCGATACCGGGTGCGGTATACATGGTCTCTAGCATGTCATCAATTAGGGTGCGCAATTGATCGCTAACCACCTCAACTAGACTGGCCTTAGTGCGCAGCCTGGGATCGGGGAATTCCAGTATGTCGAGTACTGCCATGGAGCTTCTTCTCTCTTTGAGGGGGCCAAAATGCGCCTCTTTACGCATCGTGTATTAATAACATTAGGGCTTGCCAGCTTGGATTGTGCACAGCAAACTATGAGTATTATATCGCTAGTAAGTCCGCTCTGCCTATTATTAGGGAATGGGAAGGGATTTAAACGGACAGAAAACCATAATAAGGCCACGTGGGAACAATAAAATGAAGATGAAGCCAATTTCGGTGGGTCTGGCGCTGATGTCGCTGCTTTTTAGCGGTTTACTTCACGCAACAGTAGATCTGAACGAGCAAGCGCCGCAGACCTACACGGTAAAGAAAGGAGACACCCTGTGGGGCATTTCCGGTATGTATCTAACCCAGCCATGGCGCTGGCCAGAGCTTTGGGACGTCAACCCGCAGATCAATAACCCCCACCGAATATTTCCCGGCGATGAACTCCAATTGGTATGGATCGACGGCGAGCCGCGCTTGCGCCTCAATCGCGGCAGAGATGTTAAGTTAAACCCTAATATGAGAGTCACTGCTCTAGACTTGGCGATTCCCGTTATTCCTCTGGATGAGATAGGGGCATTCTTGCGCCGCCATCGCATAATGGGTGCCAGCGAACTGGATAGTTCATCCTATGTGGTCGCAGGTGCACAAAAGCACCTATTGAGCACGCCGGGTGATCGAATTTTTGGTCGCGGTTTTTTCCCTGATGGCGAGCGAGCCTATGGTATTTTCCGCGCAGGCGATGTCTATCGTGACCCCATTACCAATGAAGTTTTGGGTTATCAGGCCGAAGATATAGGTAGCGCGCAGCTGCTCAGCAGTAATAAAGACGAAGTGGTGGAGCTTGAAGTTAGTCGAGTGTCTGAAGAGGTGCGTATCACCGACCGCTTGCTGCCCAACGAAGAAAAAATTCTAGACGCTACATTCCAGCCGCGTGCTCCGGCGTCTGAAGTTGAGGGCGGGTTTATGATCGCCGTAGACGGCGGTGTCAACCAAATTGGGCCGTGGGACATCGTGGTGTTAAACCGCGGCGCGCGCGAAGGCTTAGAAGTTGGCCACGTGCTGGCTATATTCCAAACCGGGGAAGTTGTTCACGACCAGATTGCCGGTGATAACGTGGCTTTGCCCGATGTTCGTGCCGGCCTGTTAATGGTCTTCGAAGTCTTTGAAAAAGCGGCTTATGGTATTGTTTTGAAATCAAACAGGCCCTTGAAAGTTTTAGATAAAGTCAAAAACCCCTAAATACTCGCCTTAACGCTATACCAGTACTACACTGCCTGAGCGGTTGCAGGATGCAGCCCCAGGTAGTAAAAATACTCCCCAACATCAAGGATGATGTATGAACGCCTCTGACTCTCAACTGTGCGTCGCGTTGCACAGTATTCCGCATGTCGGCGACACTTTGCTTGCGAGACTGTTTTTTCACTATGGCGCTGCGCGGGCAATATGGGACTCGGACCCAGCACAATGGGCCGCGTTGGGCGCGCGTCCCGAAGCGATTCGCTCTGCCGGCACCGCCCTCCGAAACGCTAATCACTGGTCACAAGCAGAGGCACAATGGGAGACGCTGGCGCGCCTAAATGCACAGGTCATCGCGCTGTCGGACGACGGTTACCCGGCGTTACTGCGGACAATTTACGATCCGCCGCCACTGCTGTATGTGCGTGGCAATGCTGGATTATTAAGCGAGGCGCAATTGGCAGTGGTGGGTAGTCGGAAGGCGAGTCCGGCTGGCCGGCGTGCCGCTCGATTGCTCAGTACGGGAGCGGTACAGGCGGGGCTGCATATAAGCAGTGGCTTGGCACTTGGCATTGATGGAGAGGCACATCGCGCTGCATTGGACGCGGGGGGTGTCAGTATTGCTGTTATGGCAACGGGCGTCGACACTATTTACCCTGCCAGGCATCATGGCTTGGCTGAAGATATTGTAGAAAACGGTTGTTTGGTGACTGAATTTGCGCCCGGATCCGAGCCCAATCGTTTTCATTTCCCTCGTCGAAATCGAATACTCAGCGGTTTGTCGCTAGGTGTGTTGGTGGTTGAAGCTGCCCTACGTAGCGGCTCGTCGATTACAGCAGGTGCCGCGCTTGAGCAGGGACGAGAAGTATTTGCCGTGCCTTGGTCTATGTTTCACGATGGCGGCAAAGGCTGCCTGAGGTTGATTCGTGAGGGCGCCAAAATGGTGCAACAGTTGTCTGACATTGTCGATGAGCTAGGCCCTCTATACCGCTTGCAAAATGACTTGCAAGGCGAGCGAGAACCGGTTGACACATTCGCCGACGAAGCGACACCCGATCAGCGCTGTATCGATGCTATGGTGGGTTATGAGGCCATTGCAATCGATGAGTTGGTGCAGCAAAGTTCGCTGCCTGTTATGCGCGTTAGGGCCGCTTTGGCTTCGCTGGAGTTGTGCCGTCGAGTGAGTCGCTGCAGCGGCGGCTATATCCACAGTTGACGGGCGGGCCAGTTGTTGATTTAATCTGGCGCCTTTTTTGCCTAAAGGCCTCTAGCTTTAAGGCAGGTTCGCAGGAGTTAGGAAAGTCATGAGCAAGCCATTTATAGCAATTGTTATGGGTTCAGATTCGGATTTGCCGGTTATGCAGGCTTGTTTCGATGTCTTAAACAGTCTGGATGTGCCTTTTGAGGCGAGAATTACATCGGCTCACCGCACACCGAAGGAAACCAAAGCGTTTGTTGAGGATGCGGATGCCCGAGGTTGCGCAGCATTTATTGCGGCAGCTGGCATGGCCGCGCATCTGGCCGGCGCAGTAGCTGCGACCACGGTGAAGCCGGTAATTGGTATTCCGATCAACTCCTCCTTGGATGGCTTGGATGCGCTGCTTTCCACAGTACAGATGCCCTCGGGTATTCCGGTAGCTACGGTTGCTATTGGCAAGGCCGGGGCGAAAAATGCCGCGTATC
>JBLHSI010000090.1:0-11229 GCA_047626655.1 Halioglobus sp.
AGCTAGCGATTCCAGATCGCTGTCGTGATACTTTAGCTCGATATATTTACTGCCTGACAACAAGCTGCCTGTGGCAAGCCCGCCACGTAGTCCACTCATGATTAGGGCTTCGAGCTCGATCTTCACATTGGGCAAAGCCTCGGCGGTATCGGCGAAACCCAACAAGCTAGGCACAAGCTCGATCGTCACTGGCACAGGTGTGTTCGGGTCCAACAGATTAATGATCTGGGGGTATTCTATGTCGGTACGTTTTACTTGCCCCACTTTTATTCCCCGATATTCTACTGGCGCGCCTGGTTTAAGACCGCGAATAGAATCATTAAACAGTAGTACATAAGGTAGAGAATATTGATATGGCTTATCATAGATGGCACTTTCACGGGGAAAAATGCTAAAAAAAGCTCGCTCAGTAATAAGTTCTCCACGAGGCCTTCCACGAGGCACATCGAAAGAAACGCCACCACCGAGTAAGGTCTGCAAAGATCCTACTTCTAAGCGAACGCCATCTGCGGACAAATCGAGATTAATGCCACTGCTGAACCAGAATCGTGTATTGCTGGTAATCAAGGCATCATAGGGCGCGCGAATAAACGCATTGTAATAGGTACGTCTCTCGTTTGTATTAAAATGCACGTACTCGATGGTTCCCACCGACATCCCGTGAAATAAAATGGTATCGCCCTGAGACAGGGCCTTATCGCTATCACTATTTAAGGTAAGATGCAGACCGGGTGTACCTACTGGGGTAGCCGGAGGTCTCTCCAGCCCTTCAAAGGTTCGCTCCGATACTTCTTTACCCGAACCGGCCGACAATTCAATATAGGCGCCTGAGACAAGTGTTTCCAAACCCGAAATTCCAGCAACCCCCACGCGCGGCCTTACTACCCAAAACTTGGTGTCTTCTCGCAAGAAACGCGCTTCGCTGTTTTCAATGCGTATCGACAACATGACATGCTCTGCGTCCTCCGAGAGCTTCAAACTTAGCACCTCGCCCACATTGACATTTTTCATTCTGACTTTGGTCTTTCCTGCCTCAATCGCCTCGGCGCTAACAAAAGACAACTGTATCAATGGACCCTGACTCGCCCAATAGGTATAAACCATCCAGCAACCGATGAGTATCGCAACTATCGGTACCAACCAGATAGCGGAGAACGTTGACCCGCGATCTAGCTGCGCGGGTGATCCTGTTATCTCGGATGTCATAAATTTTTGTCCCTTTTTACACTCCGCCAAATTAAGCGCGGATCAAATGCCATTGCGGCTAACATTGTAGTAACAACCATCGCCGCAAAAGCCAGCGCTGCCACTCCCGGAAAAATGCTCATCACGTTACCCAGTTGAATCAACGCCACTAAAATAGCCACTACGAAGACGTCAACCATAGACCAACGACCAACAAATTCTGTGACCCTGTAGAGTGTCATTTTATGCGACAAAGCGAAGGTACTTCTTCGCTGCACAGAGAAGCAAAGCCATCCCATGACGAGAATTTTCCCTATTGGAACTAACACGCTGGCCACAAAAATAACCAACGCAATCGGGTAAGACCCATGGTGCCATAGGGTCACTACACCGCCCATAATCGTGCTGTTAGTATCTTCTCCTAAAAACCGAGTCACCATGATTGGCAACAGGTTCGCAGGTAAGTACAACACTACAGAAGTCAGCAATAAGGCCCATGTGCGTTGAATACTTTGGTCAGATCCATGATGTAATCTAGAGCCACATAAAGTGCACACGGCAGACTCAGTAACAGCAACAGCCGTGCATATGGAACAACCCTGTAAGCCGAGTTCAGATGCCGTGCCATTGCCAAAACTATCCATGATCCAAAGACTCGATATCTCGCCACAATCCACGCTTGTCCAAATGAGATACCACCACGGTCATAGATATGGTGAACAAAAAATAGGACCAAAAAGAAAGTCCTAGAGCGACATCCGCCAGAGATACAATTTTGATAAAGCTCACCAATATACCAATGAGAAAAATCTCAGCCATACTCCATGGAATCAGTCGCAGAACAAGTCGAAGTGTACCCTTAGTGCCTGGCAGCAACTGCCGCAATGAAATTGAGCTCGACACGTAAATAACGCCCACCAAAAACACCGCCGGAATGGCAATAGTGAAAGCGAATACAATAGCAGCCAAGCCTGGGAATTTTTCGGTCGCGAGCACGTTAATACTCTCAAGTAACGTTATAGTTTGCGATTGCCCTCCAGCACTAAAACCCAAAAATGGGAATGCACTGGATAATATCAAGAAAAGTAAAGCAGAGACCGAAAATGCAAAGACAATCGTCCCGGCGTTCTTACGATTAGACATCAGCAAGTAGCGACAGCGCGGGCAATGCGCCTTTTCACCGAATGCCAGCTGCGGTAAGTCGACTAACAGGTCACATTCATGGCAGACCATTTGAGGCCTGCCCAATATTGCCTGAGGCATCACTCAACCTTCAACTGGTCGGCCGCGTAGGTGTATATAACATCAGTGCTTGAGTTCAATGCAGTCTCGGCTGAATCCTGAATGACACTAATAATGAATCCAACAGCGACAACTTGCATCGATACTTCATATGATATGCCGAATAAGGAGCAGGCCAATGGGATTAGCAATAAACTTCCTGAAGGGACTCCGCTTGCTCCGCATGCGGCCAGGGCTGATACAACACATAAAACCAATGCACTGGTCAGCGAAACCTCCACACCCAGCGTGTTAGCTGCAGCAAGTGTTAACACCGTAATAGTAATAGCGGCACCTGCCATGTTGACCGTAGCGCCCACCGGAATAGTAACCGTATAAAGCTCCTCACTAATGCCCAGCTTCTTTGCCAACGCCAGGTTTACTGGGATATTGGCCGCCGAACTGCGAGTAAAAAACGCGGTTATGCCCGATTCCCTTAAACACTGTAAGACAATCGGGTATGGATTTTTTTGCGTGAGTAAAAACACCACTAAAGGATTTACGAGTAGTGCCATTACCAACATCGCTGCTACCAGCAAAATGGCTAGATTGGCATAGCTTGCAAGAGCCTGCAGACCGATAGTGGCAACCGTACTGCATACCAGTCCAAAAATCCCTATCGGTGCCAGCTGAATAACCAAACGAACCATATCGGTCATAGCGTCTGCGAATGTGTGCAAGTGCAACTTGAAGCTATCGGGTGCTTTGCGAAAGCTAAGACCTAACAATATTGCCCAACTCAGGCAGCCCAAAAAATTACCCGTTAGTAAAGCATTTATGGGGTTGTCGATGAGCTTGAACAAAACATCAGTCAACACAGAACTAACTTCGCCTGGCGGATTTCCATCTGCGACGGCCTGCAGGGCAATAGTTTGCGGAAAAAGTTGACTCAGCAACAAGGCAACCATAGCCGCCGAAACTGTTCCAAACAGATACAATGCGACTGTCGCAAACATTTTACGACCATCACTATTGGCGTGTTGCTTATTGGCGATCGCAGACATAACAAGCACCAACACTAGTAACGGCGCAATGGCCTTGAGCATGCCGACAAACAATTGCCCCAACAATCCCAAGGGAAGCGCAATCGATGGGACGAACACACCCATGACTGCTCCGAGGAAAACGCCTATTAGAATTTTTGGAACCAAGCCCATTTTCATCATTTATTCCCTGCTTATTAGACTTGAAAATACTTATTGAAAGGAAGCTCGCGTAGGCGCTGCCCAGTCGCTGCAAATATAGCATTTGCGATAGCTGGCGCCACCGGGGGGACTCCAGGCTCACCTATACCAGTGGGAGCGGCATCACTGGGTATAATTGTCGTACCCATTATTGCGGGTGTTTGATTGATACGCGCTACCGGATAATCATGGAAATTAGATTGTACTGCGACACCTTCGGCAAAGGATATTTCACCCATCAATGCCAAGCTCAAACCGAACACCATCGCCCCTTCTAGTTGGGCATGCACGCGATCCGGGTTAACCACTGTTCCACAATCGGCCACGCAGTGCATCTCAACCACCTCGAGTTTGCCACTACTGATTTTTACTTTTACAGCGACAGCGATGTAGCTGAGAAAACTGCGCAAGGCAGAAATACCCCAACCCTCTCCCTCAGGCATAGATTTACCCCAGGAGACCTCATCGGACAATAGTCGAATAGCATGCTTAAGCCTCGCCGTATCGTAGGGATAGTCGGCGATGGGTTTTCCATAGTTACTGAACTCAAAGCCCTCGGTAGCAAAGTCTAAGTGCCTGTCTTCGCCAATCATCTCTAGTAAAAAATCTTTAGGATCTTTCTTGGCGGTGTACGCGAGTTCATCTACAAAAGAGCCAATACCAAAACAAAACGGAACGTTATACACCGCCCGCAGCCAGCCTATACGAACATGAGCTTCTGCCTCGTTTCGCTCGAGACGAATATTAGGAGTGGCGAAGGGGATACTGCCGTACCCCATGCTCAGTGCACCGTCACTCATCAACTTTGCACCTACTGCAAATGTCGAATCAATGGGCGGTGTGGCCTCTCTTGCCAACCAAGCGATAACCGCGCCCTCCCCATCCAGTGCCGCCTTATAATACTGAGCACTGCAAGAATGAAAATAGTCGTGCCGAATATCATCTTCGCGCGACCAAACCACCTGCACAGGTCTACCCACTCGCTTTGCCAGTAGCGCTGCTTCCACGATGAAGTCTGGTTTAGATTTTCGACCGAAACCACCGCCCAATAACGTGACGTGCACTATCACGGCATTAATGTCCAAAGAAAGTGCATCGGCGACGGCTTGCTGTGCCGCCTGAGGTGTTTGCGTGCATGCCCACACTTCGCACTTGCCGTCGCGAAGCGATGCCGTGGCCATAGGGGGTTCCATTGAGGCATGGGCCAAATAGGGCGTCGTGTAGATCGCCTCCACATGTGTTGGGTTGGCCGCCATCGCGGCGTCGACATCACCCCGCTCGCGCACGAGCTCTCCCGCGTTAGTCGACACATCAGACACCAAGCTATCCAGATAACTCTTTGAATTGTGGTTGGCGTGCTCACTGGGGCGCCACTTCACCTTGAGGGCTTCTCTGCCCTTAAGAGCACTCCAAGTATTTTCAGCAATAACAGCAACGCCCTCTAATGGATGGAACGCAGCTGGCAGCTGCGTTCCCTTAATCTCAAGTACGCTCACCACTCCCGCCACTTTAGCTGCACCATCCGCATCATAAGAAATGATCTCACCGGCCAACGCCGGTGTACGTTCAATACTGGCATAAAGCATACCTGGCAGATGAACATCGATGCCATAAACGGTGTTTCCAGTAGTCATATCCTTTAGATCAACAATGGGAACATTCTTGCCAATGTAGTTAAATTGATCAGGCGACTTTAGCGAAACGGTCGATATCTCCGGCACATCCATAGTGGCCGCCACAGCAGCCAACTGAGCAAATGCCAATACTCTCCCATCCTTGTGCTTTACTTCATGACTTTCGGCATGGCAATCGCCTGATTCTGCGGCCCAGACTTGGGCAGCCGCGCGCTCCAACATGAATCTGGCGGAGGCACCCATCTGGCGCATAATCGTGTAAAAATCTCTAACGGAGCGAGAGCCGTCAGTGTTTTGACTACCATAGGCTTTATTAGCCAGCCCCTGAATCACCTTTACTTTAGACCAGTCGGCACCCATTTCATCTGCCACGATCTGGGGAAGACTAGTGCGAATACCCGTCCCCATCTCCGAACGATGGGCGATAATATCCACCTGACCATCCGCCTGAATTGAGACGAACACATTGAGTGAGCCTCCACTTTCTTCATCGAGCACACCCGCAAGAACGCCATAACCCGGCAATGACCCCGACAGCAGCAAGCCACTGGCCGAATATCCGCTTAGAGCCAAAAATTTGCGTCTACTGATCTTCGATATAGCCTTCATAACACTTTCTCCGCTTCGATAGCCGCCTGTTTAATGGCCGCTCGAATGCGTGGATACGTGCCGCAACGGCAAATATTACCTGACATCGCCGAATCGATTTCATCGTCGCTAGGATTAGCGTTGGTGGCCAGTAAGGCAGTGGCAGACATAATCTGACCAGACTGACAGTAACCACACTGCGGTACATTGTGGTCCTGCCATGCACGCTGAACCGAGTGGGAGGCATTATTCGACAAGCCTTCTATAGTCGTTATCGCGCCATCAGCCACAGCCGAAATCGGAAGTTGGCACGATCGCATAGCGTGCCCCTTATAGTGCACAGTACAGGCCCCACATAAGCCCTTGCCACAGCCATACTTTGTGCCCCTCAAGCCCAATACGTCTCGCAGCACCCACAGCAGAGGCATGTCTGGCGATGCATCGACTTCATGAGGAATACCATTTACCGTTATCTTGACCATGAAATTATTCCTCGATGTCCAACTAGGGGGGCGACATTAAGCTGTTCTAGGCTGTAATTACTCGCGGGTCATAGTGCAGGTGATCCGACACATCGCCATACAACTCAGTGATTACGCAGCGTTTTTGGAACTGCCATACATTGTTCACACGCAAAAACTGATCGTTATATCTACCCGCGATGATAGCCTGAAGCGGGGAGCCCTGTACTGCTTGAAAGACCGTAAAATAAGAACGCGCAGCAGCAGAACAGGCCACTTCGTCCACTTCAATGATCACATTGCTGGTGACATGCTTGGTGCCAGGCGTTCCACTATTGGGGTCGATTTTGACCGCCGCCTTAAACAACGCAAACAGCTCTGCCTTGCCGGTGGCAACAACGCGTCCCATAGCATCCAGAAACTCTGCTTCACTGAACAAGCCTGCCAGACCTTCTAAATCACCTGCATCTATTCTTTCAGCATAACGATAGAGCAAGTTTTCGATCTCTCGATAACTGTCTATGGCAGGCTCCTAAACCACATCAGGCTTCATCCAAAAAACTCTCATTTAATCCAGAAGTTCAGGCTGCTCCGCCATAATAACTTCAAACAACGGCTGAAAACTAAACCAGCCAGCCAGCGTATTACCCACCGTTCCATGCGTTGTTTTCGCGTGTTCAGGCGAAATCAATTTGGGTGTACCTGCAGCCTCCGCCATCAACTGTGCCTGGCAACTGCGCTCCATGGTGATATACCACCACGCTGCTTCATCAACACTTTGTCCGACAGTGAGCAGCCCGTGGTTTTGCAAAATCGCCGCTTTCTTGTCGCCCAATGCCGCAGCCAACTTCTCGCCATCACTGGTATCGAGCACGACACCGCGAAAGTCCTCGAACAATACATGGTCCTCGTAAAAGGCGCAGGAATCCTGTGTGAGTGGGTCCAGTAAGCGACCCAGCGATGACCAGGACTTACCGTATACCGAATGGGAGTGAGCAGCTGCGGTGACCTCTGGATGAGCCATATGAATTTGGGAGTGAATAGTGAAGGCCGCTCCGTTGAGCAAACCACTGCCTTCCACAACTTCACCCTCATGACTCACTAGCAATAAATCAGAAACGGTCATTAGTTTGAAGGGTTTTCCCATCGGATTAACCCAGAAATGGTCTAGCTTCTCTGGGTCTCTTACAGTGATATGTCCGGCTACACCCTCGTCGAAGCCAAACTTACCAAACAGCCTGAGTGCCGCGGCCAACTTTATTTTTCGATCTTTACGCACCTCTTCAATCGACTCGGGTTGGTTGCCAAGTATCGAATCAACGGCATCCATATTCATAACAATGTTATTGGTGGTTTGTTCCATGATCATCTCCTGATAGTCGCAAATAGCTCATTTTGTCAGTGATCGTGCCAGTAGCTCTTGAATTTCCGGGTTGGGCTCCCCTTCATTTTCCATTTGGGCAGCGAGGTCTTGCAAGGCCACACCAATTTTAGGTTTAACTTCCTCGGGTCGCAACGCCTCTCCACATTCACTGCAAGCGAGAACCGGGACCATCGTGCTCTCGCAGGGAGAATGAACATATTCCAGAGGCACGCCCTCACCACCATCCATCCACTCATCTCCCCATCGCGTCAGACTCATCAATACGGGGTATAGACCCAGACCTTTGCGGGTCAGCCTATACTCATAGCGAACCGGCCTGTCATTATAGGGCACCTTTACCAACACGCCATGCTCAACCAACTTGCCCAGACGTTCTGCCAGTCGATGACGGGTGATGCCAAGGTGATGCTGGAATTGATCAAACCTACGTGTACCAAAAAACGCATCCCGTAAAATGAGCAAGGTCCAGCGCTCGCCTACTACTGAAAGTGTTCTTGCTACAGAGCAAACTTGCTTATCTATTTCATCCCAACGCATTGACGTACCCATAGTATCGTATATGTAACAAGCCAGTATATCCTATGCTATCTTTCACGCCCTGAACAGAACACCAGCACGAGGCATCAAAGACAATGACAAAAGGAATCGGTGGCGCCATACCGGCAGAAGTACTGAGTTCTCTCACCAATATGACCAGCGGTATAGAGCCAATTAGCTCAGCCGAATATCATAGCCGAATGGCTAAAGCACAGCAGCTTATGCAGCAGCAAGGGCTCGCCGCGGTCTATCTAAATGCCGGGACCAATCTCTACTACTTCACGGGTACCCGCTGGCCTGCCAGCGAACGTTTGGTAGGGGCAATTATTCCAGCGAGTGGGCCGCTGCACTACATCGCTCCCGCTTTCGAAGTGGCCACCTTAAATGGCTTTACCAAAATCAAGGCAGACATTCACTGCTGGGAAGAGCATGAAAGTCCCTATCAGGTAATTGCCACACTTTTTCATTCCATAGGGATAAACAACGGTCTCATTGGGATCGATGAATCCACTCCATTTTTTGTCAGCGACGGACTTCGAGATGCTCTGCCTAACATGCAGTTTTGCAACGGCACGGTCATCACTGCTGCCTGCCGGATGGAAAAATCAGCCGCGGAAATTGCGCTGATGCAAAAAGCCAAGGATATGACGTTGGTGGTGCATCAGGCTACTGCGAGTATTCTGCATGACAACATTTCTACCGGCGAAGTGACGGCGTTTATCAACGAGGCCCATAAAGCGGTGGGCGCCGCATCGGGTTCGTATTTTTGTATCGTGTTATTTGGGGAAGACTCAGCGTTCCCACACGGTGTTGCAACACCAAATCCTCTGCGCGTAAATGACATGGTGTTGATTGATACCGGCTGTCAGGTCGAGGGCTATATTTCGGATATCACCCGCTCTTACGTCTATGGCGAACCGAGTGACCGACAGCGCCAAATTTGGCAGTTAGAACAGCGAGCACAATTGGCTGCCTTTGACGCAGCTCAAGTCGGAATATCTTGCGGCGCGGTAGATGCCGCGGCCCGCCAGCTGCTTGCGCAGGCTGGATTTGGACCAGACTACCAGTTGCCAGGTTTACCACATCGAACGGGACACGGTATTGGCTTGGACATTCATG
Source organism: Halioglobus sp. (assembly GCA_047626655.1). Classification (GTDB taxonomy): domain Bacteria; phylum Pseudomonadota; class Gammaproteobacteria; order Pseudomonadales; family Halieaceae; genus JBALVT01. The sequence goes on from JBLHSI010000090.1 coordinate 9,374, forward strand.
AGTGGCCGTATTTAGTTAAAGGGAATTCAACGGCACTAGCACCTGGCATGTGTTTTAGCAATGAACCGATGCTATGTGTGCCTGGTGAATTTGGCGTGAGACTGGAAGATCATTTCTACATGACCGAAGCGGGACCAAGGTGGTTTACTCAGCCCAGCACGTCTATCGATGACCCTTTTGGCATTGGCTGAACACAAAAAAAGGGCGGTTTTTACACCGCCCTTTTCCTAGCTGCCGATATTACTCGGCGATATCACTAGCCGAACTGATTCATGGTGTTGTCTTCACCCGAAGCCTTCAACGCCTGATCACCAGAAAAGTATTCCTTGTGATCGTCACCCATATTGGAACCGGCCATGTCCTGGTGCTTCACGCAGGCTATACCCTCACGAAGCTCCTTACGCTGCACGCCCTTAACATAAGCGAGCATACCTTCCGCACCAAAGTAGCCTTTAGCGAGGTTATCCGTAGACAGTGCTGCAGTGTGGTAGGTCGGCAGCGTGATCAGATGGTGGAAGATTCCCGCTTCACGTGCTGCATCAGCCTGGAATGATTGAATCGCCTCATCTGCGGCCACCGACAATTCGGTCTCATCATAATCCACACTCATCAGATCGGCACGGACATACGCAGCCATATCTTTACCTGACTCACTCCAGGTATCGAATATTTGCTGGCGGAAGTTAAGTGTCCAGTTGAAAGAAGGTGAGTTGTTGTAAACCAACTTGGCATTGGGAATAGTTTGACGAATCGCATCGACCATGTCGCCAATCTGGCGAACGTGAGGCTTCTCGGTTTCAATCCACAGCAGGTCCGCGCCATTTTGCAAGCTGGTGACACAATCCAAAACACAACGATCTACACCTGTGTCTTCCTTGAACTTGTACAAACCGTTAGGCAAACGTACGGGCTTCACTAACTGGCCATCCAGCTTGATAACGACATCGCCTTCATTGACGTCGTCGGCACCTGATACAGGCTCAGTTTCGAGAAAGGCATTGTACTTGTGGGCCAAATCGCCGGCGCTGGTAGAAACAGGGATCTTTTGTGTCAGCCCTGCACCCAATGAGTCGGTACGAGCAACGATAACGCCATCGTCAACACCCAACTCCAAAAAGGCATAACGAACGGCATTGATCTTGGCGATAAAGTCCTCGTGAGGAACGGTTACTTTACCGTCCTGATGGCCGCACTGCTTGGCATCAGACACCTGATTTTCGATCTGAATGGCGCAGGCACCCGCTTCGATCATCTGCTTGGCCAGCAGGTAAGTCGCCTCTTCATTACCGAAACCAGCATCAATGTCGGCCACAATCGGTACAACATGAGTTTCGTAGTTATCGATCGCATTCAGTACTTCTTTTTCTTTAACATCGTTGCCCGCCGTTCTGGCGTCATCGAGGTCGTGGAACAAATGGCCCAACTCTCTGGCATCAGCCTGACGCAGAAAGGTATAAATTTCTTCGATCAAGGCAGATACAGACGTCTTCTCGTGCATAGATTGATCGGGCAGTGGGCCAAACTCGGAGCGCAGTGCAGCGACCATCCAACCCGAAAGGTAGAGGTAGCGCTTGGAAGTGGTGCCGTGGTGTTTTTTAATCGCCAACATTTTCTGTTGCGCGATAAAGCCGTGCCAGCAACCCAGCGATTGCGTGTACTGTGAAGAATCAGCGTCGTATTCGGCCATATCTGTGCGCATGATTGCAGCAGTATATTTTGCAATATCCAGGCCGGTCTTAAAACGATTCTGAGCCTTCATTCGCGCAGCATATTCCGGGCTGATTGCGTTCCAGGCACTGCCTTGATCTGCTCGCAGACTGGTGACTGCTGCTATGTCCTGTTGATAATTCGACATG
>JBLHSI010000091.1:0-11210 GCA_047626655.1 Halioglobus sp.
CACACACCAAGGTAACGGTATAGGACGTTGGCGTTTCGGCTATCGCTACGAAAGTAACGAATTTAGTTTTAGTGAGTCGGATCTACCACCTGATGAACTGCCTGCCGATCGCGATTATTCTTATCCTTTTTTCGGCTACCAATCTATTGAAGATGACTACCGTAAAGTGCGCAACATTAACTTTCTCGGGCGCACAGAAGACTTGTATGTGGGCGAAACCTATCAATGGAATGTAGGGTGGTCTGGCCAAGGCTTGGGAGCCAGTCGCGATCAGCTCGCTATAGAGGCAAGCTACAGTAACTCGCTGCTGACCAGTAATGACCACCTGTGGTTGATCGACACATCCCTTAGCGGCTTTTGGAACGCCGACCAGGATAGCGATTCCGACACCGACACTGAGGAATTTGAAAATTTGCGGTGGACCGCTGCCACCCGATATCACTATCGACAATCAGACCAATGGGCGTTGTTTGCTCGACTGCGCCTAGACTATGCAGATGGGCTTACCCAAGACAAGCAATTAACGTTGGGGGGAAGTAATGGTTTACGGGGCTACGAACAAAATTATCAAACGGGTGATCGATCCTTTGTTGTTAATCTTGAGCAAAGATACTATTCAGACTGGCATCCCTTTCGTCTAATTCGAGTGGGCGCCGCGGCTTTTCTAGACGTTGGACGTGCCTGGTTTAATGACAGAGACAATGGATCGAATGGCGATGTCTTAGCAAACGTAGGGGTTGGGCTCAGAATCAACTCGAGTCGTTCGCAACGAGGGAATGTTCTCCATATAGATTTAGCCTTCCCACTATCCAAAGATGACGATGTAGATTCTGTACAAATCTTGGTGACGGTGAAGGAAACCTTCTAACTCGAAACAACTGACAAACACGTTTCACCAAAAAACATTCGGCACTCAGACAACGCTGAGAGTTAGTTGATGTTGACCTCCTGATCGATTCTGGACGACGGTGGATGTGGCTCGACTTATAAAATCAGCAGCGTTGCAAGGCCCAAGAAGGTACCAAAACCGACTATGTCTGTCACAGTCGTGAGAATCACGCCTCCGGCGAGCGCTGGATCAATGCTTAATCTATTGAGGATTAGAGGAACGAGAGCCCCGGCGAGAGCTCCGGCAAAAAGCACCGTCATCATTGCCATTCCAAACACCAGTCCAAGCCAGGCATCGCCAAACCACATGATAGAGATACCTGACACCACACAAGACCAAAAAAGGCCATTGAGCACACCTATTTTTAATTCTTGAGAAACGAGCCGCAGCGCATTGCCACGCCCAATCTGATCTAACGCCAACGCTCGGGTAACCAGGGTTAATGTTTGACTCCCGGCAACACCGCCCATACTCGCAACCACCGGCATCAATATCGCCAACGCGACCACTTTTTCGATGGACGCCTCAAACCATCCAATTACCCAGGCAGCCAGCAACGCCGTGAATAGATTGATACCTAACCATAGTGCGCGTTTGACCGAGCTGCGAACCACCGGCGCGAACATGTCTGAGTGTTGGTCGAGTCCAGCACGACCATATATTTCTCGGGCCGCCTGGTCACGAATAACGTCAATGACATCATCTACCGTTATCCTTCCCAGCAATTGGCCACCGTCGCTCACAACGGGTACCGAAAGCAAATCTTCATCGCCAAAAATTCGCGCAACTTCCTTAGCAGATGTTAGTGGTTTTATTGCGGAGATTCCCTGACGCATCACCTCGGAAACACTGGTTTGAATATCCAACGAAACCAGATCGCTCAGAGGCAGTATTCCCACATAACAGTTGTTGCGATCTACCACTATAAGGCTATCGAGGTGTTCCGGCAGCTCGCCCTCTCGGCGGCGAATACGTTGTAAAAAGCGCAGTACCGCTTTAAGACTAACGTCTGCGCGGATCGCCGTGGCATCTACGTCCATCAAGCCCCCGGCTGTATCGTCCGGGTATTGGCTGACGATCTGATAACGTTGCCGGCTCTGATCATCCATAGCCTCAACCATGGCGTTGACAACAGAAACGGGCAAATCTTCGTCGAGGTCAGCAAGCTCGTCCATCTGCACCGCAGACAGACTTTCGATGAGTAGGGATTCATTGGTTTGCGTGATCAACTGGCGTCGAAGATCGCCATGTAATTCTAGCAGCACTTCAGCCAACTGAGTGATGTCGAGTTGATTCCACACCGCGAGTCGTCTCGAACTGGGAACGGACTCTATTACCCGAGCTAACTCGGCGGCTGACGCCGATTCAAGAATACGTGCCACTTCCGCGCTATTGTGGTGCTCGAGGACATCAACTATTTCCTGTACCTTGGCTTGACTGGGCATAGATCAAAGCTTCCTCTAGTCACCTGAGAACACGGGCATCCCAGTTAAGTTGTCAAATGGAGCGTAGTAACCGGAATTAACGATCCGTCGCCGGCAAGCTTTTCTGAAAATGCGCAACAGATACTCGGGTAGATTAGATAACGGATTTTGGGCTGCGGGCCAATAAAAAGTCCGCTACCTATGGTAGCTTACAGTGATACAGATATGAAACCTGCATGATTTTGTACCTATCTTTGTGACACCCACCAGCGTCGAAGTAGCAACGCCAAACAGTGTTTCGAAAAAGAGTGGAAGTATGCGAAGGGGCATGTTCTTGTGAGGTGGCGCGCCCACGAGGATTCGAACCTCGGACATTCGCCTTAGAAGGGCGATGCTCTATCCAGCTGAGCTATAGGCGCAATACGATTATTGAAACCACGTGATTATGGCTTCGGTGAGCCAGCGCGATTATACACATGACCTCAGGTGGGGTCACTGCCAGTTTTAGCAGTAATGTGGATTTTGCTACTATATAACCCTTAACGGCATACCTCATGATATCGGCTTGAGTCTCACCAGGACAGGCAAGCTGTCGTCAGCTGCGTCGCGTATTACATGCGGCGGATTGCAAAGCGCTAGCCTCAGAGGGAGCGTGCTCTTTTTAGACTATTCAGTAACGCATGCCAAACGGTGCTGTTCACGCGATAATCTGCGTGGCTACGCTACCCGGCGACTCTCCTGCGCTGAGTGGGCGAGCTGCGTGGCCGGCGTCATATCCAAACGGTGCCCGCCACGGCACCTATCACCCACATCGGGGGTTCCTTAGCCGTCACTACATGCAAAAAGGGTTGAAAGACTTCCTTGAGCTTATTTTGGACCATAACCCGTTATAGCGTTTAGATACTGGCATAGACGCTCAATCTTTACATATTGCGATGCGGTCCACAATAATGGCACCCAGATAACACTGTTCAGAAGTGGTGAGAATTGGGTGGGGTGGCCGACGGGTCTTGAACCCGCCACCTCCGGAGTCACAATCCGGGGCTCTACCTGATGAGCTACGGCCACCACTGAATAGATCTGAGCTGGGGGACCAACTATTCTAAGAGAAATGAAAGTTGGTCGGGGTAGAGAGATTCGAACTCCCGACATCCTGCTCCCAAAGCAGGCGCGCTACCAGACTGCGCTATACCCCGATTTTCATTGGCAGTAAATTAGCTGCCATCCGTTTTTCAGGAGCGCGCATAATACTCATACCCTTCCATAGCGTCAACGGTAAAAGGGTGATTTTAATACAGTTTTCTCTCAACCCTCTTCCACTGCCGCTATCGACCGTGTGACAATGAGCCACTTCGGCGACCAAACGGTTGGTCTATTATCAACTTTGCGTGAGAATTAATACCATGTCGGCACTGATACTTGATGGAAAAGCTGTAGCGGCACACACAGAAGCAGAGCTTCTGACCCGCGTAGAGCGGCTTAAAAGCGGCGCTCAAGGCAAGACACCCATATTGGCTACCCTATTAGTCGGTGACGACCCCGCTTCAGCTACCTACGTTAAAATGAAAGGTAACGCCTGTCGCCGTGTGGGAATGGAATCACTCAAGGTAGAGATGCCCTCCTCTACGACCACAGCTGAACTCCTCGCTAAGATCATCGAGTTGAATAACAACCCCGACGTTCACGGAATCTTGCTACAACACCCTGTTCCTGAGCAGATTGATGAACGGGCATGTTTTGACGCCATCGCCCTGAGCAAAGACGTCGACGGCGTGACCTGTCTGGGTTTTGGCCGCATGGCTATGGGTGAGGAAGCCTACGGCTGTGCCACCCCACAAGGTATTATGCGCCTACTCGCACACTACGACATCGAGATAGAGGGCAAGCACGCTGTTGTGGTTGGCCGCAGCCCTATTTTAGGCAAGCCTATGGCGCAAATGTTGCTGCAGAAAAACGCCACGGTAACTATCTGCCACTCTCGCACTCAAAACCTACCCGCAATCATTGCGCAAGCTGACATTCTGGTGGGCGCAGTTGGCCGACCTGAGTTTATAAAAGCAGATTGGGTAAAAGAAGGCGCCGTAGTGGTAGATGCCGGATACCATCCCGGCGGCATAGGTGACATTGAACTGTCTGCCTTAACCGAGAAAGCCAGCGCCTATACCCCGGTACCTGGCGGCGTAGGACCCATGACGATCAACACTCTCATTCAGCAAACCGTTGAGTCCGGTGAAAAAAGCTTAACCTAGGTACGTCGCCACTTGGTGCCTTCCCGGCTGTCTTCTAGCACAATGCCTTTTTGCTGCAGATCTACGCGAATTTGGTCGGCGAGCGCGTAATCCTTGTCTAGTTTGGCCTGCTGCCGATCAAGTATGAGTTGCTCGATGGCAGCAGCGCTCAGTTCGCTTTCCGCGGCACCACCTTGCAACCAAGCCGCCGGATCTTCCTGCAACAAACCCATTAACGCACCCGCAGCTAATAGCCTTGCTTTTAAGAGAGGCTGGTGGCCTGTATCTGCTTTGTTGAGTTCCTTGGCAATAGCGTGAATCTCTGCGATGGCCTGCGGCGTGTTTAGGTCATCGTTGAGCGCTGCATAGAAGGGCTCGTCGTTGAGCACCGTTTCAACGCCATCAACGGCGACATCAGAGACCTCACGCAGGGTGCCGTACAAACTTGATAGCGTTACCTCTGCTTGCTCCAGCAAATCAACAGAGAAATTCTGTGGGGAGCGATAGTGCGCAGACAATAATGCAAAACGTAAGACTTCGCCCCGATAACGTTGCAACAACTCTCGCACTGTCCGAAAATTGCCCAACGATTTAGACATCTTCTCGCCGTCTAGATCCAGGAAGGCGTTGTGCATCCAGTACCGCACATAATCACCGCCGTGTGCACATTTGCTTTGCGCTATTTCGTTTTCATGGTGCGGAAAAATAAGATCTCTCCCGCCTCCGTGTATATCAATAGTGTCGCCCAAGTGCTCGCGAATCATGGCTGAACACTCCAAGTGCCAACCCGGGCGCGCGCGACCCCAAGGGGTATCCCAGCCGGGCTCTCCATCCCTGGCGGGCTTCCATAGAATAAAATCACCTGGATGACGCTTATAGTCGGCCACTTCTACTCGCGCACCTGCCAGCATATCGTCTAGCGAGCGACCGGAAAGCTCTCCATAGTGCTCCATCGATTCAACGGCAAATAAAACATGCCCGTCAGACTCGTAAGCATGCTCTTTATCAACTAATACTTGAGTAAGGGCGATCATAGAGGCGATGTTTTGGGTGGCACGGGGTTCCATTGAAGGCGCCAAGGTATTGAGCTGCAGCATGTCCTCCCGATACTTATTGGTAAACTCCTCGGTAATCACATCTATGCTTACATTGAGCTCCAACGCCGCAGCAATGATCTTATCGTCAACATCGGTAATGTTGCGCGCGTACGTCACATTGTCATAGTGCGTACGTAGCAGGCGAAACAACATATCAAACACCACCACCGGCCTCGCGTTGCCTATATGAGCCAGGTTGTAAACGGTAGGGCCACAGACATACATAGTGACAGTGTTGGGTACCAGCGGCTGAAAAACTTGCTTTTCGCGAGCCAGTGTATTGTAAATTGTCAGTGCCATAATAAGGGGGACCTGCTTAGTTATTCCATGTGTCGCGAAGAGCGATCGTTTTATTGAAAATAGGCTGTTGGGCGCTGTGCTCGACACGATCGGCGACAAAATAGCCCTCCCGTTCAAACTGAAACACCTGCTCCCGCTCTGCCTCTACCAGCGAAGGCTCGACCCATGCGTTTTCTACTATCTGTAGCGAATCTGGATTTATGTGATCCATAAAGTCCTTGCCGTCTCGGTCCGGCGATTCATCGTTGAATAGGCGATCGAACAGTCTTACCTGCGCCCGTTTACCGCCAGCTGCCGACACCCAATGGATGACGCCCTTGGGCTTAACTCCATCTTCAGGGTTGTTCCCCAACGTATTTTCAATCAGCCGCGCTCGCACCTCGACTATGTTGCCAGCCTCATCCTTAATCGCCTCGTCCGCCTCAATAACGTAGGCGTTGCGCAACCTCACTCGCTTGCCTATCACCAGGCGCTTGTATTTCTTGTTCGCTTCTTCACGGAAGTCTTCAACATCAATGTAGAACTCGCCGCTAAACGGCACGGTTCTTGTCCCCAACTCTTCACGGTTGGGATGATTTGCCACCGTTAGCTGCTCCACTTGGCCTGCCGGATAATTAGTGAGCACCACCTTTAGCGGATTTAACACGCACATCGCACGGGGGGCATGTTCGTTGAGGTCATCGCGAATCGCGTGCTCCAGCATCGCCACATCAACGATGCCCTCGGTGCGCGACACGCCAGCCATATCGCAAAAACGGCGCAGTGCTCTCGCCGTATAGCCCCGCCGCCTCATACCCGTTAGCGTCGGCATCCGCGGGTCGTCCCACCCTGTGACAACTCCCTCATCCACCAATTGCTTGAGCCTTCGCTTACTCACGATGGTGTAACTGAGGTTGAGCTGGCCAAACTCAAACTGTCGCGGCCGACTAGGAACGGGCAGTTGCTCCAAAAACCAGTTGTAAAGCGGCCTATGACCCTCAAACTCCAAGGTGCAAAGCGAATGTGTAACACCTTCTATCGCATCTTCCTGCCCATGGGCAAAGTCATAGGTGGGATAGATTAGCCAGTCGTTGCCTGTTTGATGATGGTGCACCTTGCGAATCCGATAAAGAATGGGGTCGCGCATATTCATATTGGGCGAGGCCATATCCAGCTTGGCACGCAGTACTTTCTCACCCTCGGCAAAATCTCCGGCTTTCATTCTGGCCAGTAAATCAAGGTTCTCCTCGACGCTGCGGTCCCTAAACGGGCTGTCTTTGCCCGCTTCGGTGAGCGACCCGCGATACTCTCTGGCCTGGTCTGCATTTAGATCGCAGACGTAGGCGAGCCCCTTTTCAACCAGCAAAACAGCCCAGTCGTAAAACTGCTGGAAATACGATGAAGCAAATCGGACTTCGCCGTCCCACTCATAGCCCAGCCAACGAATATCAGCCTGAATTGAGTCGATGTATTCCTGACTCTCTTTTTCAGGATTGGTATCATCAAACCGCAGGTTGCAGCGCCCCTGAAAATGTTCGGCCAGACCAAAATTGAGACAAATAGAGCTCGCATGCCCTATATGGAGATAGCCATTGGGTTCGGGGGGAAATCGGGTAACAACTTCGGTAGCAGTCCCCTCTTCCAACTCTTTAGCGATAATCGACCGCAGAAAATTGTTGGCAGGCTTGGTTTCCATAAATTGGTGGCTCTGGCGCGTAAAATGGGCGCTTATTATAGCTACAGATGAGGTTACGACCTAGCGCAAAAATCGAAAAGGCCGTATGATTGCCCCCTTTTGAACACACAAGGACGACTCCATGGTTATCATTAGCACAACGTTCGGCGAGATAAAACTCGACCTAGATGCCGACAAAGCACCCAAAACAGTAGCCAATTTTTTGCGCTATGCCGAGGACGGTTTCTATGACGGCACTATTTTTCACCGTGTGATCGACAACTTTATGATTCAGGGTGGCGGATTTAATTCTGACATGAGCCAAAAAGAGTCTGGTGAGCCGGTTGAGAACGAAGCGGACAACGGCCTAAAAAATGACCACGGCACTATAGCCATGGCCAGAACAATGGAGCCTCATTCGGCTACCGCTCAGTTTTTCATCAACGTCAAAGACAATGACTTCCTCAATCACTCCGGTAAGAACATGCAGGGCTGGGGCTATACGGTGTTTGGCAAGGTTGTTGAAGGCAGTGACGTACTGGACAAAATTCGAGCAGTAAGCACCACAACCAAAGGCGGGCACCAGGACGTTCCCACTGACGATGTCATTATAGAATCTGTTTCTATTGTAGAGGACTAGGCCTCTCATTTTGGCCGGTACGCTGTTCATATCGGATCTTCATCTAGATCCCAACCGGCCTAATATCACCCGGGCATTCGCCCGGTTTTTGCATGACAATCGCAGATGTGAACGGCTCTACATACTGGGAGACCTGGTAGAAAGCTGGATAGGCGATGACGACAACTCTCCGCTCGTTACAGAAATAGCCACACTCCTGTCAGCCTTCACCGATGCTGGCCCACAGTTGTTTATCATGCATGGCAATCGAGATTTTCTCATTGGCGAATCTTTTTGCCAACGTATTAAAGCGCAGCTTATTACAGATCCAACGGTCATTGACCTGTGCGGTGAACCGACACTCCTAATGCATGGCGACAGCTTGTGTACCGATGATCTTCCCTATCAAGAATTTCGCTCCCTCGCCCGCTCTGCCGCGTGGCAACAAGAATTTTTGGCACACTCACTATCACAACGAATCGCCATCGCCGCTGACATGCGAGCCAAAAGCAAAGTATCAAACAGCAACAAAGCCCAGGATATTATGGACGTGAGCCAGCACGCGGTCGACCAAGCTCTGCGCAAGCACGGCGTAAAGCGTTTAATCCACGGGCACACACACCGTCCAGCACAACATATAACCGAGCATGGGACCCGCTGGGTTTTAGGTGATTGGTGCGAAAAAGGCTGGCATATAGAAGCGACAGAAACCGCTATTGAACTACTGGACTGGACGTTGCCGTAAGACGCCATTGGCACGGCACTGTAAAGCGACCATCCCACCGCCACCACCACCAAACCTATGTCCTCTCTGGCACACCACAGTGGAAACGAAACTCCCGATCTTCGCGCTGGATCAATTCACGCTCACACTCAAGCATCGCCGGTAAGCGGCTCTGCAATTCTTCTTCACTGGCCATCGCCCGAGCAAATTTTAGGTAGTCGAGATAGTGACGTGACTCCGATTTAAGCAATGAGTTGTAAAACGTCCCAAGCTCTTCATCCAGTACCGGTACCAACGCGGCAAATCGCTCGCAAGACCGAGCCTCGATAATAGCGCCTATTAACAGTGTATCTATCAAGCGTCCGGGCTCATTTTTTCTAACCAACAAACGTAAATCTCCGGCATAGCGGGACGCCGACAGTTGGATATAGCGAACCCCACGCTGCTTCATCAAGGTGATGACTTGCTCAAAATGTCGCAGTTCTTCGCGCGCTAAGCGCGACAACATGTGCAGTAGGCTGTCGTGCTCGACATAGCGGTAGGTCAGGTTGAGTGCTGTGGCTGCGGCTTTTTTCTCGCAGTTCGCGTGATCCATTAGCATCAGATCAGGATTCTGTAGTGCCCATTTAACCCACTCTGGAGGTGTTTCACACAACAGGAAGTCACGAATATGGCTAATATCGACGCTAGTCTTCACCCGTCGCGCCCTCCGAACAAGTCAGGGCTGTACATATACCGGTCATAATGAGCCTGTGATAATTGGAAAAACTCATTGTCGATTTGTGCTTTCAATGTTGTCAGGTCCAATTTCCTAAAATGAAGGTCGAGTTCAAATCCATAGGACACAGGATCATCAATTTGTTTCGCTCCTGCCTTGATCAAGGTGTATACCCAGCAGTACTCGTCATGGCTTTTGTTGTAAGCGATTTGTTGGACCTGTAACTGCCATTCTAATAATGCCCTATCCACAACGCGTAACTTACTGCAGACACATTGCGAGAGGAAATTCGCCAAACGCTCATCCACGGCTCGCTTTTGTTCCTGGGTATAACCGTTCCAGTTAATCACCTCGTGACCAAAGCGCTTACAACCTCGACACACGGTGTCGCCTATGCCTGTAGAACAGACACCAATGCAGGGGGTTTTGACGGGGATTTTAGAAAAATTTGTCACCCGGAAATTGTACGGTATCACTAATGTGAATGCACGATATAGCCACCTACTCGTATTACTTATCTGGGTATTGGGCTATAATAACCGACGAAATTTTCACTCTATCTATCATCGAACAAAGGAGCCCTTCCTGTGCTTGAAGCTTACCGCCTACACGTAGCTGAACGTGCCAGCCAAAACATACCTCCCAAGCCATTGAGCGCCACGCAAGTGGCCTCATTAGTCGATTTATTGAAGTCGCCGCCCGCCGGCGAAGAAGCGTTTCTTCTTGAGTTGCTCAGCACCCGTGTACCACCAGGGGTTGATGAAGGCGCTTATGTTAAGGCCGGCTTTTTGTCAGCCATTGTTAACGGAGAATCTGCCAGCCCACTCATCGACAAGCCCGCAGCCATAAAGTTACTGGGCAACATGCACGGTGGCTACAATATTGAAACGCTCATTAGCCAGCTAGAAGATAACGATCTGGGCGAATTAGCCGCAACTGAACTCAAGCACACACTCCTGATGTTCGAGGCATTTCACGACGTCGCCGAGCTGGCAAAAAACGGTAATGCAAACGCCCAGTCTGTGATGGAGTCGTGGGCTGAAGCCGAGTGGTTTACCTCAGAGCCCGCCGTTGCCGAGTCGATCAAAGTAGCCGTTTTCAAAGTCACTGGAGAGACCAACACCGATGACTTATCGCCCGCACCCGATGCCTGGTCACGACCAGACATCCCGCTGCACGCTCTGGCGATGTATAAGATGACCCGCGATGGATTAACACCGCAAGAACATGGCGTGACAGGTCCCATGGACAAAGTGGCCGAAATACAAGCCATGGGTTTACCGGTCGCCTTTGTAGGTGACGTGGTTGGAACAGGGTCCTCACGAAAGTCTGCCACCAACTCGGTACTGTGGTTCTTTGGTGATGACATTGCCGGCGTACCTAACAAAAAGGGTGGCGGTATATGCATAGGCAGTAACGTGGCGCCTATTTTTTACAATACGATGGAAGATGCAGGCGCGCTGGTGTTCGAGGCAGATGTTGATGCCATCGGCATGGGCGACATCATCGACATTCGCCCCTACGAGGGAAAAATTCTCTCCGAAAGCGGCGAAACAC
>JBLHSI010000092.1:0-11103 GCA_047626655.1 Halioglobus sp.
GGATTCTCTTGTTCATCTTCTGAGGCTATAGGTAATTCCGAAAACAAGTCCACAAAATGCACTCTACAGCGAAATGACGAGAAAAACTCTATCGTCTCCTGCAGGGCGGGTCCCACATGTAGGACTGCGAGGCGCCGGCCGGGCGAGACATTTTCAAATAGCGAAGAAAGTAGCTTCGACGACTGAATGCTCGTCTCGTTAGTCATTCATAAGTCTACGCGGTTGCGCCCAGTTAGCCACTTTTCAGGTCAAGTTGCGGTGCATGGTTGCCAACGCTATTGGATTCAGTGGCTTTCTCGGACTTTTTTTCCGGTGCCAGAGAAACAGAGCTAGCTGCGGTGTCGCCCGGGTCCATGTCAATACTACCTTTAAATATGGCGCCGTCTTCAAGTGTTACTCGCGGTGCCACAATATTGCCTCGTAGATTGCCAGTTTTGGACAAAACAACCTTCTCCGAGCCGCTGATATCACCGGTGACTTCGCCATCTATACGAATAGTCTTAGCGGTGACATCAGCCGTAATTTTACCACTTTCGCCAACGGTAACCTCATGCTCCTTAAGGTTTATCGCACCCTCTACCCTGCCCTGTATAACGAGGTCTTCGTCACCGCTGATGGTGCCCTTTATTGTGATGCTAGATCCAATCATAGCTGTCTTCCTCGCGTTTACGGAGCCGGATGTGCTGGCTGTTGAAGGTGTCTGTGATGAGGTTGAAAAATTGCCCTGGGGGGGGGCGGACGGCTTGCCTTTGTTTCGTTCAAACATATGATGCACCACCTGAATTCGATGTGGGAGACAATGCTAACAGCCACTCTGGGGATAAACCAGCATTGCGCGGCGCTAAGTGGAGTAAATCCGAAACGGTACTAATGAGCTATATCGTAAACTTGTAGCCTGCTGCTGTAGGGCTTTATATGGCGCGCAACATAGTCTATGTGGAGCGGGTGTATTAAATACGCTTCCAGCGATTCCTGGCTCCTAAATCGGATACTTATACCGACTGCAAAGCTGTCATCGACAATATCGCGTTCACTGGATAGCGCATATCCTACGTTTAAATCGTGTACACCGGGAATTTGGCTTAGTGTAGTCGCGGCCTCAATCATGGTTTCGGCGGCGTCCTCGGGCGCGGAATCTGACAGCCATACCAGGGCGATATGGGTAATATCGGCGCGCGCGCTCAGCGCAAAAAGACAGAGTAGAACGAGGCCTATACTTTTACGTATCTGCATCGGAGACGTCCTCTTGCTTAACTGCAGTGCAGTGTAGCAAGGGGCCTGTTTCTGTGCGTAAGTGAAAACCTTGCTCGGCTTTGGTGACGGTGGCGACGACTAATGCGCTACACGCTCCAGTGGCAGTCGCGCTATTAACAACTGTACCAGAACTCTGGCTCGACCCAGCGCTATAGAGCAAGTCGCCTGCTGCAGCGGTCTCTGTGTTCGGCAGTATCGCCCGGTACAGTCGCCTTTTGGGTGTGCCGCGATAATGCAACCGGGCCACGACCTCTTGTCCGGTATAGCAACCTTTATCGAAACTAATGTGGCCGCTGAGGTCGTAATTCAACATTTGCGGAATAAATTCCTCCACTGTGGCCGCCTCCATGCGCGCAATTCCCAGCTCAATTTGATGGACTTGCCAATCTTGCGACTCGCCCGGTAAAAAGCTGTCGGCGAGAGCAGTGACCAGTGTTGGGTGTGTTTGGGTGTTTATATAGCACTCAAATTGACATCCGGATTCGTCCATTTGGACAACCACATACCCGTCTCCAGACGCTCGACCATAGTGTGCTTCCGGCGCACCACCCAATACAGTGGTCATGACTTTTTTGGCCTCGGGTCCCCAGCAGGCAAAGGTTTGCCAATCTTCGCGCTCGGCATCAAGCTGAGCCTTCGAGAATATGATGTACTTTGCCAAGGTGGTGAGGCTCGTCGTTAAAATATCGCGGCGCATCCGAAGTACATAGTGTTGGTCAGCGATTTCGGTTAACAGGAAGTCGCACACCACTCGGCCCTTTACCGTGCAATAGGCGCCCGGCAGTGCCTTTGCTTCGTCGACTTTTCGGGTGTCGCAGGTGGTTTGGCCCTGTAAGAATTTAAGCGAATCCGGCCCTTCAATATGCAGGAGGGCTTCGTTATTCAATGGCGTGTAATAGCTGCTCAAGAGAGGGGTCCGCTGTGTAACTGAGGGACATATATGATATCCCTATTCCCCTGCATTGGCGATATAATCGGAAACTGACTTCATAATTAGAGTGAATTGACAAGCATGACAGATGGAAAAGGAATAAACCGTATGCGCTGGGCGGCCAGGCGCGGGATGTTGGAGCTGGATTTGATTCTCGGGCCATTTGTCGAACAGTGTTATGAGGACTTAAGCGAACCTGATAAACAACTGTTGGAGCGATTGATGTTGAGCGAAGATCAGGATTTGTTTTCCTGGTTTTTGCAGCGAGTAGAGCCCGACGATGAGGAACTGCAGGACATTGTTAAACAAATACTCAGCTTCACAAGAACTACGACTTACCGTTAGGCAGTCGCAGCGCCGCCGCCTGGCATTGCTTGCACTTGGTGTAGCAATTGCCTTGGCGCTCGTGCAGTTGGCGATGCTTGACTATGTCGTGCTTGCCTTGCTCGTCATGCTGGTGTCGGCCGTTATCCTTTATCTGGAATGGTCTGACACCATGGCGGGTGTTGTTGTTATCTGGCGTGAGGGGCAATGGTTTGTTGCTCGTGGTACCCAGGAAATATGCGCAACGCTGGACGCTACAACTGTCAATCTGCCGCAGTTGGTCTTCCTTTCTCTGCGCTCAGCGCAGGTCCGGACACGATGGCGAATACTTCTTTTTTGTGACAGCGCTGAGGAAGATCAGTTGCGACAATTGCGGTGCAGGTTAACGTTGTCGTGCGGTCACAAGACATAGATTGCAATCAATGTTGCCAATGCTATGGCTGCAAAATGGTGTCTTTTGCTTCTGGCAATAAATCTGGATAATCCAGCGTATAATGTAGGCCGCGACTTTCCTTGCGAGAAATGGCACAGCGAATCATCAACTCTGCCACCATAGCGAGATTACGCAACTCCAGTAGATCATTGCTAACCTTGTAGTTACTGTAATATTCTGCAATCTCAGCTTGTAGCAGCAGGGCCCGATGCTGAGCACGCTGTAGTCGTTTGTCGGTGCGCACAATTCCCACGTAATCCCACATAAAACGGCGTAATTCGTCCCAGTTATGAGATATCACC
The DNA here is from genome assembly GCA_047626655.1 of Halioglobus sp. Classification (GTDB taxonomy): domain Bacteria; phylum Pseudomonadota; class Gammaproteobacteria; order Pseudomonadales; family Halieaceae; genus JBALVT01. The sequence goes on from JBLHSI010000092.1 coordinate 3,245, forward strand.
ACGTCTTCATCAGAGTCGGTAACTCGGCTTTCGTCCCAAGCAGGGACAGCGCAGGGCGTTTTAATTTGGTCAATAGTACTGGCGATGTGATTCGCTGCTGCCTCCGCATAGACTATGCACTCGAGCAGGGAGTTACTTGCCATCCGATTAGCGCCGTGCAACCCCGTGGACGAGGTCTCACCTATGGCGTATAGCCCGGGGATGTCAGTGCGGCTATTGGTATCCACGACAATGCCGCCACAGGTATAGTGAGCAGCAGGCACCACTGGAATCGATTCCTTGGCGATATCGATGCCAAACTCCTTACTGCGTGCCATAACCGTTGGGAAATGCTGTTGCAAAAAGCTCTCGGGTTTATGAGAGATGTCGAGAAATACACAGTCTGCGCCCAAGCGTTTCATTTCATGGTCAATCGCGCGCGCCACAATATCTCGCGGTGCCAACTCTTCGCGCTTGTCAAATCGGTGCATAAAACGGCTGCCGTCAGGTAGCCGCAATTTTCCTCCTTCTCCTCTAATCGCTTCGGTGATGAGAAACGACTTGGCCCTAGGGTGATAGAGGCAAGTGGGGTGGAACTGGTTGAATTCAAGATTGGCTACTCGACACCCGGCTCTCCAAGCCATGGCGATACCATCGCCACTGGCTCCGTCCGGATTGCTGGTATAGAGGTAGACCTTACTGGCGCCACCCGTGGCTAGCGCGACTGCTTTTGCCTGAAACAAGTCAACTCTATCTCTTTGTCGATCGAGGATGTAGGCGCCTTGGCATTCGCCTCCGTCTTGTACGAGATCGACAGCGACACGGTGAGTAAATATCTCAATGTTCTCGGCCGCTTGCACTTTTTCAGTGAGTACATCAGAGATCGCCTTGCCCGTGGCATCCGCGGCATGAATGATACGACGGTGGCTGTGTCCGCCCTCACGAGTGAGGTGAAACTCCGAATCGGATTGGTCTGACCGCAAGTCAAAGTCCACACCTTGTGTGACCAGCCAGTCGACGCATCGCTTGGAGTTGCGCACGGTAAACTCGACGGCGTCGCGATGGCATAGCCCCCCACCCGCATCCAGCGTGTCTTGAACGTGGGAATCGACGGTATCTTCGGTGTGCAATACCGCGGCCATTCCTCCTTGTGCCCAGTAGGTAGAGCCCTGATTCATGTCAGCTTTGCTGATGATGGCGATCCGCAGATGTGCAGGCAGATGCAGTGCTAGACTGAGGCCTGCAGCGCCGCTGCCGATAATGAGTACATCGTGAAGGTGGCTATTGGGGGGGGGCGAAACTGACATAGAGAGAATACTTGCTGCCGCTGTTTGTGAATTATATTATGTAGCTCAAGGACTTAGCCCTCAAGCGTTATCTGCATGTGGAGTATAGTCGAGGTCCAGCCCTATAAGGAAATCTGTTGTTGCGGAACTTTTTATCAATATTAGTCTCTCACTATCGGCCATTTGAGAATAGCGGCGAACTTTTCCATATTTCTGCTGTCTATTCAATTAGTTGGAAGATCATCGCCAGGACAGTTGTGTCATGGACTAGGGAGAGGTACAGGACGTGACTGCCGCAGAGACGGACCAGCAGCTTGTTGCGAAAGTGCAAAAAGGCGACAACCGTGCGTTCGATATGCTGGTTTTGAAATATCAGCACAAGATATTTAGTTTGATCAGTCGCTATATCCGCGACTCATCGGAGGTGCAGGATGTGGCGCAGGAGGCATTTATTAAGGCTTATAAAGCGTTGCCTCGTTTTCGTGGGGATAGTGCCTTTTACACGTGGCTTTACCGCATTGCGATAAATACAGCGAAAAACCACTTGGTGTCGAGGTCACGCAGACCGCCCAGTTTCGATGTCGAAGTGGGAGATGCTGAATACTACGAGGGAGGCGGGGCACTGCGCGACCTCAATACACCGGAGAGCGCTCTGTTTGGTGAAGAATTGAAAGTGGTGGTTGAGCGGGCTATTGCTGAACTACCGGATGACCTGCGTACAGCGGTCACCCTGCGGGAGTTCGATAGTATGAGCTACGAAGATATTTCAGAGATTATGGATTGCCCCGTTGGTACGGTTCGCTCGCGAATATTTCGGGCTCGCGAGGCCATAGACAAGCAGGTTAAAGAGCAAATGGATGGCTTGAGTTAGATTGAGATGTTTTGACGAAGTGGTACTTCTTAACACTCGTGCATGTGCGCGGAGGATAAAACAATGAGTGAAAGATTACGGGAATCACTGTCTGCGGTATTGGATGGTGAAGCCAACGAGCTAGAACTGGAACGCGTACTGTCGCAAATGGGTGATGAGAGTGAGCTTCGTCAAACATGGATTCGTTATAGTGCGATACGTTCGGTGAATACCGAGGGGCTTAGCCCAGACATGTCGATCGACATATCTAAAGGGGTTCGTCAAGCCATCCTTCGAGATGCGCCAGCAGTAAACCAGTCAACCGGTACAGTTCAGCGCTTATTAAAGCCTTTCGCCAGTTTCGCTGTGGCAGCTTCTGTCGCGGCGACAGTGATTCTGGGCGGCCAACAGTTGGCTCAAATTGGAGACGTGAATACGTCCTATCAAGGCCCACTTGCCGCCTCTTCACCGGTGGGTCTGATCAACACAGTTGGCGCCACAGCAATTCAAGCCAGTTATGGCATGCAGTCGGTACCCATATTACAGCCTACCGCGCGAACGGCGTATCGAGAATTGGCCAGGCAGAGGATGAATGTGTATATGCAAGAGCACGTAGAGCATGCAGCACTTAATTCTCCTCAGGGTTTAGTGCCATTCGCGCGCGTCCAGCAGATTAAGGAATGATTGGCGAGATTTAATAGTGATAAACCCTAGAAAAAAATGGTTGTGTCTCACTAGACGTTTGCTGGCTGCCGCGCTATTAGTCGCGTTGTCGCAAACGGCTACCGCGGCAGGTGATGCGGAGTGTGGTGACACCGAGACAAATCAAGAAGCGCTCAAATGGTTGGCAAAAATGTCGCACAGCGCTAGCGAGGTCAGCTACCAAGGCGTTGTAACTTTTCAGCGCGGCGAAGACATGCAGGTTATGCAGGTCTCTCACTTGGTCTCCGATGGCGCAGCATCAGAACATTTAACCCAACTGACGGGGCAGGGCGCTCAAGTCACACGAGTTGAACATCCGCTGGAATGTGTTCACCCCGGTCAAAAATTACTTCGTTTAAATGAGGGCTTAAAGGCCGGTAATTGTGGCATTGCGCAAAATTACCGATTTAAAGTGACTGAAGGTGAGCGTATAGCCGGCCGTAAAGCAGTGCGAATTTATATTGTAGCCAAGGATATGTACCGTCATGGTTATATTATGGAGCTCGACAAAAAAACTGGACTGTTACTGAAAACCCAGACGATAGGCCTTGGCGATAAAGTACTTGAGCGATTCCAGTTCGCCAATTTGTCGTTTCGCAATCCGCTGACGCCTGCCAGTCAAGATGCCGACATAGTGCACCGCGCAACTCATCCTCGCCCGGGTGACCAGGCTGACAGCGCACAAGACTTCGAAGGCAACTGGTCTGCGCGCTGGGTACCACGAGGTTTTACAGCGACAGATGACTCCTCAGGAGGTAATAAGCGGCGCAGCTATACTGATGGCTTGGCGGTTTTTTCCGTGTTTTTGGAAATATTACCAAGAAATATACAACCCGGTGAAGGCGTTGTACGCCAGGGTGGAACAACGTCTTACACCAGGGGACTGGTGCTGGGCGATAGCCCTGTTTTGGTGACGGTTATCGGCGAAATACCGCTCAATACGGCCAGAATGGTAGCCGACTCGATTGCCTGGCAGCGCTGATATGTTGCGTGAAACAGGGCAGGTAGTGGCAGTGGAGGAAGACTCGGTTTGGGTCGAAACTATTCGCCAGAGTACCTGTGGCAGCTGTGCTGCACAAAGTGGCTGTGGCCACGGTATCCTCAATCGAATATCTAGCGGGCGCAAGCACTACATTCAGGCTTTTTCCGGCGAACTGCAGGCATCAAGCTGTGCCGTAAACGACGAGGTGTTGCTCAGTATTCCCGAGGAAGTCATCGTTCGCGGCTCTTTGGTGGTTTATATGATTCCATTGCTGGCTATGTTGTCGGGGTCGGCGCTCGCTGTTTTTGTGGGTAACGCTAACGAAGATTTAGCCGCGATACTCGGTGCCGTGGCAGGTTTTACATTGGGTATCGTGATAGTTCGCTGGCACGCTTGGCGGCACCGATCGGATATCACCTTGCAGCCCAGTCTGCTGGGGTTACTCAATTCAAATACGAGTGCAGTGGAAATAAGCTAATGGCTTGTTGGTTCTGCTGAGTTCCCGCTATTTTGATCTTGTTGTTTTACATGGAAAGGAAATTATGAAAGCTAGTCAATCATTTTCGCTGCTTGTTTTTATGTTAGTCACTATGCTGTTTGGTCATTCTGCCTCAGCGGACCTTCCCGATTTTCGAGATATTGTAAAGTCGAACTCCCCGGCTGTGGTTAAGATCCTAGTGGAGCAAAAGAGTGTTCGAGGTGGTCAAGCTCAGGGTGATTCAGGGGATATTCCAGAGCCATTGCGGCGCTTTTTCCAATACAGAGGTTCGCCTCAGTCCCAGCGCCAAGAGATGTCGATGGGCTCGGGGTTTATTGTGTCTGAAAGTGGTTATATCGTCACCAATAATCACGTTGTTGAAGGGGCCGACAGTGTCTTGGTCCGCCTCAGCGATCGCCGAGAATTTGACGCAGAAATTATTGGTACCGACCCGCGGTCAGACTTGGCATTACTTCGTATCGATGCCGAAAATTTGCCGGCTTTAAAGCTGGCAGAGGCTGGTGAACTTGAGGTAGGTGAGTGGGTGTTGGCGATTGGTTCACCCTTTGGCTTGGACTATTCAGTTACCGCGGGCATTGTCAGCGCCATGGGTAGGAGCTTGCCGACCGAACAAAATGAAAATTACGTACCGTTTATTCAAACTGATGTGGCGATCAACCCCGGAAACTCGGGTGGTCCGCTATTCAATTTGCAAGGCGAGGTTGTGGGGGTCAATTCCCAAATATTTACTCGCAGTGGTGGCTCTATAGGGCTGTCTTTTGCTATTCCAATTAGCGTGGTACGCAATGTTGTGGATCAACTGAAGGAAGACGGCAGGGTAACTCGTGGTTGGTTGGGCGTGACCATCCAAAACGTGGACAAGAATTTGGCCGAATCTTTTGGTTTGGACCGCCCCCAGGGTGCACTAATTGCACAACTATCTTCCGATGGTCCCGCCGAAAAATCGGGCTTGCGTGCCGGCGATGTTATTATCGCTTTCGATGGCCAATCGGTAGAGAATTCGGCTGATCTGCCACACATCGTCGGTCTGTTAGAGCCCGATAGTACGGTTGATGTGAAGCTGGTGCGCGATCGTAAAATCAAAACCGTACAGGTCAAGGTGGGTGGTTTAGATGCGGATGACAGCTACGCGCTCAGTAACCGGCAACCCGACGGCAGAGTCGGCGGTCGGCTTGGACTGGTCGCCGAGGAAATCCCAGAAGATATCCAGCTCCGCCTGGAGCTAGATGGCGGTGTCGTTATTCGTCGAGTAGTCTCCGGCTCGATAGCCGCCAAGTCGGGTATGTTGCCAGGTGATGTGATTACACAGGTTGGAGCAGATAAGATTGATTCTTTGTCGGACCTTACCAAAGCCGTTAAAAAGCTCAGTGCAGACCGCTCTGTCCCGGTTCGTCTTATTCGCAGGGGTGCGCCCATGTTCATAGGCTTGAAACTTTCAGACTAGGGCGATTTGCAGCTAAATCGGATAAAGGCTAGTGTCCGGATCTCTGTATATTTTGCACGTTACAGAACCGGACCGATAGGGTACAATCGCGCCTCTTTTTTATTGCTGCCTACCGCAGTGATCCCGTCTACCCACATCGAGCTTTGTCAGTGAGCGACCTCAGTAAGATTCGTAATTTTTCTATTATTGCCCATATTGATCATGGAAAGTCGACGCTGGCCGATCGATTCATCCAGTTTTGTGATGGCTTGAGCGACCGTGAAATGAACGCTCAGGTACTCGATACCATGGATATCGAGCGTGAGCGTGGGATTACCATCAAGGCACAGAGCGTTACGCTCGATTACACTGCCAAGGACGGTATTACCTATCAGCTCAACTTCATCGACACGCCGGGCCACGTCGATTTTTCCTATGAAGTCTCGCGATCATTGGCCGCCTGCGAAGGTGCGCTATTGGTGGTTGATGCCGGGCAGGGAGTCGAGGCGCAGTCGGTGGCAAACTGCTATACGGCGCTAGAGCAGGGTTTGGAAGTTCTACCTATATTGAACAAAATGGACTTGCCGCAGGCTGATCCGGATCGAGTGGCTCAGGAAATTGAAGATATTATAGGTATCGATGCGTCAGAGGCCTGTCAGGTCAGCGCTAAGTCGGGTCTTGGCATCGAAGATGCTCTGGAGTATTTGGTTGAAAATATTCCCCCTCCCGAAGGCAGTCGCACCGCTCCGTTGCAGGCTCTGATTATCGATTCCTGGTTTGATAACTACCTTGGTGTGGTGTCCCTTGTGCGCGTTAAAAATGGTGAGCTGCGCAAGCGTGATAAAATCGTTGCCAAGTCTATTGGACGCGCCCACCAGGTAGATAGCGTGGGTATTTTTACCCCCAAACGCATGGAAACAGATTGTCTGCGGGCAGGCGAAGTGGGGTATATCGTCGCCGGAATTAAAGACATTCACGGGGCTCCCGTTGGCGATACACTCATTCATTCAAAGCAGACAGACGTGCCAGCGTTGCCAGGCTTTAAAACAGTTAAACCGCAAGTCTATGCGGGTATTTTCACTATTTCCTCGGATGACTATGAGGATTTTCGTGAGGCTCTGGCTAAGCTTACATTAAACGATGCGTCGCTATTTTATGAGCCGGAGAGCTCTGACGCTTTGGGGTTTGGTTTTCGATGTGGCTTTCTAGGCATGCTGCACATGGAAATTATTCAGGAGCGACTGGAGCGCGAGTATGATCTTGACCTTATCACCACCGCCCCCACGGTCATCTACGAAATTCTCAAGAAAGACGGTGAGGTTGTCACGGTCGATAATCCATCGTCCTTGCCCGATCCGGGTGATATCGAGGAAATGCGTGAACCTATCGCCAGGGCTCATATACTGGTACCGCAAGAGTATCTGGGTAACGTGATTACGCTGTGTGTAGATAAGCGGGGTACTCAGATCGATATGCAGTTTCTGGGCGCGCAGGTCTCGTTGACATACGATCTGCCCATGTCGGAAGTGGTTCTGGATTTCTTCGATCGCTTAAAGTCGGTGAGTCGGGGTTATGCGTCTTTGGACTACAGCTTTGAGCGTTTCGAGGCGGCCAACCTGGCTAAACTCGACGTACTTATCAACGGCGAGAGGGTGGATGCTCTGGCAATTATTGTGCATCGCGATAAAGTGCAAAATCGAGGCAGGGCGCTCGTAGAAAAAATGAAGGAGCTCATTCCACGACAAATGTTTGACGTGGCAATTCAGGCAGCTGTAGGGGGCAAAATTGTCGCCAGACAGTCGGTGAAAGCGCTGCGCAAGAACGTCACTGCTAAGTGCTATGGTGGTGATGTATCGCGTAAGCGCAAGTTGCTCGAGAAACAAAAAGCGGGTAAAAAGCGTATGAAACAGGTTGGTCAGGTCGAGATACCACAATCTGCTTTTTTAGCCGTGCTAAAAATCGACAGTTGAGGACGTACTGATGGCGATAGATTTTCCACTTATTTTAGTGTTACTGGTGTTTGGCAGCGGCTTAATATGGTCGCTAGATGCGCTATTTTTAGCGCCAGCCAGAAAACGAAATGTCCTGCAGTTACGTAGCGAATACCCCGATTGGGATGATTCAAAAAGCGCGCAAGC
>JBLHSI010000093.1:0-11089 GCA_047626655.1 Halioglobus sp.
CAAAGATAGCCGGCCAGTTTGCCGATGACGAGTATTCACATGCTCCAGAGTTGCTGCGTATGCTGGTGAAACTGCCGGAAAACATCACGAACTCACGAGTGGAGGATAATGACCGGCATATGCCCGAGTAGCCTATTCAAGCACGGCACAGATAAACCGCCGTAACATACTGCTTACGGTATCTTCGAGATACACAAAACTAAAATATCGATGTGAAACTCTGGAGGGGAGCAACAACCCAAATGCCCACGCTGACGCCAGACGAATGGCAGGCGCTCGACCCAGTATCCAAGTGGCTAATTGTCTGCAGAGCTTCTGTACTGTTCATGACATTCTAAAGAGTAACTACGCGGTCTGGCATGCAAAACCCGCACGTGGAAAGTGTACGTGTACTGTACCGAATTGCTTGCTCTCACGCGCGACGATATAGCGCGTGGCGGAACAACCCACCAAAGTACCATTCACTGCATCCAGCGCGTAATCTGTAGGACAGATTGAAACACTTTTACCAACATCAGCCGCAGCGCTGGCGTCATTGGATATAGCCCTAGGTTCATTTTCAAAAGCAGCTTGAAAAGCCTGCGCTTGTGATATTTCGCAACGCTCATTGTGGCCAAAAGCCTGCATGCGGTCATACCAATCTGCCACTTTTGGTAGCCCCAAAGGCATGGGCAGCTTACCAATCTCCCGCTTGAACCACAGAGTGTGATAGGCCGAAAAATCGGCGTTTGTAGGGTCATCCGCGAATAGGAACTGGCCCGTCAGTCGCTGCTCCATTTCCTCCAGATGCTGCTGAAACACACGTGCAGCCTCTCTTGGAGATGGGACATTCATACGCGAACTTTTCCCGACCCCGGTACGGTCCTTTAAAAACCGCAGTGTTTTCCATACACCAATATGCCGCAACAGTTGCTTCAGTGTTACGCCTGCGGGTATTGATAATACGCAAGCCCAAAACACCGTGCTCTCCAACTCAGCAGCATAAGCCTGAGTTGCCGCGTTCCCATATTGGGTTGCGAGCTCCGGCATTTCCGTCAAAGCAGCAACCTCGTCACAGATTAAACGTGTGTCGCAAAATAGGTCGGCGCCTTTCTGAGCTACAGGTATACGCCGGTAACCTCCGGTGAGGGGATCAAGATTTGGTCGGGGCGGCATCTCCGGTGACACCAGCGACTGCCAGGGCAAACCCGCATAGCCAAACATTAAGCGAAGCTTTTCAGAGAAGGGTGACAATTCGTAGTGGTGTAAAATAATCATGGCAGCAGCAGCTAATAGAATAGGTACGAGGGCTTGCATGATACACCGCTATCATCGGGTATGTATTCAACTCCCTGAACTGCTAGCCTCCCTGTACATCATCACTGCCGTCATCGGATAAAAAATGTCGCGCCATCTAACTGGCGCGACCAGACCTCGTAGTTCACGTCATCTGGATTTCTGAGCGGCAGAATTACCGCCAGTAACTGTTCAACTGAATCCGCCAGCCTCAGCTCTCCACTATAACTGCCATCACGAAGCAGAGTGCTTAGCTGACAGGCCGCATAATCGACGTCATAACCTTCAACAGCAACATCAAACTCACTGCATATCAAGAGGTAGGCTTCTTCTGATATGCGCGAAGACACGTCTATATCTATCGATAAATTCTGCGATCCATCAAACAAAAATCCATCGGGTATCGCTAGATCTTCGGTCGTTTCTTGACGCTGTCCAAACAGTACATTAATCGTTGCATTAGGCTGTTGCGCGATCACTTCTTGTGATTCAAAAAAGAAATCTATCGAAACTAACTTTTCTCGGTGATCGACTCTACGTTTGGGATCAAGTGACAGAAACAATGCGTAGTCGCCTCCGCCGTCAGCCAATACCTGGGATGCCAAACCATCCAAAGCCGCCCGCACTTCACTGGCAGGAAGATCCCGCACCTGGTTCGCCATTGCTGTGGATATCGCTGTCAAAGAAGCATAGCCGCTGATCATTTGCTCGCTATTCAGCTCGAAGTGATCTGCAAACAGTACGGCGGAGTAACACACATCCTCGTAACAGGCTCGAAGTAGCCATGGAGCAGACAGGTCTCCATTCACTAAAGGCTGCCCCTGCAGCAGATCCCAGAAGCTTAAGTCTCCATCAAAATATCCATTGAGCCCAACTGACGACTGACCGACGCGTGTAGCGACCGGCGACTCCAGATCATCCCAGCGGTAAAGCTCAGCAACCGTGCCCGCAGGAAAAGGACTGCCAATACATCCTCCCAACATCATTGTAGCGGCAACAAAGGATGCTGTTCGTTTTAAATATGCACTTAAAGTCTTCATGGAATCAATCCTGATACAAGTTGTTTAGAACGGCATTTTTCTGCTCATACCATTTGGTGTTTCCCTTCCCATCACTGGTTACATAAGCTTTGAACTTCGGGTAGGTCTGAACAAGGTCGCGGGCCTCTTCAGGGTGGATCCATTCAGTACCCACCACCATCGCCCAAGGCAATCCTCTACTTGTCTGGTAGTAAACCCCAGCATCCGGATTTGACGAATCATCTGCGGAGCCCAGGGCACTCATGTCAGCCTTACTGGTTGGCGGTTTATTTTTTAAATGAATCTCCTTCCGCCTGGCATTCGAGCCAAATATGAACGGATTTAAAATGGGGTCATCGATGACTTGCGCGGGTATATTGCCGATCACGGGAACGGTCAAGGTAAACTGGCTTTGTATTGCCGAGCCTCCACACAGATCTTCGGTGCGGTAAAATTTACAGCCTTCAGCAGCGCTCACGTGATTCCACACATCGTTAAAAACAATAAAAACGGCATTCTCGTAACCGGCACCCTGCTCCAGAAATGTTCCCGGTCGCTGTACGCCGTTAATCACCAAAGACATGCCAGATTGATCTATAGAAGAACGAGGCAGGCCAGTCATCTCCACGCCAAAGCCGCTGTGTAATGCTGCGCCCACAGCTGAGACTTGTCCGTTGATACTAATAGAATGCAAGTATTGTTCTTCCGGCTTATTGTCGATTGATGCGGTATTGATTGTAGTGCGGTAGTACATAACAAGATCATTCATGTCGTAGTCGCCTACACGGGGCCAAAGGTCTTCGTAGGCAAGCGTTACATATCCGCTCGCACTGGGAAAGTGGCTGGCGGTGACTCTTCGTCCGAACAGCTCTACTGGATGATCCTCTACCTCACCATCAGCTGCGCCTCCAGTCGGACCAATATTCCTCGTACTGGAGACCCGAAAGCGTGACCAACTTGCCCCAGACACAATATTCTGCGGGATCTGCAGGGACATAATTTCAGAGCCCCCGCTGACTGGATGAGTGTCAATCACTTGCTCGCTTTCGAGAAACTCGCCATCACCATCAAAATCTATCCAGGCGTTGAGGAAACCCGACCCAACGCTGCTAATCGCAACTAGTGCAACCTCCCCCGCTGCAATATCAGTAATGAACACAATACCGTCTTCGTCGTCATCACGCGCAGAGTCATCGGAACCCGGACTCACGTTCGCCTGCACTTCCGAGTCAACACTGTCACCCAGATAGACTGCCGAGCCTTCCAAGTTATGACGCGCACCATTTCTAACAAGTGTTGTACCGTAGCTGTCCGGTGCATCACCAAAGTCGATTAGACTAGTCTCCTGTGGCGCTACTGATGCTAAAGCACAACGAGCACCATCGTTATTGGATGATTTTGGCCCTTGTGCATACCATACGGCTGCTGGATTGACGTCGCCAATATTTACCTGAAAGACTGCTCCGTCAGCGTTTCGACTCATATAGAGCCGGCCCTCTACGTCAAAATAAACTGCGCCGAACGTACCCTTCTCGCCAAGACTACCCAGCGCCGTACTGGTTCCAGTCGCTGGATCTATACGCACTAAACCACCACTGGAGGTAACCGAGTAGAGCTGTCCGTCAAAGGGATGAAAGGCAATATCATAAATTGCCAACTGGAGCGACTTTCCGTCAACGACACGCTGTGGGTCTAAGTAGGTTTGAGACACCGGATCCAGATCTATACGCCAGAGACCATGACTGCCCCCTGAGCCACGTTTGTAGATTACGTAGACAGTGCCATCTACCGAAACATCGCCCACATAGTAATTGTCGTTAAGTGGATTAACCAACGTGATTGGCTGTAGCTGAAAGTCGGACCCAATTTTGGCCAAAGTTCTATGTTCATAGCTCCAACCGTAGAGATATCCATCGCCATAGCTGAAGCCGAGCGCATTGACTTTTCCGGTAGTACCCAGGTTGTCGCTTAGCAACTCAACATAGCCCGTAGACAGATCTGCCCCGTACAGCTTTGCTACATTTTCCTGTATCAAAAACGCCTTTGAAGGACAGGTATCAAAAGGGGCCGATACTGCGAGTCCCGGGAAGCCTACCAGTAGCCCTAGCGATAAGGCTGCATTACTCAACAACTTATTCATTGTATTGGTCGTCGCTTTTTTGATTAAGTGTGAAGCTACAATCAAAAATCGTGCCAATCACAATAAAACCGTATTTTTATAGGCTACAGAGATCTAAGCCGCGGTCAGAGGGCGAGGAATCCAATTTTAAATCGCAAAATGCAACGCATGCCAAGAATATAGACCATTTCTGTGCCAGCACAGAGTGTGAAAGTAATTTCGATAAGCTAAACGGGTATAACCAAAGACGGGTTTACGCCGTTTAATGAACGGATAAATGGAGAGAGGATATCAAAGGCGGAGCGGCAGATTGAACTTGGCATCACTCCGACTAGTGACCCTAATACACTGACTCGCTTGACACAAGCTGACGCAGCATCTCGACCCGCCGGCGGTTAGCGCCCATATCACCGATACCCAAACGGGAGGATGATCGCACATGAATAAGACCGGCGGCATGATCGTAGCGCAACTGCACATCGTCTCGAAACCGCATTAGCGGTGTCATTGTCTCCGCTTGCAGAAAGTCATCGGTACCCTTGCCAATATTCCAGTCTTCCCGCGTGGAAAGCCATGACTTAAGCTGCAGCCACTGCGCCACTGTCGCCTCAATCGGATCAATGGCTTTGCCGCCTTCACCGCTTTCGCTATTGACGCAGTTCGGCAATAGCCCGCAAACAGGTAGGCTCGCTCCAGAGGCGGGTTTTTCGGGGGCACTAGTACAGCCCACTAACAATAATAGAGTCAAACACGGTAACAGTTGGAATCGCTTCATAACTCTACTGTAACTCGACCAGACACGAATAAGTCACTAAAATCATCAGGCTATAATCAAATCGATGTATACAGTGCCGCTGGCATTGGCGATTCGTTACAGAGTGACTAAAGCCCATTTTAGGAACTAAAGCGCTGTAAGCGTCGTTTCAGCTGCTGGTTTTCAATTCGTATTTTTTCCAGCTCACTGAGTAAGCTCATGGCAACAGAGATACTCCGCCAGTCAATCTCAAGATCTCTGTGCAGGCGCTGCCCAGCCTAGCTACCAGGCGGAATGGCGAGTCGGACTTTTCCCGTTATAGTGGGCACTTCCACTTTAGCACCCAGAGCCGCATCACCCTGACCTGCGCCTCCCTGCCTTTTCAGGCGTTTTTTTTCGCCTTCAGTCACCCCCGCAGGTATTTTGACTTTGAGGTTTTTATCTTCACCATTGAGATGAAAAGAAAGAGGCTTTTGCGTTTCCGGCAAGGTATCTTCGAGAAAGATCGGCGTGTCAACTTGTACATCTCGACCGCGCTGCCGGAAGGACTGCTCCCTATCGCGATGAGCGGAATATGAACTGGAGTCGCCGACGGCCAAGGGAGGAAATCTCAGTAAGCCTTGTATCTAGGCGGGAACAAAAAATCATTGAATTTAAGGAAAAATTAGGCGGGCTCGTATCGATCCAGAAAATCTACCCGCCACGATCATTTAACTTGCTAAAACACTAGCCGCAGCATTTCTTATATTTCTTGCCACTGCCACAGCTACAAGGCTCGTTGCGCGCTGGGATTTTGTCCACTTTAACCGTGACGCCCTTATTGAGCAGAGCGGTCAGCTCGCCTATCGACTCTTCGACACCCTCACCCTCATCAACCGTAATCTGGGCGTACAACTGCGCTTCATCTACCAGCGCCTGCACTTCGCACTGACGCACCTCACTGGTTACAATAAGCTCAAGAGGGTATTTCTCGCTACCCCCATTTCTGCCCGCATTGGTCTGGTAAGCACCACCGGCGGTATCCTGACGTGAATCCTGCCGGCCGTTGAAAAAAAACTTGTCTGACATAGTGTGGTCCTTGCTGCAAATGATGAGGCATATGGGAAAACGCTATTAGAGCACAAAATCACTGAATGACTATCTTAGCGTCCATTATTTTCGCGAACCCGTAAGCGCTGTATCTGAATGCTTCCAGGCCTGTTCGTAACGAGCCAATACTTCAGCTGCCTGCTCAGGCTTGCCCTGCTGTATCGTCCCACTCGAACGTAAATATGTGATGGCATGTGGACACCGTGTCCCGCAATGGAAACGGCAGGCTCTAAAGCATCGGCAGAAATCAACGCGCGCTCAGGTGTTAGGGAAGATTCCACCAGATTTATATGCAAGTGCAGAACGCCTGGATTGGTCATATCCGTTTTCATAATATGCTCAAGTGCCAACGCGACCTCCAATGTCTCGTTTAGCGGCTCACCCTCAATATCCCAGTAGCTCCATCGTGCAATCGACATATGGGGTGCTGCGCACAAGGCTGCCACGTCGGAATCATCCGGGTATTGGCTATTTATCTCTCGCAGCGCATCGAGATAGGCGCTGAGTTTCTATCAATTATGCTTTTCTTGCCTGCTACCTTTCTGTGTTGCCGGGCAGCAATTTAAATGCCTTTGTAAACCCGGCTTAAGATCAACAACCGAAATAAAGGGGTGGTTTACCTCTAAGCCCTAGACTTCCATGAATGCTGGAAACCAGATCCTCGACCCGCCTAGCGTAATACATTTATTGACATATGTAATACATTGTAATTAAACTACTCGAGTTCAAAGAATACCGCTTATCAACCAAGGAGCAGGGAGAGGACACTATGTCGGACAGAAGCACAAGACGCAATCGCCAACAAACAAAGGATCGCGTGCTGCAAGCACGCATCCCCGAGCAACTTGATGAAGAGCTGCGCACCCGCGCCGAGCAATTAGGTTTGTCGGTTTCTACCATCGTGCGCAATGTACTTCTTCATACATTTGATCTGGTAGAAGGCGTCGTCACCGACAGTTCGCAGATAGCACGAGCACTCACCAGCCGGGACTCCGCCCCGTCCACACCCGACGCAGAGCCTGCGGTGATCGGCTGGCAAGAAGTGATACTCAACAGGAATGGCGTTTGCGAGCAGTGTAACGCTATTCTGCCTGTAGGCCAGCCTGCAGCAGTGGGCGTACCAACGGGCGCGCGCGCCACTCTCTTGTGCCTAGAATGCCTTTCCGCGATGTCCTCTTCCACCGAGGCCCCCGTCAGGCAAACCTCGCCAAAAAAGGGCAGCAAGTCTCCCTCTAAAAATAAATCCGCAGCCGCTAAAAAAACAGCCAACCAAAGTTAAGACCCACGTTTACCAACGCACATCTGCACCATATTGCTGAAAAAATAAGGGCGACACCTCTATGAAAACTGGAAAGACACTGCATGGCAGCGCAAATCTAGTATTTGACACGGTAGAATCTGTAACGGACATCGTCGAGGGTATGTATCGCAATATTGCCGCCGCTCCGCTCCCTCTGGGCGAGGGCCCGAAAGGCCCCGCAAGGGGCATTGCCGGCTTCGTCCATGAGTCTATAAGAACAGTAAATAGAATGACTCGCAGTGTGACCGATTCGGCACTGGCAAGCATTTCGCCAAGCCTCGATCGCACACTGCCGCCGAGTCCACGGCGCGAAGCTATCATCTCAGCCTTGAACGGTGTCTGCGGGGACCATCTGGCACGCAGCGGCAACACACTCGCAATCCCCATGCGACTCCGTGTTCTTTTACTACCTATAGCCCAATCCAAACAAGCACTGGCTCTGGATGACGCCAAAACAGAGGCGTCAGACGAACAAAAAACGCCCTTCGTCGATCTGCTCGAAGTGGAAAAGCGCCTTGTCGAGATTCACCCGAAGGCCAAAGCCTTTAAGGAAGATAGCTTTGTCGCAGGGCGACGCCTTTTGGTCATGGCGCATGGCCTGAGCATGAATGATCGCGAGTGGACCTCTCATCAGCACAACCATGGCGAGGTGCTGGCAGAACATAATGATTACACCCCGATCTACGTGCTTTACAACTCAGGACTCAATGTCTCCACCAATGGAGCCGAACTGTGTAAGCAGCTAACAGGCCTGCTGGAGACATGGCCGGTCGCGGTAGACTCGATCACCTTTATCGGGTTCAGCATGGGCGGACTCGTTATGCGCAGCGCTATTCGCATAGCTGAAGAAAAGGGCCATGCGTGGCTGAAAAAGGTCGACAAGGCCGCATATATAGGAACCCCACACCACGGGGCCGTTATGGAACGCGGCGGTTACTGGCTACAAAAGGGACTGACCTACAGCCCATATACAGTACCTCTATCGGCACTCGGACGAATTAGAAGCGATGGAATCACCGACCTACGCCATGGCAATGTGTCCGATGATGACTGGCAACACCATGACGAACACGAAGATAACGCCGACCGTCGTCGACCCACGCCTTTGGCGGGAGACATCAAGCACTACGCGATTGCGGCCACTTTATCCAAGCGCTCAGGCGATCGTATCGGAAAATTACTGGGGGATGGCCTGGTACACCCGTCCAGTGCAACTGGCAGGCATAAAGATCCTGACTTTCACCTGAACTTCGCCGAGGGCCATACCAAAGTGATCTACGATCTAGGGCACTTGGCAATGCTGCATGACTCGCGCGTGCTGACCCAGCTAAGGGAGTGGCTTGATCAGGACATATGAGCACATTGGCCGACGGAAACGTGCGCTACTGTCGCATTTATGTACTACCATTAGGCCTGCAAACTGACCCGGGAGCACTCGATTGGATATTGCCGCTTTTTTAACGGAATACTGGACCTACCTGACCATTCCCGCAGTGAGTGCTGTGGTTGGGTTTGGTACCAACTGGCTGGCAGTCAAGATGATGATGTATCCGGTCGAGTTTAAAGGCCTGGGCCCCATTGGCTGGCAGGGTGTCATTCCGGCCAATTCCAAAAAGATGGCTAAGGTTGTTGTAGAGCACAGCGTAAAACGCGTTATGACTCAGCGAGAACTCATTGAGCGTATCGAAGCTGACAAACTGATCGATGCTTTGCAACACCGTATTGAGCCCTTTGTGGAAGACATTGTCGATGAGGTGATGTCCCAGACCTCACAGCACGGCCTACCGGTAACGAACTTTATATGGAGTGCCGCACCGGGAGCACTCAAGGCAAAGGTATACAGTGAAGTCAAAAAGAGCATGCCGGATGTACTGACCAGAACCGTGCGCGACGTGCGCGACAACCTCGATGACATGATTGATATCAACGAAGTCATCATCGACAAGTTAGGCAACAACAAACACATGCTCATTGACATCTTTCGGGTCGCCGCTGCCAAAGAATTTAGGTTCATCGAACGCAGTGGTTTGTACTTCGGCTTCCCGCTGGGTATCCCGATCATGTTTATCTGGTATTTTTTCCCGGTCTGGTGGCTATTACCCCTGTTCGGACTGCTGGTCGGCTACATCACCAATGCCCTCGCCATGTACTTGATACAAAAGCCATTACAACCAGTAAAAATAGGTCCTTTTACATTTCAGGGCCTGTTTATCAAACGCCAAAAGGAAGTCTCCCGATATTTCGGCAAAGTCTTTGCCAACGATTTAATTACTGCAGAGGTGGTGATGGGTGAGATGCTAAAAACGGAGGGGATACTGGATCGAATTCGGGACGTTATCCAACGAGAAGTGAACCGCGCACTGGAAGAAACGCAGGGCGTGCTAAAGCCACTCACCGTGTTATCTCTTGGTCGCACTGAATACGCCAAGATCGGCAAGATCATCAGCGACCGCGCCTTCGAGGAATTCCAAAATCCGGACAAGCGTTCCTATCGTTATCTGGACGAGGCATTTGATATTGAAGAGACCGTCGCCGAAAGAGTCGGCAACCTGCCACCGGAAGAGTTTTTTGAGCTGCTGCATCCGGTCATAGCCGAAGATGAATGGAAACTCATCGCGGTAGGCGGATTGCTGGGACTGGGCGCAGGCTGGTGGCAGTGGGTTTTGTTAACCTGATCTGATATTCGCTGTTAAGGGGCTGCGATTGTTGTTCTTGAACAACTCAGGAAAGGCGCGATCAACCCCCACAGACAGTAATTCACTCACAGTTGAGGACCCAAGGCCCGACTGCGATGGCAATGGTAACTCTGAATCGTTCCCTATATCATTTGTCGCACACTGTGCTCACAAATAATACCCATAGAAACTAAAGGGTGTAGTCGAAAAATATGACCAGCAACCCGCTAAGCTACATAGTCGTCCTAAAAAGGGATTGCCCCACCTGTGCACTGGTGGAGCCTGTGGTCGCTCAAATGCAGGCAAGCGGCTGTAATCTTGAGGTATGGAGTCAGGATGACCCGAGCTTCCCTGCCAGTGTCACCGGGGTCTCGGATGATCGTGATCTAGAGCAATCCTGGCGTCTAAAGATTGAGACTGTACCCACTCTTATTCGACTGGATGAAAACACCGAAAGCGAGCGCACGGTAGGCTGGGACCGACAGCAGTGGCAGCAGCTACTTGAATCCGACCAAATTGGCTTGGACTTGCCAGCGTTTCGACCAGGCTGCGGGTCTAAGAGCGTAGAACCGGGCATGCCGGAAAAACTGGCATTGCGATTTGGTGACATATTGCTGGACGCCCGCCGCATTGAAATCGGCGATATGGAAGACCCAATGGAGTCCTGCTTCGAACGGGGCTGGAGCGATGGCTTGCCGGTTGTTCCGCCCACTGAACTGCGCGTTGTGCGCATGCTGGCAGGCACCCACCGAGATCCAAAAGAAATTCTGGGCATGGTGCCGCCCGATTTACAGCCCTGCACGATCGAGAAAGTCGCAATTAATGCCGTTCTTGCCGGCTGTAAACCCGAGTATCTGC
>JBLHSI010000094.1:0-11070 GCA_047626655.1 Halioglobus sp.
GGCGCGGCTGACCACGCAGATATCAATATCCTCTCGTTACTTAGCGCTTTCTGCCGGTTCAAGCGGGGTTGGTGTGTCTCGCAATATAACCGACTCGGCGGAGCGCAGCCGCCTCCGTCAATTAGTACTGGACGCGGGTGAGCTATCGCCACAGTCGGAGGATGGGGAGGGTTTCATCCTGCGTACCGCTGCTCAAGGTGCGAGTGCTGAGGCAATAGCGACAGATCTTCACTTTCTTGTTGGCCTGTGGGCAACGGTGTCAGAACGTTTGAAATCGGCGTCGGGCGTCACTTCACTCTATACCGAGTTACCGCTTTCTCTGCGAGTATTGCGCGACTTGGCATGCTCTTCTACTGAGACTATTCGAGTCGATTGTCACGATACCTTTTTAACCTTGGAGTCATTCTGTCAAAACTATATGCCCGAATTAGTGGGCAAACTTCAATGCCATGATGATGGGTTTCCAGAGTCACATGAGCTTGCAGTAGAGGATGAGATAGAGCGAGCCTTAAACAGGCGGGTAGATCTTGCCAGTGGTGGCTACCTCGTGATCGAACAAACAGAAGCGATGACGGTTGTCGATGTCAACTCGGGGTCATCCGTTGGGCCTAATCGTGATAAGGCTGCCAGTTTTCGCATCAATAAAGAAGCGGCGAAAGCGTTGGCACGGCAACTAAGACTGCGAAACATTGGTGGTATTATTGTCGTCGATTTCATTGATATGGGGGCGCCTAAGCAGCGGCGAGACTTGGTCAGTTTTCTGCGTCAATGCACGGCCGAAGATAGTGCGGTGGGAAAAATTTCGGAGACGTCTCACTTGGGCCTAGTCGAAATGACTCGAAAGCGCAGTCGTCAAAGCCTGGCACAGGTTTTATCCAAAAGCTGCTCGCAGTGTTGGGGACGAGGACAACTTAAGTCACCCGAGACGGTTTGTTTCGATATTTTGCGCAAGTTGGTGCGCATCAAGGGTGACAATATCATGGTAATGGCATCACCTGAGGTGGTCGATCACATGCTGAAAGAGCAGTCAGCGCAACTTGATAAGTTGCGCGCGCGAGGCCGCGCGAAGATCAATTTTCGCACTGTGACAACGGGTGATCCGGAACTCTTTGAGGTCGCGCTATTTTAAATGTTATACGCTCCTGCATAATGGGTGGGTTTGGGGTATAACTTCGCTGCGCAACAAGGACGGGAAAGTCGTTGGAACACTCTTATTTTCATAGATTGAGCACAATACTCTGGGGCGCATTGGTTGCGCTCATTGTAGTGCTGGCTGTCTATGTCAGCTTTGGGCGGCTTCTTATGTCCAGTGTTGGGATTTATCACACCCAAATTCTACAGCACTTAAACAGCCGGGTGCCTTTTCATATCGAGGCGCAGAAAGTGGCCGGGCAGCTGCGTTCGTTCAGTCCCGAGATTGTATTAACAGGCCTGCGCATTTCTATTCCAGGTAGTTCGGAGCCTCCGATCGAGCTTGCCGAGGGGCGGATTTCTTTTCACCCCCTGGAATCGATTGGTGCTTGGTTTCCTCAGATTTCTAAACTGAGTCTCGACGGTTTAAGCCTGAAGGCCGAGCGCACACCCGAAGGAAAATGGTTGATCAGTGGTCTAGGCAGTGATGACAATGCCACAACCGATTGGCTGGAAGAGCTTTTGCTAAATATTGAAAGCGTCGACCTGATTAATAACGCCGTCTTATTCGCGGTCCCTGACCAGCGACCACAGCAGCTGGTTTTAGACTTGGCTTTGCGCCGCGAGGGGAGCGAGCGCCATATGGAAGCGAATATTCGATCCCTTGACCACGACGCTACGGTGATAGCCATCGCGCGCGGGGTAGGTAACCCGTTGAAACGGGATAGCTTCGCAGGCCAGTTGTACTTCGATATCAAGGCGCAGGACATTGCGCCATTTCAGAGTCTGTTTAGCTCGCCACCGCAGATGAGCGTTGAGGGGGGCATTGACACACAGGTATGGTTGGCCTGGAATAGCGGCGAGTTCACGTTTGAGTTCACCCTGGATGGAAAAATGCTCGAAGTGTCGGCAGCAGACAAGTCTTGGACATTTCCGATGCAGGCTTTATCCCTGCAGGCGCGTGTGCTTAACGATAAAGAGCACTGGACGGTTGATGCATCAGAGATGTCATTAAGCAAGGGCGGCACCACACTAAACATACCTCGTCTCAACTTGGTGAATCGCGGTGATTCACTGCATCTCCTAGCAGCAGATGTACCACTAGCAGGCGTTAACGCGATGCTGGTAGACATGGCGTTAACGCCGGAGGCTATTGCCGATGTGTTTGCTGTTCTTAATACGCGGGGATTGCTCAGCTCATTGCAATTAGATTTAGCGGATATTAATCAGCCGCTGAAAGATTGGCATCTGGCGGCAAACTTTCAGGACTTTAAAGTGGACTCGTGGCGCGGTGCACCGGGTCTGACCGAAGGCAGAGGGTATGTTGCACTGAATCCTGGCTCGGGTCAGGTGATTATCGACAGCCAATCATTTGCAATGAGCTATCCGACGGTCTATCGAGAAGCGCTGGCTTACGATGATTTCTATGGCACGGTAGATTTAGCCTGGGACGAATCAGATTTCACCTTGTCCAGTGGATTGATGACCGCCACAGCTGAAGAGGGCATAACGCGAGTCCTATTTGCGCTAAATGTACCACTGTCGGCTAAGCCCGTGGGTTTGGAGATGGATCTGCTTGTAGGGCTGCAAGATTTCGATCCGTCCTACCGCAGTAAATATCTGCCCTATACATTAAGTGAGGGCTTGTTAGGTTGGCTAGAGCTCGGTATTGAAAAAGGTAAAATCGAGCAGGGAGCATTTCTTTGGCGCGGCAGCCTAACGCCGGAAAAACCCGGGCAGAAAACCGTCCAGCTGTTTTTCAATGTCGCCGACACCACGCTTGACTACCACCGGGATTGGCCGCCCGTTACACAGTTGAACGGGACAGTATTGATCGATGATACGAAAGTCAGCGTTTGGGCTGATAGCGCAAGGCTTTACGATTCGAAGATTAGTCATCTATCCGCCGAGACTTGGCTCAATGCGTCAAAACACATGATGTTGGCCATTGATGGCCAGTTGTCGGGTGATGCTAGCGACGGCTTATCAGTCGTTAATCAATCGCCACTGGCTAAACTGGTCGGTTCAACATTTACTAACTGGTCGCTGGCAGGGCAGTTAGATACGCATTTACAATTGACCCTCAATATTGGCGATTCGGCCAGCGAGCCGCAAATCGATGTTGCGACTACTTGGGGTGGTGTCGACCTTTCGATTGAGCCAGGAGGGCTTGTTCTAGAGGCTGTGAGTGGTCAACTCATTTATAGCACTGCAGGCGGTTTTAGCTCAAAGAACGTCGTGGGTAGTTTGTGGGGGCAGCCTGTTAAAGCGCTGATCAGGCAGGTTAACGCAGATAAAGAGCAGTCCACCATCGGCGTGGATACGGCAACGTTTGACGCGAAGAAGTCGGCCATCATTGTCGACTTATCGACACGCGTCGCTATGTCTGACGTGCAATCGTGGTTAAAACTGGATGAATTAGCGTTTGCTCAAGGCGAGTCTGATGTGGCTATAGAGATTGAAGTGACACCTGGGAAGGGGGCGCTGCTGTCGATAGACAGTGTTTTGGAGGGTACCAAACTGAACTTGCCTAAGCCTTGGCATAAAGTCGCCGGGCAGAGCATGCCCCTTCATATTGAAACCAGTCTGGGCGAAGGCAGTCTGCTGACGAGGCTGACACTGGCGAATAGCCTCTATCTAGACATAGACCAGCGCGAGGGTGCCCTTGCTGGTATGAACCTGGGCTTTTACCAGCCGCCGAAAAAAGTACAGCCGGGCTGGATAAGCATTGGCGGTCATCTACCAATGATCGAAGTCGAACAATGGCTGCAATTTGTCGACGACTACATTAAGAGTGATGTGCTCGCTAGTTTTGAGCAGAGTCAGGGGCTGTCAGTCAAGATTGAAAAACTGCAAGCCGACACGCTCCTGATAGCGGGCCAGGATTTACGCGATGTCGTGTTCGATCTTGTACCGGAGGCGGGGGGGTGGTTGTTGTCTGCCGAGACAGGCTGGTTAGCGGGACAATTTTCGTTCGCCCACGCCGACCAAAACCCCCGGTTAGATATTCGTTATCTCGATATCTCACAGTTAGATAAACTGAATTTTGAAAACCTGGAAACCGAAACCGTGGGGCGGGACGTTTTTGAGGAAAAGGGACTTGAAGATGTAAGTGAAACCGCTGCGATGCCTGATCTTAAGGTTGTGTTACAGGGTATATATCAAGGTCCTGATTTACTGGGATCTCTAAATTTTACGCTTCATCATGAAGCCGAGGCAGTGAGTGCGCTAAATATTAGCGGTGAACTGGCAGGGCTTACGCTTGCCCAGGAGCGGCCAGCAAAACTGATCTGGGCGCAGGGTAACGATGCTGACGAAACCAGGTTAAACGCCGCTTTTGAGTTTGAGGATCTGGGTGGAACGCTGCAGACGCTGGGTTTTCAGAAAACATTAGAAACGGAAAATGGGCTGATAGTTGTTGATTTGGAATGGCCCGGTGGACCACAGAATTTTAGTTTGGCTAGCGCCATGGGAGCGGTGACAGCAGGCACCGGTGAAGGTCGGTTTTTGAATGCACCTGCCGGTGCCAGTGGCGCATTGCGGGTTGTGAGTATTTTGAATCTGGCGGATATCATCGGGCGCGTTAGTCTTTCTCACATGTTTGAATCAGGTGTTTCTTTTCACGCCATTGATGCGGAGTTGTTCTTACAAGACGGTAAGATCGAAGTCGCGAGTATGGATGTGGAGGGTAGCTCGAGTGGCTATCAATTCAGTGGCGTGGCCGATGTAGCCATGGAAACACTGGACGGTAATTTGGTCGTGGTGCTCCCGGTGGCGAATAATTTGCCTTGGGTTGTGGCACTGGCGGCAGGATTACCTGTAGCTGCCGGTGTATTTGTCATGAGTCAGGTGTTCAAAGAACAGGTCAACCGGTTTTCCAGTGGGGTCTATCGAATATCGGGTCCCTGGGTTGATCCCAGCGTAGAGTTTGTAAGGATCTTTGATGACTCGGCCAAGAAGAAGTCCGCTGCAAACTTATCAAGTTCCAGTGCTCAAGCAGTGGAGCAAGAAGCGGCCGAGGTGACGTTAATGACTACCGACCCGAATACGCAAGAACGCGTTGCAGACCCTAATACTCCTGTAGCTCTCGAAGATACTTGAATAGTTTGCGACTGGCCGCGGGAGGCTTGTCATTTTTTATTTCTCGCTGATGCTGCAACACCATTTGGCGCAGCTGCTGGCGGTCGGCGTGGGGCCATTTTTCGGTTACCAACTCGATGCCTGATGGCCCCTGCTCCAGTACCTGATCTCTCATTTTTTCTAGATCATGGAAAGTGTCATTGGTTTGCTGCTTTTGCTGATACATCACTTGCAGTGCTTTTTGAATAGCTTCGGCGTCGATGTCTCGCATCAGTTTACCGATATATTGCATATGACGTTTGCGCGCGCTATTGGATTTTATTTGCTGTGTTTCACGCACAGCGATCACCAGGCGCTCATCTTCCAGAGGAATTTTTTCCAGTTGTTTATCTGTGAGTCTGGTCAGTGACTCACCCATTTCCTGCAGAGCGGTCATTTGTCGCTTTACGGCGCTTTTACTCGGCCCCGAAAACTCTTCATCCAGCTCTTCATTGTCTTGTGTATCATGCATAAAATAATGTTGCTAAGCCCAAAAATGAAACAAAACCAACCACATCGGTAACTGTAGTAAGCACCACACTGCCCGCCAAAGCGGGGTCGATATTAACGCGATTCATCAGTAGCGGAAGTGCAGCGCCTGTAAATGCGGCCGTCACTAGGTTGATTATCATGGCGGCGGCGATGATGATACCCAGATTCCAATCGTTAAACCACAGGGACGCCACAACGGCTACTACTGCTGCCCACAAAATACCGTTTAGAAGGCCTACGGCAACCTCTCTATTGATTAACCATGCCTGGTTGTTTTTCCCTACCTGTCCCATGGCAATACCACGGACTAAAACGGTGAGCGTTTGGGTCCCCGCGACACCGCCCATCGATGCCACGATTGGCATTAGTACCGCTAGTGCGACTACTTTTTCAATGGTGTCCTGGAATAAATTAATCATTGAGGCAGCAATGAACGCAGTGGCCAAATTTATGCCCAGCCAGACAGCACGTCTGGGCGCTGTTTTTATCACGGTGGCAAAAGTATCGTCGTCTTCGTCCAAACCGGCCATGGACATAAATTTGTGATCGGCATCATCCCTAATAACATCGACGACATCGTCAATGGTAATGCGGCCTAAGAGCTTTCCCTTGTCGTCAACCACTGGCGCAGACACCCAGTCGTTTCGCTCGAACAGTCTGGCCACTTCCACACTGGGTAAATACGCAGGGATGGCCTGCGCATCACTGATCATCATTTCACGTACGGAGGAGGCGGGATCCGAAACTAACAGGGTTCGTAATGGTAGTAGGCCGATAAACTGATCGTTGCGATTGACCACGATTAAGTTATCGGTCATTTCAGGGATTTCTTCATGTCGGCGCAAATATCGAAGAACAACATCCAGCGTGAAGCGAGCCCTGATGGTTATCGCATCGGTGTTCATCAAACCACCAGCGGTATCGTCGGGGAAAATTAGGACCTGCTCAAGTCGAGCGCGATCCTGATGGTCCATAGAATTCAGGACCTCTCGTGTTATCCGTCCGGGCAACTGCTGTAGAATATCGGCAACATCGTCGTCTTCGAGGCCTTCGGTAACCTGAACGACCTGCTCTGCGTTCATCTCACTGAGAAACTGGGCTTGTAGTTCGTCGCCCAATTCACCCAGTATCTCACCTTCGCTCTCACCTTCCACCATTTGCCAGAGAATGTGGCGAAACCGGGGGGGTGATGATTCCAGTAGGTGGGCGACGTCGGCCGGGAGTAGGCCGTTGAGCATTCTGCGCACATCGACAAATGTGCCACTATTAATAGCGAGAGTGAGTTCGTCGAGTTTTTTTTGTGACTGGGTGTTAGTGTGCACCACTAGCGGCACCTACTCATCTTCGTCAAAACGATTCGCTATGAGCGTGGTTAGTGCCTCCAGCGCGGCTTGTTCGTCGTCGCCCTCTATGTGAAGATCTAATATCGTTCCCTTGCCCGCCGCTAGCATCATAATGGACATAATGCTTTTTCCGTCGACCAAATTACCGTCTTTTCCCGTTTTGATGCTGCTTGAAAACGCGGCAGCACAGCCGACAAATTTGGCTGCTGCGCGGGCGTGCAGGCCAAGTTTGTTTACGATTGTCAGCGTAGTTTTTATCACTGTATAGGCTGCTGTTGCAGTTCCCTGTGTCGCAAATGTAGTTGTGAGAGCTCATCCTGATAATGTGCATAGAGTCTTTCGGCCAGGTATACCGAACGATGTTGACCACCGGTACAACCTAGGGCAATGGTCATATAAGATCGACGGCTATCGCGATAGTGGGGCAGCCATCGATCAAGATAGCCGCATATATCTTTAAATAATTCGTCGGTGAGCGGCTGTGATTCCAGGAAAACTTTGACGTCGTCATCTCGCCCGCTCTTTAATCGCAGTGCACTAACCCAGTGGGGGTTGGGCAGCATTCTAACGTCGAACACCAGATCGGCGTCGCTAGGCACACCTCGTTTAAAGCCAAATGATTGTATTAAAATCGACATAGCAGCAGGATCATCAGCCACCAGGCGCTGTTTAATGGCGTCTCGCAGGTCGTAAATAGTCATTTGGCTGGTATCAAGCACAAGTGCTGCGGTACTGGAAATCTGTTCGAGTAGCTCAGCTTCCTTTTTTATGGCCTCGGCGAGCGGCATCTGGTCAGTGCTCAAGGGGTGTCGCCTGCGAGTTTCACTAAAGCGCTTGATTAAAGCCGTGTCTTCGGCGTCCAAAAATAGGATTTTGGAGTTTACAGCGATGGGCAGCGATTCCATGATGTTGTGGAAGTTTTTCAAATCTTTCCAGGCATTGCGGGCATCTATGCAAACCGCCGTACCGCGAAAATGGTCAAAGGTATCCTTACTGGCTTCTTTCACCAGCGCTGGCAATAGAGAAACGGGTAGGTTGTCTATGCAATAGTAGCCCTCATCTTCAAGTTGATGTAAGGCGGTGCTCTTACCCGAACCCGACCGGCCGCTAATAATCACCAACTCCATAGTCGTACCCTCATAAAGCCCAGTGAGTGGCGGTGAAGTGCAACGATTCGGGTTCTTTAGCGGCTCGCAATGCAGCGCAAAAGTCCTCTTGGCTGAATAGGCCTGCAATTTCCGACAATATGTCGAGATGTTGCTGGTCGGCCTCCTCAGGCACCAGAAGTACAAACAAAATGTCTACTCCCTCGCCATCGGGTGCGTCGAACAGAATGGGATCTTCGAGCGTTATTAAGGCACTCATGGCGTGCGTGCAATTGTCTATTCGGCAATGAGGAATAGCGATACCCTTGCCCAACCCTGTACTTCCCAGTTTTTCTCGTGCTATTAGATGGGAAAAGATAGAGTCGTACGGTAAAGAAATCTGATCATTACTGATAATTCGAGCGGCTGTTTCGAAGAGCCTTTTTTTGCTGACACCCGGGGCGCGGCAAACAGTGCGCCCGGGGGTTAAGAGCTTATTAATTAAATGCATGGCGATAGAGAGCTAACGTCCTCGTAGTTTTTCCTTGTGTTTTATAAGCTGGCGGTCGAGTTTGTCCGCCAGCGCGTCTATGGCGGCATACATATCTTCTGATTCGGCAGCCGCAAATAGGTCAGCGCCTGAAATATGCACTGAAGCCTCTGCTTTTTGCATGAGTTTTTCGACTATCAGGGTAACTTCAGTATTTGTGATTTGATCAAAATGCCGTTGTAGGCGTTCGAATTTACTTTCTACATAGTCCCGCAATGGGGGAGTAACTTCTACGTGGTGACCACTTACGTTCAATTGCATGGAAAACTCCTTCTTCTCGTTAAATCGGCGAACCGATACCGGCAATGCCGGATTTTTTTGGCGCGATCCAACGCGCTCTGTAGATAAGTCTAGACGAGTCTCTTGCGTTCATTGGAGGGGGGGATATATAAAATATCGCGATATTTGGCTATCGTGCGTCTGGCCACTTGCACTCCCTGTTCGTCCAATAACAGTGCTATTTTGTTGTCGCTCAGAGGTTTGCGCGGATTTTCTGCCGCTACCAATTTTTTGATCAACGCTCTTATGGCTGTTGATGAACACTCGCCACCCGCAGAGGTAGATACGTGACTTGAGAAAAAATATTTCAATTCGTATATGCCTCTCGGCGTGTGCATATACTTATTGGTGGTAACACGGGATATGGTTGATTCATGCATTTCAACGGCTTCGGCAATATCGTGCAAGATTAGAGGCTTCATGGCCTCTTCCCCGTGTTCTAAGAATCCCCTTTGATGCTCTACTATTTTAGTCGATACCTTCATTAATGTTTCGTTCCGACTTTGTAGGCTTTTGAGAAACCATCGAGCTTCTTGTAAGTTATCACGCAAAAAAGTGTTGTCAGCGCCGCTATCTGCACGCTTGATTAATTTTGCGTACTCGGTATTGATGCGCAGCCTCGGCGCGATGTCGGGATTAAGTTCAACCTTCCAGTGGTTGTTCTTTTTACTCACATAGACATCCGGGGCGATGTACTCGGTACTGTCTTCCTGTACCGATTGCCCAGGGTTGGGGTCTAGTGTTTGTATTAATGCCATGACCTGACGAAAACTATCTTCGTCGAGCTTTGTTCTTCGCAATATCTGAGCGAAATCAGCGTTGCCCAGTTGTACGATGTGGCGGCTTAGTATTTGTTTTGCCTGCTCCAGCCAGAGTGTCTCGGGAGGTAGCTGCTGCAGCTGAACTAACAGGCATTCCTGCAGGTCTCGCGTGCATACCCCGCTGGGTTCAAATTGCTGAAGACGGTGAAGAACGGCGACGAGTTCGTCGAGATCAACGCCCAAATCTTCACCCAAATAATTATGAATTTCTTCGAGATCTACTGTTAAGCGGCCATTGTTGTCGGTAGCGTCAATGATGGCGACAGCTATCGCCTTGTCAACGTCGGATAAGCGAGTGAGGTTGAGTTGCCAGAGCAGAGATTGTTGCAGCGATTCTCCCGCAGCATTGCGCGATTCGAAGTCCATATCACTGGCACTGCTGGTCGCTGGAGCTGAGGCTGAGGGCAGGGCATCTTCCCATTGAGTATCAACGGGTAATTCATCGGGCAATCCGCCGTCCCAATCGTTGTCACTGCTCGCTACATCGGTGGCTTCGCCTTCCAGACTCTGGAGGGTGCCGTCGCGTTCTACCGGGGTGCCTTCGTCTTTGCTGTCAAAGTTAGCGTCACCGGACTCTGGCATAGGCTCAGGCGCATCTTCGGTGACTTCTAGCAAAGGATTACTATCGAGGGTTTGCTGGATTTCCTGTTGGAGATCCAACGTGGAAAGTTGCAGTAATCTAATAGCCTGCTGCAGCTGAGGCGTCATAGTCAGCTGCTGGCCAAGCTTGAGTTGGAGCGACTGTTTCATGGTTGCGCTTGCATCCCCCTGTGGCCTCTCAGCCCAGCATTTGTAAACATTGTAGCTCTGCTATGGGGCCTAATCAAGATATTGGCGCGAATATTGCTTAAGAGCGAGAGTCAGTGCTCATTTTTCGCTTAAAGCCGGAATTCATCGCCTAGATAGACGCGCCGCACCTGCTCGCTGGCGAGCACGTCCTGCGCGGTGCCTGAGGCGATTATGTGGCCCTCACCCACAATATAGGCCTTTTCGCATATATCGAGGGTTTCTCGTACATTATGATCGGTAATCAGCACTCCTATGCCTCTATCCCTGAGGTGAGTGATAATGGCCTTGATGTCGTTTACTGAGATTGGGTCTACGCCGGCGAAAGGCTCGTCGAGTAGAATGAAGGCCGGCTCCGTGGCCAGCGCTCGGGCTATTTCAATACGTCGTCGTTCGCCGCCAGAGAGCGACTGGCCTAAACTATCGCGCAGGTGCTCCACGTGAAATTCCGCCAGCAACTTGTC
>JBLHSI010000095.1:0-11039 GCA_047626655.1 Halioglobus sp.
ATAGCCCTTGGGTGTCTCGCCGACCAGTTGTGTAAAGCGCGCATTAAAGCTGGCACGACTCATTGCCGCCGCACTACACAGCAACTCCAACGTCAAAGCCCCGTCACTCTCGGTGTGGACAAGGCTCGCCAATGCGTGGATCGGAAAGCGCCGCACAGTAACCCGTTGGTTGCTGCACATGGCACCGCAGTAATTGCAAAAAGAGTACCTCCGTCATACGGCCCGTGGTCATTTCCGGCCCTGGCGTACCTGCCCTACTCTCATTGACCAGTACGCTGATTACGCTTTCGATGCGAGAAACTGACCACACCATGTTTCAAGACCGTCACTTCATAGTCACCCGCCAACCTGATCACGTTCTTGGCAGCAAGCTTCAATCCTTCCTCTGTGCCACTAATCTTTATGCTGCCACCATGGCCCACCGCGGTAACAACCTTATTCACGCGTCGATGGTAATTCTTAAACCTGCCGCGATGGCTAGAGGAGCCAACACGATAGCCGCACATAGCATGGCCCCAAGAATAGCCAAGTAGGGACCTCCCAGATTACCATCCACCACCGCATTGACCGCCCCACTACCGAATATTAAGACCGGCACATACAACGGCAAAATAAGAAGTGAAATGAGCACTCCGCCGCGCTTTAAGCCTACTTTCAGTGCAGCGCCAGGGAAATTGGAGAGCTCTCCCAGAATGACCGCTAAAAGATCAAATAACCCTTTTAGGATTCAAAATCCCCTTGGGATCCATTGCTATCTTCAAGGTTTTCATCAGTGCAATTTCACTCGGCGTTCTAGAGAGTGCTAAAAAGTCACGTTTTAGAACCCCAACACCATGCTCCGCAGTGATAGCACCAGAGTACTCACCAATCATCAGCATAATATCTTCGTTGATTTTAGACTTGTCTTCATCGCGCCCGGTATAGGCGCAAACATGCAGATTATTGTCGCCAATATGGCCAAAAAGCAGCACTGTAATATTGTTGTAATTGGCCTTTAAGCGCTGATCCAAGTCATCAGCAAAAGGGCCAATCTGCTCAAGGGGCAAACTAACATCTTGATTGGATACCGGCCCTAAGACCTGAAAAAGCTCACCAATACCATCTCGTATCTGCCAAAACTTATCCGCATCCTGATGGGATTGAGCGATCAACGCATCGTCGATAAAGCCAGATTCAAGCTGCTCAAATAGCGCCGATTCAAAACGCGCGGCGCCCAGTGTTTGATTGTTATCTTTGTACTCAAGCAACAGGTAATAGGCGTGATTTTCCGCGAAAGGACTGGTTAAATTGGGTAGAACTTCAAGCACTTTGCTGTAGTAGCTGTCCCACATTAATTCAAACCCAGTCAGCCCAGAGCCGAGACTGCCCTTGAGCTCGACTAATAATTTTGTCACCGACTCATAACTGTTTAGGGCGCAGAGTGCGGTATGGGAGCTGCGAGACTTTGGCTGCAGTTGCAACACCACTCTGGTAACAATACCCAGTGTGCCCTCGGAACCAATAAACAAATGTTTGAGATCATAACCAGAATTGTTTTTGACCATTTTATTCATCGCATTGATAACCGTGCCATCGGCCAAGACAGCCTCCAGACCCAGCACCATCGATCGGGTCATGCCATAGCGAATAACTTCGGTTCCCCCCGCATTGGTCGCCACATTGCCGCCTATATTACAGCTGCCCCGCGCGCCTAAATCCAAAGGCAAAAATAGACCCTCACTATCCGCTGCATCTTGCAGAACCTGCAGCGGCGTGCCGGCCAATGCAGTGACGGTCATGGCTGTGGTATCCAGCTCTTCAATACCATTCATTCGTTCGAGGGAAATCGCGATTTCACCAGACTGGGGAGTGGCACCACCGGCCAGACCTGTGAGACCGCCCTGAATCACCACAGGCTGATCATGCTGGTGGCACAGCACCATAATCTTGGAAAGCTGCTGGGTGGTTTTTGGCTTTAGTAGAGCCAGTGGCTGGCAGGGATCTGCGCCACTCCAATCAGCGTGATATTTTTCGCTGATATTCGCGCCAGTCAGCACGGTGGATGAATCGAGAAGTTCGACTAGGGAAGCAATTAGGTTATTCATTGAGGCTTTGCTGCCAGGTTATAAATTACAGGCATGATAACCGACAACTCTTGCCAGCTACCACTTATCCTCAAGAGTCTGAACACGATCAAAAGACTCACCAATCAATACACCCAACTCGCGCTGCTCACCCTCTTCGAGGTGCACCGCAGGACGGCCATGGGCAAAGCGGTAATTACAGATCAACGCAATATCACCAACCTTCCAATTAATCGGAATGCCGTATTCATCGTAAATATCGAGAAACAACTGCTTTTCTTCAGTCGTCATTTCGCTGCCATCACCAAAAGTCAGTTTCAGTGGACGCGCTTCTGGCGGCAAGTGCTGAACCAGAGGCCAGCTATCAAACCAGACGTCATCGTCAGCCAAGCTGCTATATAAGAGGTTGCGGTCAAGATGCGGAAAATACTCAAACGCCGAAATATAGTAACGGGTTTTTAATTTACGACCTGGCCCCCACTCGGCGTCAAGACCGCGACGCCGTGCTTCGGCAATTGCCTCGTCCTGGTCGTCAGTCAACATCGACTGCTGCCAGTGGTTATAAACGCCGATATCGAGACGACTAACAAAGGCGTCACGATCGGTGAGATCGCGATGGTAGCAAAGACCTAATGCTTTAAGCTTCTGCCCAAAGGCTGTGGCCATCAGAGCATCAGTTGCCTGACAGTTGTCCGAGACAAAGGTAGCACCGCCAATCTTAGGCATCTTATGGGCCATAAAGCTGACCATTTTGGTGCTAGAGCCGATATAGGCCATTTCATGATGGTAGTGCAGCGATGCAGCCAAAGGCGCACCTACCTCGTAGACATTCTTTTCAATGATTTTACGTGGGTTGGCACCACCCTCGTATTTGCGCTCATTTTTAAGCACCTGAGTTGCAACCAGACGCATAGCCTGCAAATCATCTAAGCCACTATTGATAACATGGACCAAGCCAACCTTATCGAAGGTGCTTTGCATGCGCTCAGCAAGTTCGGGGCTAGCAGCCAAAGGCTGGCCATCGACGCGAAATTCGTTGCCGTTGATAACAAATAGGGCTGGAGAAATTGCCGGCGTACCGGTCCACCATCGAGGCTCAAGACGGCCTGCTAGCGGTGCAAATTCTTTGGCGAGGATCGCATTTAACATGACTATAAATTATCTCAAAAAATTGCGAAAGGAGCGTAGTCTAGCCGGAGATTTGCGTGCGGACAATCAAAAAATTAACCGCGAACTCAAGTTATTTAGAGCCGTTTGGCACTAGCTTAAAACCTAACCACTTAGACAGCTTCTTGATTTAACATTCATACGCAGTTTATTCAGGGTTGGTTTGACCTGAGAGGCTTTGATGTAGGCATATCTAGCTGGGTAGTTCCGCCTCCTACCGCATAGCCGTTGGCCCACAACAGGGACGTAAAGCGTTAATGATGCCCATGATACGTGCCCTGAACAGACATGATCTGGGATCGGAGCGAGTAGCCAAGGCCAATGGCTTCTCCCTGCACGCAGGGGTGAGCTGCGAAGGGCATCAAAAAGATAAGCGTGAGCGCCTATGTCGGTATATTGCCCGCCCAGCGGTGGCGGTTTCTCGCCCCCTCTGTGCCACTAATCTTTACGCTGCCACCATGACCCACCTCGGTGATAAGCATATTCACGCGTCGATGGTAATCCTTAAACCTGCCGCGATGGCTAGAGGAGCCAACACGATAGCCGCACATAGCATAGCACCAAGAATAGCCAAATAGGGGCCGCCCGGATTGCCCTCCACCACCGCATTGACCGCCCCACTACCGAATATTAAGACCGGCATATACAACGGCAAAATAAGAAGTGATATGAGCACACCGCCGCGTTTTAGACCAACGGTCAATGCAGCGCCGATCCCCCCCAGCAAACTCAAGACCGCAGTGCCCAACAACAAACTAGCTGCCAGAACAACCATCGCATGTGCGGGAAGTCCTAACATTAATGCAAACAGTGGTGAAATTACTGCCAACAATAATCCCGTGATTAACCAGTGAGCCAAGACGTACGCCAGCACAGACAAATACAACGGTTGCGGCGCAAGCAATAACTGCTCTAGGCTACCATCCTCGTAGTCGCTTCGAAATACAGCATCGGAGGTTAGTAGGTTGGATAGAACAGCGATAATCCACAGAATTCCCGGCGCAAAGGTGGCAAGCGACTTGGGGTCTGGCCCCAAACCCAGTGGGAACAACACAATTACCATGGCGAAGAATAGCAGAGGATTGCCTATTTCCACTGGTCGGCGTACGGCCAATAGCAATTGTCGGCGCAGCAGGCGGCGGCAGAATGCTAGCGTACCAAGCTCATCCATCGGCCAAGCCTCCGACCAAATTTAGCGCACGCACCGGGTAATCTAAGGAAAGCGCTTGATGTGACGTCACTACAATGGCGCCCCCGCCCTGCACATGGCGAACAAATAATTGCTCCAACTCGGCGACGCCATCTATGTCTATCGCCGTAAACGGTTCATCAAGCAACCACAGGGGACAACCGGACAAAAATAGCCGCGCCAGATTGACCCGACGCAACTGCCCTGCCGACAACGTGTGGCAAAGCACGTCCTCATAACCATAAAGACCCACTTTATCCAGTGCTGCATCGATGTCATGGGTACTGCGACCATCCCGCCCGCTAACATGGAGAGACAAGTTTTCACGGGGGCTTAACATGCCTTTTACCGCACTGTTGTGGCCTAAATACAAGCGAGGAGTGTTGCAGGCGATCGTTCCTTTAAATCCATAACGTGACAAGCCCGCCAAAATGCGCAGCAGACTCGTCTTTCCAGCACCATTGGCACCTTCTATCTGGACAAGATTACCCGCCCCGAGCTCAAATGACAGCTTTGTAAAGAGCTCGCGGCCACCCCGACTCACACTCAGATTGTTTGCTGCCAGCATAGGCTCAGGCGTTGCTGACATAACTATAGATTAACAGCGTTGATGGCGGGAAAATGCAGGTTCTCGTCCACCTCAATC
Source organism: Halioglobus sp. (assembly GCA_047626655.1). Lineage (GTDB taxonomy): Bacteria > Pseudomonadota > Gammaproteobacteria > Pseudomonadales > Halieaceae > JBALVT01. The sequence continues at coordinate 5,066 of JBLHSI010000095.1, forward strand.
TTCAGATCCATAAAGTTGAACAGCTTTTTATCGCCTAACTGCGACGGTGCGACATTGCGAATACTGCGGAAAATACTCTCGGTCCTGCCGGGGTAGGTTCGCTCCCAGTCGGCCAGCATGCGCTTAACCTCAACTCGTTGGAGCTTCTCTTGTGAACCACATAAATTACAGGGAATGATCGGAAACTCCTTGAACTGCGAAAAAGCCTCCAAATCTTTTTCTTTGCAGTAGGCCATGGGCCGTATGACCACATTTTTCTTGTCGTCGCTCAACAGCTTTGGCGGCATCGATTTCAGCGAACCATTGAAGAACATATTCAAAAAGAGTGTTTCGACCATATCATCGCGGTGGTGACCCAGGGCTATTTTTGTCGCCCCTATATCCTGAGCAAAGCCATACAGATTGCCTCGACGTAATCGCGAACACAAACCACAGGTGGTTTTACCCTCGGGAATCACTTCGCGCACAATACTGTAGGTATCACGCTCAAGTATGTAGTAGGGAACATCCACCCCCGAGAGGTAGGCCGGGAGCACCTCCTCCGGATAGCCGGGCTGCTTTTGATCGAGGTTGACCGCTATTATTTCGAAATCGATAGGGGCGCTTTTTTGCAAATTCATCAAAATGGCCAGCATGCCATAGGAATCTTTGCCCCCAGAGACACAGACCATGACCCGATCGCCCTCCTCGATCATGTTGTAATCGGCAATAGCATTGCCCACATTGCGGCGCAATCGCTTCTGCAACTTATTGTATTCCAGTTTCTCTTTAACCGTTAACTCTCGCACACTCAGCCCGTTTATAGCCCCTGATTCGGCGCGTATTTTACTTGTTTTTTGATAGGAATCCCACGACAATATGCGCCCTTAAACCTTTATCCACTGCTACTAACAAGGAATAGAATTCGATGACAAACGCTGTTCGAGTGACCGTAACAGGCGCCGCTGGCCAAATTGGCTACGCACTTCTCTTTCGTATAGCCTCCGGTGCCATGCTGGGAGAAGACCAGCCAGTCATACTGCAGCTGCTAGATATCGCTCCAGCCATGGACGCCCTGGAAGGCGTAAAAATGGAGCTGGAAGACTGCGCATTTCCATTGTTAGAAGACATTATATGCACAGATGACCCCGATACCGGCTTTAAAGATTGTGACTATGCACTGTTGGTAGGTGCCAGACCTCGCGGCCCGGGCATGGAGCGTAAAGACTTGCTGGAGGCTAATGCTGCCATTTTCTCTGTTCAAGGCAAGGCTATCAATGACAACGCCAGCAAAGATATTAAAGTGCTTGTGGTGGGAAATCCCGCCAATACCAACGCTCTGATCACTCAGCGTAACGCTCCCGATATCGATCCACGCAACTTCACCGCCATGATGCGCCTCGATCACAACCGAGCAAAGACTCAAATCGCCCAAAAAACAGGCAGCACCGTCAACGATGTTGCTCATATGACCGTTTGGGGTAATCACTCCGCTACACAGTACCCCGACCTCTTTAATGCCAAGGTTAAAGGTCAGGCAGCCATCGATCTAGTTGATCAGAGCTGGTACGAGAACGACTTTATACCCACCGTTCAACAACGCGGTGCTGCCATCATCAAAGCACGCGGTGCGTCTTCGGCTGCTTCTGCTGCAAACGCAGCCATCGGACACATGCGCAACTGGGCGCTGGGTACCGAGGGTGACGACTGGGTGTCGATGGGCGTGTATTCAGACGGTTCTTACGGTGTCACTCAGGGATTAATCTACTCGTTCCCTTGTCGCTGTGAAGGCGGTGACTGGACCATTGTGCAAGGTTTGGGCATCAGTGAATTTAGCCAGGCTCGAATGGACGCAACACAACTGGAACTGGAAGAAGAACGTGACGCTGTGCAGCACCTGCTGCCATAGCTGACGCTACTCCATGAGCGAGACCTCAACACAGAGGCGCTATCACCACGGTAACTTGCGCGCAGAATTGCTTGATACCGCGGTTGAACAGCTGCGGTCGGCTGGCACCGAGGCCCTAAGCCTCAGGGCTCTGGCACGCGCAATTGGCGTCTCTCAAACGGCGCCCTATCGTCACTTCACCGACAAGAACGAACTGTTGGCTGCACTGGCAACACGGGGCTACCAAGCCCTGGGAGCGGCTCTAAAAAACGCCGAATCGACCGCCCAAGACAGTCCCAGCGCACGCATATTTGCCTTTGCCAGCACCTATGTAGACTACGCAGCCGACAACCCCGAACTGTTCAAGCTCATGTTTGGCCCCAATCTGCAGCCAGAAAAATACCCAGAGCTGCGTGATGCTAGCCGCGAGACACTGCTACTGGTGCAGGGCATGCTGCGCGACGGCATGGATCGCGGCGATTTTAAAGTACAGGATATAACCTATCTGGCGAACTCTGCCTGGGCCGGCATACACGGCTTAGCTACTCTGCGGGTAGATACACCCTACCTATTTGAACGCCACATCGACTTACAACGCCAAGTTGACCTAGGTGTGCAAACCTTCATAGACGGCATCAGCCCCTAAGCCAGTCCAAAGAACCGAATAGATCTGCACCGGTCAGGCGCAACTTAATCCCAAAGAGCCCAATATAACTCCGATGGCTAGATCTAAGCTCAGGGCTCTACATGAATGTGTAAAACCAGCTCGCGCGAGCGAGCCCTCACAGATGGGTTCACAGCGTGTTTTCCAAACTAATGCAGAGTCCCGAGCGCCACCAACCTAAGTTATGACGCAGCACTTGTCATAAGTCCCGCAACAAAACCACCGGCGGGCTAGAGACCACCTTACGGCAACTAAACACACCCAAGCCGCCAATAAGCAACATCCCCGCGGCAATGCCCACCGGCCATATCATCGGCGAAGGCGTATACGCCAGCTCCATGACCCGAGTTTGGAGAAAGTAAGCCGTCGCCTCGGCCGAAATAGTGGCCAGTAGCCCGGCAAACAAACCCATCGTGGCAAACTCAATTGTCAGACTGCCCAATATAAGACGACGACTCGCACCAAGTGCTCGCAGTACCGCGCTTTCGCGCATACGCTCGTCCACACTGGCCTGCACGCCAGCGATAAGCACCAGCCCACCCGCCGCCAAAATAACCAGTAACACCAGTTCAATGGCCGCCGACACCTGGCTCACTATCGCCCTTATCTGAGCAATGACTACATCCATCTCAATGACAATCACCGTTGGATACTGGGCCACAAAGCGATTCAAAAATGCCTTATTCGGCGAGCCCAAATGAAAGCTTGTCATGTAAGTTGTCGGATATGAAGCGAGCAGCCCGGGCGGGAAAACCAGGAAGAAATTGGGTCTCATCGACTGCCAGTCGAGTGACCTGATACTGGCGACTTTAGCCACCAAAGGCTGAGAACCCACCAAAAATCCAACGGTGTCACCCACGTCTAAATTCATCCGTTCGGCAAAGCCGACCTCGAGTGAAACCAATGCTTCATCGGAGTCAGGCGACCACCACTCGCCCTCGAGCAACTCATTGCCCGCAGGTAAAGTATCAGACCATGTCAGATTGGTTTCTCGCTGATAGGGCTCCTCTGGGTTAGCCGTTTGGCTGGGCAGCTCAACCTCGTTGACGGACATAGTGCGTCCGCGAATCATTGGAAATAACGGCTCACTTTGGATGCCCTCAGCGACTAACATCGATTCGATGGCGGTCACTTCATGCGGCGATATATTCAACATAAAATGGTCGGGCGCATCAGGGGCCAACTGCTGCTGCCAACCGTCAAGTAAGGAGGTGCGTATTAGAACCAGTACTAACAAGAGCATGATAGCCATGGCGAACATGACCACCTGCAAGGCATTTGATGTGCCGCGCCGCTGTAAACCTGCGAGCGCGAGACGCCACACACTGCCGGCACTCATGCCTACAATGCGTCCGCCGCGCAACAATAGGGTAGCCAGTATTAAACCCAGGACAATAGTCGACACTAGCCCCAGGAGAACGGCTGCAGTCAATTGCCAATCGCCGCTGTACCACCACATTAAGCCAGTGATCGCAGCCAGCCCTATAAGATAGTCGCCCATACTGCGCCGTGTCTCCAGTGGCATATCACGCCGCAACACTCGCAATGGACTGGATAAGGCCAGCCTGCGCAAAGGCGGCCATGCAAAGCACAATAAGCATGTCATTGCGGTGGCAGCGCCAATGGCATAGGGGCGAATGCCACTGGAGCCGGGAACAATAGGAAGTTGATCGGCGAATAACTGAAAGAAAATAGCCTGAAGCGCCCAGCCCAAAACGCAGCCCCCTGCAGTTGCCAGGCCACCCAGTAATATCAAATTGCTGCCATACATGCGATTTACAGCCGACGAGGTCGCACCCAAACTTTTCATGATCGCCACATAGTCATAATGTCTGGCGCTGAAGCGCCTAGCGGCTAGGGCTATTGCGATGGCCGCCAACACGACACCCAAACTACCAGCCAACAAAAGAAAACGCTCCGCCTTTTCTAGCGCATTGCCAATCCCTACTTGGCCATCGTTCACATCGAGTATGGTCTGCCCAGGTTGCAACTGGGGCTGCAGCCATTCGACAAAGCGTTCGAGATCTTCTTCTGGCCCCGCCAACAGGTAGCGATATTCAACACGGCTTCCGGGCTGCACAACAGCTGTGGCCGCGATATCTTGATAATTCATTAACACCCGAGGCGCATAACCGGTAAAAGACGCACTCTGGTCAGGTTCCGTTCGCGCGGCCCCACCCACGAGAAGTTGTGCGTCGCCTATTTGGATGGCATCGCCATTACTCACATCCAGCAAGGCATACAGTCTAGACTCTAGCCACACTTCGCCAACGGCCGGCCCTCTGGAGACGGCATTAGCTTGCCCAAACGGCTGCGCGCTAAACGTTAACTCACCGCGCAGAGGGTACTGCTCACTCACGGCCTTAGCCGACACCAACACCATGCGATCATCATCGGCCGATACCATGGTTGGAAATTGCAATGTTCGCGCTTGTTGTAAACCGAGCTGCTCCACCAGCTGCCATTGCCCCTCCTCAATCTCTCGAGAGCTCTTAACTACGCGATCTGCAGCCAAAAAGCGGTGACTCTCCTGTTCCAGCGCACTTTGCAGGCGTGTGGCAAAAGCGCTGATGCCAGAAACAACACCAACCGCCAGCACCAGCGCAGCGATAAGAACACCCAGTTCGCCGCCGCGCCAATCGCGCGCCAACATTTTAGACGCTGATAATGACATCGCTCAGCCCTGCTCGTTATTGATAACTAAGCCAGCCTCTAGGCACAAACGGCTGTCACAACGACTGGCCAATCTCTCTTCGTGGGTCACCAGCACCAAAGTAGTGCCCTCCTCGCGATTGAGTTCAAACAGTAGATCAATAATATGATTGCCCGTCGCGGTGTCTAGATTACCCGTGGGTTCATCGGCAAAGAGTATATCGGGCTTAGAAGCAAAGGCTCTGGAGATTGCCACTCGCTGTTGCTCGCCGCCCGAAAGCTGTCTGGGATAATGGTGAAGCCGCGGAGTAAGCTGAACACGGTCTAAAAAGTACTCCGCTTGCTCGCGCGGATTGGGGTGGCCCGTGAGCTCCAGCGGCAACATGACATTCTCTAAAGCGGTTAAAGCCGGAAGCAGCTGAAATGATTGAAATACAAAACCCACATGCTCGCCGCGAAATTTTGCCCGCTGATCTTCATCCAATAACCCGATATCAACGTCATCTATCAATACCCTGCCACCACTCGCCTCATCCAACCCGGCCAGCAACCCAAGTAGGGTCGATTTGCCTGAACCGGAGGCTCCAACGATAGCCAGCGAATCACCACGCTTGATTTTCAGGTCAATCCCTTTCAGTATCTCCAGTTCAGTCCCAGCCATGGGCACACGCTTTTGGAGGTTTTCTACATTGATCATCCGTACCATCCTTAAAGTTACACGTCTTTTAACACTGAGTTATTTTTGCATTGGCGTTGCAGCCAGCCATGCGGCCCCGCAAAAACTACTCGTT
>JBLHSI010000096.1:0-11012 GCA_047626655.1 Halioglobus sp.
GTAAGGGGGTGGAGAATCCCCGCTAATAATAAAACAAATAAAGGCGGATTACACAATGACTGAGCGCGTTAAAGGCACCGTAAAATGGTTCAATAATGCAAAAGGATTCGGATTCATCACCAGCAGCTCCAATGAGGAAGACATCTTCGTTCATTTCCGTTCTATAACAGGAGAGGGATACCGAACCCTGAACGAGGGGCAGGAAGTAGAGTTTTCGCTCGTCGAGGGGCCTAAGGGCTTGCAGGCCGAAGAAGTCTGCAAAGACTAGCCACCCACAAACTATTTGTCGCGGCGAGCATCCACTGCACAAAAATGATGGTAGACTTGCGCGGCAAATTTGCCCGGCCCATCGTCATCGAGGCCATTACACTACGAGGATCACCATGAGTCTTACCGGAAAAATCATCATCGCCCTACTTATTGCAGGTGCAGCATCTACCTTATTAGGTTTTTATAAACTGGAAGGGATGTTGTTATTCGCCGCTTTTTCAGCCGCGACCATCGCAACTGCACTGCTCACATCTATTAAAATTGACATGAGTTCAGCAACCGCGCCAGCGGCTAAGTCAAGCAAAACGCCCGCAAAAACCAAGCCCAGCGCAAAGAAAGCCGCCAAGCCTAGCACTGCCAGCAGTGCTGTCAGCAGTTCAGCCAAGCGCGAAGAAGGCGAAGTTAAGTGGTTTAATGTGACTAAGGGCTTCGGCTTTATCAGCCGGGAAAATGGCGAGGAGATTTTCGTCCACTTTCGTTCCATTCGCGGCGAAGGCCGTCGCAGTCTCCGTGACGGACAGCGTGTCACGTTTGTCGTAACCGACAGCGACAAAGGCCCTCAAGCTGAAGATGTAGAGGGTCTCGCCTAGTAAGGGCTAGGCTGCATTCTAGCGACCACACTCGCTAAACTGAAGTGCCCTCGGCCACGGGGGCAAAGTCCAAATGATTTTGGCGCAGAACATCGGCCCAATATAAACTGATCATATGGGCACCCTCCCTGAGCGTATCGGCGGCGGGTATAGCGGTATCTTCCAAAGCCATTTCTACAATCGCATAGCCTGTATCCACAGATAGACGGCCGTGCACTGAGAGCTGTTGGTGCTCTGTGCCTCCAATGATTTGCGCCAACATAGCGGAAAACTGCTGAGCGACGATCTCATGTGATCGCAACCTGAGTTCCTGAAGCGGAGCAACGGCTCGCAGGCACTGTAAAATTTCTCGACCTGCCGACTGCTCTTTGGTAATCCGATACGTGAATGTGAGCAGTTCGTGTACGTTCTCCAGTAACGCACGCCTACCGCCCTCGATTGAATAGGCATTAAACCAATCCTGGCAAACCTGATTTTGCTTATCCATCAGCACAGCGCCTAGGGCGTGAAGCACGGCGTATTTGTTAGGAAAATAACGGTATACGGCGGGCACAGTAATGCCAGCGCGCTCGGCTATCAAGTTGGTTGATACCCGTTCGACGCCCACTTCAATTAATAACGCAGCGGTTGCGTTGAGAATGGCCTCGTAGGTACGCTTTGCTCTTTCCTGTCTTGGCTTATTTTTTTCGAGTAGCTCTACTGCTGCTCTTGCCACATCCATGGACAATCTCCAGTTCTAGCGTTTCATCAACATTTTTATCGTCTTTGATGTAAAATGCCAGTCTACACAAGACTAACTCAGCTGGTTTTCTTCCTCCAGTTTATTCATCAGGAAATACACTGTGACACCAGCAACTCCGCGCCAACAGTATCGCTACCACGGCGCTATCTTACCGACCAGCTCACATCCTGCGATCCGCCGCGTGCGACGACAAGATATTCAGCCATCGATACACGGTAACAAGCTGTGGAAATCCAGTTGTCTGCTCATCGACTATTTAGAGAAGAATCCTCCAGAGCACTGCAGTTCAGCTTTGGATGTTGCCTGTGGCTGGGGAATAGCCGGTATCTGGTGCGCAAAAAGTTTGGGTATGGAGGTCACTTCGGTAGACGCCGACAGGGATGTTTTTCCCTATCTGGATGCCGTTGCCGTGCTTAACCAGGTGACCACCACGCCGCTTGTGGCAAAACTGGAGCGTCTAAGCGTCGAACAGCTGTCTCAGTTTGACATGCTAATAGCAGCTGACATCTGTTTTTGGGACGAATTGGCGAAGCCAGTAGCAAATCTGGTAGGAAGAGCCGTCAAGGCGGGTGTTAAAAAGATTATTATTGCCGACCCAGAGCGCGCACCGTTTTTTACCATGGCGCAGCAATGCATGGAACGGCATTGTGCGGAACTTCTGGAATGGGAGATTGATCACTCCGGGATTCGCGCCCAGGGTGCCATTATGGTCATCGAGAATGCATGAACTATCGTTCTACAACTCAATTTATGAACTACAATTACTCCCGTTACGTTAACGCCCCCAGAGACCAAGCCCCATGAAACAATTAGGCATATTAGATTCAGCTTTCATTAACCTGGAGCAAACCAACACGCCACAACACATTGGAGGCCTCGGCATTTATGACCCATCCACCGCGCCTGGCGGCTTGGTTCGCTTTAAGCAGGTTATTGCCAGTTTTGAGCGACGCCTGAACAAGCAGCCTCTATTTCGTACCCGCCTTCTGGAAGTCCCTGGGGGAATAGATCGCCCCTACTGGGTGAAAGATGCCAACTTTGACGTTGAATTTCATCTACGCCACATTGCGTTGCCAGAACCTGGCGATTGGCGTCAACTGTGTATTCAGGTGGCGCGACTCCACTCACGCCCCATAGATATGTCACGGCCCCTTTGGGAGACCTATATTATAGAAGGCTTGGACAACGTACCCCACCTTCCTACGGGCTCTTTTGCTGTGTATACCAAGATGCATCATGCGCTCGTTGATGGCGCAGGCGGCTCATCCTTCATGGAGTTGTTGCATGACTTAGTCGCAGAACCAGCACACGAACAGGACCTTATTGCATTTGAACCACGCTTGGTTGACAGTGAGCCGCCGGTGTCTGAGTTATTGACCAAGGCGTCGATTAACGGCCTCAAAAATACCGTAGGATTAATTCGAGGTTCAATTTCGACCGCTAGAGACATGAGTAAGTATCTGCTGCAGATCGCTCGAAAGGAAATACCCTCTCCCGATGTTTCTGCCCCCAAGACGATATTGAACAAGCCGGTAGGACCACACAGGGTATTTGATGCCGCAGAATTCCCCCTGAGCGGATTCAAGAGTATTAAGAACGCTGCCGGAGTAACTCTCAACGATGTGGCATTGGCGGTCATTGGTGGTGCGTTGCAACGCTATTTGGAAGCCAAAGGGGAAGTACCTCAGGGATCGCTTGTAGCGGGACTGCCGCTCAACATGCGCACAAGACGAGAGACCACCGAAGACAATAATCAAGTAGGTTCGGTATTTGCATCACTGCATACCGATATTTCCAACCCACTGGATCGCTTACAGGCAGTACATCACTCTACGATGGAAGCGAAAGAACATGGTGAGCATAGCCCCATGGTAGACGCGCTGAAGATCGCAGGCGCATTCTCGCCCTTTCTGATGAAGGCGGCCTCTGGTATGTGGTCACGCAACAAACTGTCGCGCCATATGCCTCTGACGATCTCCACCGTTATTTCCAATGTTGCAGGACCGAGTTTTCCACTGTACTGCGCCGGCGCCAAGATGATCGACTATTATGGTCTGGGATTACTCACACCGGGAGTGGGGATTTTCCATTTGGTCTTTAGCTATTCGGGTAAATTGACGCTATCTGTGCTTGCAGATAGGGATATTATGCCCGATCCTCAGTTCTATCATGACTGTTTGCACGCATCCTATGATGAACTCTATTTGGCAGCCGATGCACTGACGGAAAAACCGAAAGTCGACTCCAAAGCACTACCTGTTTCTCGTAAAAAATCAAAGGCAAAGACTAAAGCAGAGCCCAAACCTAAACCTAAACCTAAACCGAAGGCGAAGGCGAAGGCGAAGGCGAAGGCGAAGGCGAAGAAGGTCAGCATAAAACCCAAAGCCAAGATTAAGCCAAAATTCAAAGCGAAACCCAAGATCAGGCAAAGCGCGAAGTCATGAGCAAAAAAAGTAGGCGAGAAATACCCATATTCAGTACGCCGATAATCGAGACGCACTGCCATCTTGACTATCTCGAACCCGAGATGCTTGAACTTACGTTGGCAAAAGCTCGCGAGGTTGGCGTAGAGCGAATAGTGACCATCGCCGTGTCGCCAGACAACCTAGACCGGGTACTTGAGTTAGCCCACCATAGTGATGACATATGGGGCACACAAGGTGTGCACCCTCACGAGGCGAGCGCCTATACGGACGATGTAGAGCGTATTATTCGCGAGCGGTGTCAGGACCCCAAAATTGTAGCCGTGGGGGAGATTGGGCTGGACTACCATTATGATCACGCTGACAGAGCGGTACAAAGAGAGGTATTCGAAAGGCAATTACAATTAGCCGTGGATGTTCAACTGCCCGTGGTAATACATACGCGTGAGGCAGACGAGGACACTCGCAGCATTCTTAAAAATTTCAGCGGTCAACTTAGCACGCCTGGGGTTATTCATAGTTTTACCTCGGGACTGCCGTTGGCAGAATATTGTATGGAAGAAGGGTTTTTCATCGGATTTAACGGTATTACAACATTTAATTCCGCCGACAATGTCAGAGCAATCGTCGCTGCTACCCCGCTCGAAAAAATAGTGCTTGAAACGGATGCTCCCTACTTAACGCCTATCCCCTACCGCGGAAAACCAAATGCGCCGTTCTATTTGCCATTTATTGCCGAAAAAATATCCCAAATCAAAACTTGCACGGTAGAATGCTTACTTGCTCAGGCTAGAGAAAACAGCCTGTCACTATTTTTTAAACACACGGGTTGATATGGAATATATTTTGGGACAACGATGGGTCAGCCACGCCGACGCGCAACTCGGTTTGGGTGTGATCGTGGAAATTGAGCCCCGCAGAGTCACGGTTAGCTTCCCCGCTGTGGGAGAGGAGCGTACCTACGCAATAGAAAACGCCCCGCTAACCCGACTTCGATTCAAAGAAGGTGATTCTATATCGACGGTGAACGAGACCGAGGTACTGGTCACTTCGGTCGATGAACAATATGGAATATTGCTCTATACCGGCACTGACCATCATGATCAAGAGGTTGTTGTTTCTGAATTGGAGCTGGATGCCTTCGTACAGCTAACCACGCCACAGCAGCGACTGCTCAACGGTCATTTTAATAAGCACCACGACTTCGCCTTGCGTGTCGCTACATTCGAACACCTGAACAGATTGCAGGGTCGCCCCAGTCGAGGTCTCACTGGCTCACGGACTAGCTTACTTGCCCATCAGCTCTACATCGCCAACGAAGTAGGCCAACGGCACGCACCGAGAGTTCTGCTGGCAGACGAGGTAGGTTTAGGGAAAACAATCGAAGCGGGCATGATTATTCACCAGCAATTGCTCACCGGCCGCGCCGGCCGCGTTCTTATCTTGGTTCCACCGAGCTTGCTACATCAATGGCTGGTAGAAATGTTGCGCCGTTTTAATTTGCGCTTTGCACTCTTTGATGAAGATCGCATTGCCTCAATGGAAGAAGATAATCCATTTGAAGCCGAGCAATTAGTGTTGTGCAGCATGACACTTTTTGAACACCGTGAAGATTTGCAAGAACTCGCCCTCTCAGCTCAATGGGATTTGGCTGTCATCGATGAAGCCCATCACCTGCAATGGTCTGAGGAGGAAGCTGGACAGGATTACCTACTGGCAGAGGCACTGGCCAAAAAGACAGCGGGACTGCTATTGCTCACAGCAACACCTGAACAAATTGGTCAAGCATCTCACTTTGCCAGATTGCGCTTGCTGGACCCTTCAAGATTTCACGACCTTGCTGCGTTTCAACAAGAAGAACAGGACTATAAACAGCTCAGTGAATGGGTCGATTCTATCGAGGCCGGAAATCTGCCGCCCAAGCTCCCCGCGGACATCGATAGCAGCGGCTCGGCTGACGCGACCATAGCCCAATTATTAGACCGACATGGTACCGGAAGAGTGTTATTTAGAAATACTCGTGCCGCTATCAAGGGTTTTCCCGACCGAATTTTACATCGCTACCCGCTACCCGCGCCCGAAGAATATGTGCTTGCCCGGCTTGATCTGGAAAGTTCCTTACATCCAGAAAAGCCTTATCTCGATGACAGCTGGATAAATTTTGACCCGAGGGTAAAGTGGCTCGAGTTAACTCTGAAAGAGCTCCGTCCTGAGAAAGTACTGGTTATCTGCGCTAACGCAAAGACCGCTCTGGACCTGGAGCACTACCTGCATATGCGAGCTGGCATTCGCTCGGCAGCGTTTTATGAAGGCTTATCAATTATAGAGCGCGACCGCGCTGCGGCGTATTTTGCGGATGAGGTTAACGGTGCACAAAGTCTTGTATGCTCGGAAATAGGCAGTGAGGGACGCAACTTCCAGTTTGCCCACCATTTGGTGCTGTTCGACCTCCCTCTAAATCCCGATTTATTGGAACAGCGCATCGGCCGCCTAGATCGAATCGGACAGTCAAGAGACGTCGAAATTCACGTACCCTATCTGGAGAATACCGCTCAGGAAAAATTACTCGAGTGGTATGATCGTGGCCTCAACCTGTTCCTCGACAGCTGCTCCGCCGGCTACACTATTTTCGAAAAATTTCACGAGCGATTGTGGCAGCAACTAGAGCATCCGACCGCCGATTTTGAAGCACTAGTGAGCGATACAGCGGAGTTCACGGCACAAACTCGGCTGGAACTGCGCGAAGGTCGCGACCGATTACTTGAGCGTAACTCCTGTAAACCTGAGGTGGCAAATAGGTTAATAGAGGAGATATCGGCAGACGAAGATAGCAATGCCCTGCAGGAATACCTTGAAACACTGTGTGAAGCCTATGGCGTGGACATCGAGCACCACTCGGACGCGACCCTCATACTGCGCCCTTCCGATCATATGCTCACGGGGCATTTTCCTCGTCTGCCCGAGGAGGGAACAACGGTTACATTTGACCGAGAAAAAGCGCTGGCCCGCGAAGATATGGAGTTCATGACATGGGAACACCCGATGATCGTGGAAGCCATGGATATGGTTCATTCCACAGAATTGGGTAATGCCGCCCTGGGCACGATAAAGCTGAAAGGCATTCCCCCCGCCACCATGTTGCTGGAATCATTATTCACCATCAACTGCGTAGCGCCCAAGGTGTTACAGGTAGAGCGTTTTCTACCCCTTTCACCGATGCGTCTGCTGGTAGATGCGAGAGGCAAAGACCTGTCGGCACTACTGCCCCATGCTCGACTCAATACCCTTGTTGAACGCGTGGGTAAGTCGACTGCCTTGGCGATAATTAAACAGGTTCGCAGCGAAGTAGAAAGTAAAATGACGATGGCAACCGCCATGGCCGAAACTCAGTTAAAAGTGCTATTGGTCGAGGCGGAGTCACGTATGAACGCAGTACTTGGGGAAGAGCTGCAGCGCCTCAAAGCTTTGCAGTTAGTGAACCCGAGTATTCGTCCCGAAGAGATCGCACACCTTGAATTTATCATTGAAGAATGCGGCATACACATCAGGCACGCCAACCTTCAGTTGCAGGCGCTGCGGCTAATTGTCACCGTCTAGGAAAACGTCATCCTAAGTTACGATATTCGCTAGGGGAAGATCCATGCCAGGCGCGAAACGCATTTGAAAATGACGCTTGGTCAGAATATCCCAACAGGAAAGCTGTCTCTGTAATACTCAAGCGAGGGTCAGCTAGGTATCGCATAGACAATTCCTCTCGCAAATTTTGTAAACGACTCTTAAAACTGGTATCTCTAGCGGTTAATCGCCGCTGCAAGGTGCGCCTTGAAATCCCCATATCCGCAGAAACTCCGTCGATGCTCAAACTGCCAGTGGGGAGAGCGCGCCGCATAACCGTACCCAAATCAGATAGAAAAGAGTCCTCGATGTCAGCATCTTGAAGCAATGAGCGCGGCGCGGCCTCAAATTCCACTCCCAAGTCGTAGCCTAGATTTATTAGTGGAAAACGCAGACAGTCCCGGCGAAAGTAAAGGCAACTAACAGCGCAATCAAAAGACAGCCTGGGACCAAATGTCTCGATTAGGGCGTCGAGCTTATGCGGCGCTGAATAACAAAATTCGGCGGCATAAACAGGCACAGGCCGCGTGCAAATTGAACCAACAATAAGCGCCGAAGAAGACAGCATCTCATCCGATAGGTAACGCAAACTATTCGTTGAGGAATCTAATGGGTGCCATTCGAGGCGAATATAGTCGCCGGCAGACTTGATCAGAACACGACCCAGATCCCCACGTAATTTAATGACACTGGGTATGACATTCAAATACTCTTTCAAATTGCGACATATAGTGGTCATGTAGAGATGCAGGTTCAGGCCTTGAAAGTAAGAAATTCTTCCCACATTCAAGCCCAAATCGGGATTTGACAGTGTGCTATCGGCGAGTCGATACAGGTCTAGTAAGAGGGCGATAGGTAATCTAGCGTTCGCGGTCTTGAGAGTAGCCTGAGCGATGCCTACTTGCGTTAACAGCTTGTTGCGACCCACACCCTGATCAGATGCCGCCTGCAATACCTGATTAAAACACGATACATACACCGTGCTATCAGAAGACAAAACTAGAGCTTAGCCGCGACGAGCGCTGAATTCAAAGCTTGTAAAATCACGCAGCGAGTATCAACAGGATCGATCACCGCATCGATTTCAAGATGGGAAGCCGCTTCACTAGCGCGTCCTACCTCATACATTCGCGCGACCAGTTTATCGAACAGTAGCTCGCGTTCCTGCGGATCGGTGACGGCATCCAACTCTTTTTTGTATCCTAGACGCACGGCTCCTTCCAGGCCCATTCCACCAAACTCACCTGTCGGCCAAGCCGCTGCATAGACGGGTGCCAGGAAACTGCCCCCCGTCATCGCCATAGCGCCAAGACCATAGGCCTTGCGCAAAAATATCGCGACCACCGGCACCGTTAGAGCAGCTCCGGCCAAAAATAGCGATGACATTCTCCGCACTGCCGCCATTTTTTCACTGTCGGGCCCCACCATAAAGCCGGGCGTGTCGGTGAGCGACAGTACCGGTAACTTAAAGGCGTTACATATGGTTAAAAAACGCGCCGCTTTCTCAGAGGATTCGGCATCCAAAGCCCCACCCAATTGTTGACAGTCGTTAGCAATCAATGCCAGCGGTCTGCCCTCTAGGCGTATAAAGCCGGTCACAACACTGCGGCCATAAACACGTCTAAGCTCGAGGAATGATCCTTTGTCGGCGAGGGTTTCGATCACCTTGCGTACCGGATACGCCCAGCGCCGGTCCTGCGGAATAATATCGCGCAGCGGCTGCTGATCGGTCGCTGTCCAGTCATTCACTGTACCCTGAAAATACGACAACAGCTGGCACGCCAAGCGTGTGGCATGGGCCTCGTCTTCCGCGACGATATCAACCACCCCATTCCTCTCTTGTACTTTGATCGGTCCAATGTCAGTGGCAGCAAAAGTACCCAGGCCTCCCCCTTCAATCATTGCAGGGCCAGCCATTCCTATCCAGGAGTTCTTTGTCGCTATAGTAAAGTCTGCACAACCAAACAGTGCTGCGTTGCCAGCAAAACAATAACCATTGTTAACCGCTATACGGGGTACTACGCCATTAAGCTTTGCCCAGGTACTGAAAGACTTAATGTTAAGACCAGCGATCTGAGTTGTAACATCGGTATCACCGGGTCGACCACCACCACCTTCGGTATACATAATAATAGGCAGCCCCAAGTTCTCGGCCAATTCGCAGATACGATCTAGTTTTTTATGGTGAAAGAAACCCTGTGTACCGGCAAGCACCGAAAAATCGTTGACGATAACAGCAGCGTTGGCACAACCAGCGGCAACATGTTCTGCGTTTATAGTACAGCTACCTATCAAAATGCCATCGGCAGCGGTACTCGATTGCAGCTCCTCGTAATCGCGGCGATTACGCTGCGCCGCTACTGCGAGGCGCCCATATTCCAAAAACGAGCCTGGATCCACTAAGTCATTAAGATTTTCGCGCGCAGTACGGTAACCTCTGCTGTGGCGTTTTTTGCGAGCTTTATCGCGGACTTCATCGCCCGTTCTTGCGAGACGCTCGTTCAGTGCGGTTAGTTCTGGTCTTAGATCATCGCTCATCGTATCTCATACTCTCAGGATGGCTGAGCGCTTGCAAACACAGCTTTACTAGCGTCCCTTCCAGTCGGCTGGCCTTTTTTGCATGAAAGCGACAACACCCTCGCGCGCATCTTCGCTGGCAACACAAATATCTTGTAGCAGTGCCTCATTGGATATCGTCTCATCAACACTACAATCCATAGCATCATTTAGAGCCTGTTTAGCATAACGCAATGACAGTGGGGATTTAGCCGCAAGCTCCTGCGCCCAGCTTATCGTATCTGACAACAAATTTTCATTGGTTGCGATGCGGTTACACAAACCTAGTTGCAAACATTTTTCGGCGCCCACTTTCTCACCGGATACGATTAGTTCATAGGCCCGCTTTCGGCCCAGCGTGCGCGCCAAGTGCCATGTTGCTCCACCATCAGGAATCAATCCAATAGCGGCAAACGCCTGGTAAATATAGGCATCTTCGGCCATCACAGTTAAATCACAGTTCATGGCAAACGCACTGCCTATGCCAGCAGCGGCCCCGTTAACGGCACTAATCCAAGGTTTTGGTGCGTTGCAGATAGACATCAGTACAGGTTTGTATTCATTATTTAACTGGTCGATGACACTCGCGTTTGGCCCTGCCTTTTCGGAAAGATCAGCACCTGCACTAAAGGCTCGACCTGCGCCGGTGAGTATGGCCACTCTGACCACGTCGTCGGCGTTTATTTCTTCGACTGCCAGAGTCAATTCGCGGCGCAAATCGGCGTTAAAGGCATTAAGCGCATTGGGGCGATTCATCGACACAATGGCCACCGCGCCCTGCCGCTCTATCGTGACCGTACCGTAATCACTCATAGA
>JBLHSI010000097.1:0-10973 GCA_047626655.1 Halioglobus sp.
AACAGCTTCAACGTGGGTGCAGATTTTGTAGTGGCGCTGCCCACAACGCGGGTGGCGGTGATGGGCCCAGCCGGTGTCCAATATGTGTACAAAGCCGAGTTGCGAAAAATGCAAGCTTCGCTACCCGACAAGCTTAAGATTGAGACGGCTGCGCAGGTCAGCGCCGGTCTGTCAGAGGATCAAGCTGCTGATGCAGCGAAAGAATTGATTGAAGAGTGGGTTAAATCCGAAGAGGCACTGCTCGCCCAGCGGTATGAGCGCGAGTTAATGAATCCCAACGAGGCGCTGAGTCTAGGATCTATTTCGCAAATCGTGATGCCCTCCGACTTACGGCAGGTACTGGCAGAGAACATGGCATTTTATCTGCGTCGCTATCAGGCAGCGCCACTACAAACTGTACAGCGTGAATTTCACTAAGGGGAAGACAGGCGTGTCCAACGAATTTTATTTAGATAATCCACTAATTCATCGCGATCGACGATTGGGGAACCAATCAGAGAGCTGGATTGCGCAGTTTGACTGCACTCATATCCGCCCTTTGATTATTTGTCGCGGCCCTATTCGCAAAGAGGCCATGGACGTTTTCTCGGAAATGGGCATTGAGCATTTTGGTATATTGTTATCTGAGAAAGACTCGATTGTCTATCGCAATGCGAGTGCTCCAGAATTGCGTACCCTGACTAATCCAAATCGAGTACATCGGGTGCCGGACTACAGTGGCGCGAACAAAGAGGAGCGCGAACAACGAATAGCGCAAATCATTAGCATCGCACATGACAACGATTACAACGCAATCTTTGCCGGCTACGGTTTTATGGCAGAAGATGAAGCCATGGTGGCATCCATGGAAAAGGCAGGCCTCATATTCATTGGCCCCTGCTCGCGCACGGTTCACGATGCCGGCCTAAAGGATGAAGCTAAGCGTACCGCATTGAAATGTGGTGTCTCTGTGACACCCGGTATCGACAACGGCACGGCGCTCACGCTACTGAAAAAACACCCAGATTTGGCTGCGCTGCAACAGCTGATTATAGAACATAGCTTGTCTCTAGATGAGGGCGCGATAGCAGATCCAGCTATCACCTTGGAAGACAAGGCCGACTTGGTCCTAGCGGCCTCGTATAATAAGGGCATCGATTTGTACACCGTCGATGAGCTGTCTGAAACATTGACAGAAGCAGTTGCAAGAATGACTGCCGACTATCCGCAAAACCGCGTGCGGCTCAAGGCTATCAGTGGTGGCGGCGGCAAGGGTCAACGTATTCTTGGTATTGGTGAAGGCGAGCGCACCGCAGAGATGGTGCGAGAAATTCTTAATGAGGTGAAGACTACCGGTGTAGGTGACAATAAAAACGTGCTGGTTGAACTCAATATTGAGACTACGCGGCACCAGGAAATACAAGTGATTGGCAATGGCCAGTGGTCTATGTCGATGGGCGGTCGCGATTGCTCGTTACAAATGCACGAACAAAAGTTACTCGAAGTATCTGTCACTGTAGAGTCTCTAGGCAAAGCCATTAAGCAGGCTGAGCAGAGCGGGCAGGGCGAAGAATTGGCCGTGTTAAAGCAGGACTTGATTACGCTCACGGCGATGGAAGATGAGGCTGAGCGTTTTAGTGAAGCCGTTGGTCTAGACTCGGTATCGACTTTTGAGTGTATCGTAGATCGGGACAAGCATTTCTTCATGGAAATGAATACCCGCATCCAGGTTGAACACCGAGTGACAGAGCTATGTTATTCACTGCGCTTTGAAAATCCCGACGACAGTGCCCAGCACTTTGTGGTGGAGTCTCTAGTAGAGGCCATGGTACTGCTGGCAGCGCACGCTAGTAAGTTGCCGCGCCCGGTTCGTGTGCTGCGTAAAAACGACAGCGTAGAGGCACGGTTGAATGCAACCTCTCAGGCGCTGCAGCCCCATGCTGGTGGTGTGATCGAATCATGGAGTGACGCGAGCAGTACTGAAATCCGTGACGATCAAGGTATTAGCCTCCACAATCCCGATACCGATGTGTTTATGAAGTACACATTGGCTGGTGCCTACGATTCTAATATCGCGCTACTGCTCACAGTGGGTGACTCGCGACTGGACGCCTACGAACAGATGGCCGAGACTATTCGCCAGACTCGCATGCGCGGCAAAGATCTGTCGACCAATCTTGAGTTTCACTACGGCCTGGTAAATTGGTTTATCGGGCAGAACATTAATGCCCGGCCCACTACCGGTTTTATCGTTCCCTACTTAACCGCCGTGGGGGAGCTGAAACAGCAGGCTAATAATCTTGATATCACGAGCGCTTATAAGCAGGTATCTAAACGCGCGTTGATTGATATGGAAGGTGAAAGTCAGGCGGCCTTAACGCAAACATTACAGCAAAAAGAATCGCTAATGCTGCGTCCTCTTGCGCTGTTGCTCCAAGAGCCGCATATACTGAGTGGCTGGTTGAGCGTCAATAGAGATTGTTACACACTAATTGACAGTAAAATATGCTGGAACGAAAACCCTATGGAGTTACTGGCCGACACCTACCACTTTCTAAATATGGACTACGTCTCGGGCGACACACCTCCGGCAGCATCGATGATCTGGGATCACGATAACGATATACTACAGGCCGCTCTGGCCTTTTATGACGAACTTAACAACCGTTTGCCAGCCGAAGACTGGATAGAGCTATGCAGCTTGTTGGATTGCGAACAGTCCCCTGAAGGCTTCGACGAGGCAAGTTGGACACTCGTGCGCGGTGCGCATTTTGGCTATCAAGCAGGCACCGATATTATTGCAGTATTGCCCAGTATTGCTGAGAACACCGGTTATTATGCGTTAACCGTGAACTCCGATCTCACTATCTCTATTCCTGCGTCGCTTGTGATTCCTGATCACCAGGATGCAATGGCTAAAATTTTGGTGCCACCACCTGTCGCCAACTCAGATGAGATAGTTTCCGAAAGTGGCGGCATGTTCTATGCGCGCGAAACGCCTGAGCACGATATTTATGTCAACAAGGGCGATCACTTTGACGCGGGCGACCCTCTGTTTATTGTGGAAGTCATGAAAATGTTCAACAAGGTCTATGCGCCATTTTCTGGTACTGTGGATCAAGTGCTGGTAGATGTTGACGGTACTATCATCAGCAAGGGGCAGACCATTTTCAAAATTACGCCCGATGAAATTATTATAGAAGAATCTGCAGAAGCTATTGCCCGTCGTCGCATAGCGTGTACCGATCAATTCCTCGCCCAGTTATAAGGAGACATATAGACATGATTACTGCTCTGGATCATATTGCTATTGCTGTACCTGACCTCAACAAGGCCATCGAACGTTTTGTTAAAGATTTTGGCCTACCTTTGGGCGGCACCGAGGACGTGCTTGAAGCGAAAACAACCGCCGCTTTCTTACCCCTGCCTCCTACCAGCATAGAGCTGGTTTACCCATTAAACGGTGAGGGGCCAGTGGCCACTTATCTGGAGAAAAAAGGTGGTGGGCTACATCATCTGTGTTTCCGGTCGGATAACATCGACGAAGACGTCGCGCGGTTGCGAGAGAAGGGTTACCAATTTCTGGCGGATGCACCCTCACCGGGAGCCCATGGCTCACGAGTGATTTTTATTCACCCCAGAAGTTGCGACGGCGTGCTGATTGAGATTAACCAGCCCGCCGAAGATCACGCGGTTTAGAAGCCGTATAGCGCTTTTAGTTCGGGATCTTTTTCCGCTATCAAGCGGGCCAAGTCAACCATCACTTTGCACTGCTTCCAGGATGCATCGTCTTGCATTTTGCCCTCGACCATAACGGCACCACTGCCGTCGGGTAAAGCCTCCAGTACCCGCTTCGCCCAAGCCACTTCAGCTGGCGGTGGGCTGAACACATTTTTCGCTATTTCGATCTGGCTGGGGTGCAGCGACCAGGCCCCCACACAACCCATCAAAAACGCGTTGCGAAACTGGTCTTCACAGGCGAGCGGGTCATCTATCGCGCCAAACGGTCCATAGAAGGGCAGGGCACCTACAGCGACACAGGCGTCCACCATCCTGGCGATGGTGTAGTGCCAAAGGTCTTGCTGGTGAGTGCCACGAGGAGACTCGGGGTTAGATTCGTCTGGATCATCACGCACTAAGTAACCAGGATGGCCGCCGCCAATTCGGGTCGTTTTCATTCCGCGTGATGCCGCTAAATCAGCCGGTCCAAGACTCATGCCTTGAATGCGCGGGCTGGCATTGGCAATTTCCTCTACGTTGGCGACGCCCAGTGCAGTCTCCAAAATACAGTGAAATTGAATCGGTCTAGTGAGCTTGGCACGTGCCTCTAGTTGAGCGAGTAATTGATCGGCGTAATGTATGTCCCAGGCGCCTTGAATTTTCGGCAACATAATGACGTCAATTTTGTCACCCACTTCAGACACTAAGCGGGTCATATCATCTAAAAACCAGGGGCTGTCCAGGCTGTTAATGCGTGTCCAAAGCTGGGTGTCGCCAAAATCATTATCTTTGGCGATTTGAATGAAACCTTCGCGTGCAGCTTCTTTATTTTCAATGGCGATAGCGTCTTCAAGATTACCCAGTAAAATATCAACCTTGCTGGCGATACTGGGTACCTTCTCGGCCATGCGTGGGTTGCTAGGATCAAAAAAGTGGATCATCCGCGAGGGCTTCACCAGTTTATCGAAAAGCGGTTGTGGGGCGCCTAGCGCCAAAGGGGAAAAAAAATCGCGGGGACTACGCATTGGGTTTATTCCTTGATGATAGGTATTTTAAAGTGGTGTTTTAGGGTTGCCAAGAAGCTGCTGCCGTAGCAATTTATGCTGCTCTAATATAGGTAGTTCTGAGCCTTTTAGTTGATTCAATAGTGTCTGTTCACCGCCCAGTTGATCAATGCCGTGACTGCCGAATTCCCGATGCAGACGTTTGCTGGCCCACGCTGCTTGATATGCCAGTCGTCGTTCGCTCAAAATATTATGCGACATCAAGTGAAGATAGTGTTCCTGCAGTTTAGTAGCGAGCGCGGCAATACCTGAGTTGCGGGTAGCGCTTGCCGATAGCACCGGCACCTGCCATACGCCATCGGGGTGCTCTTTGCACAGCGCGGAGGCGAGTTCAGCCAGTGTGCGCATGGCGACTTCGCCCATGTCTTCTTTGTTCACTACCAGTATATGTGGCACCTCGAGAATGCCAGCTTTTAAGAACTGCACGCTGTCACCCGACCCGGGCTGAGCGACATAGCAGGTCGTATCGCACAGCTGTGAAACATCAATTTCCCGTTGACCCACACCCACTGTTTCAATCAGGGTGATATCGAAGGCTGCCATCATTACGACACTCATGGGCCATACTTCTGCGCTCAATCCGCCAAACTCTCCCCTACAGGCAAGTGAGCGAACGAATACGCCATCATCTTCACTGCTGGTTTTCATGCGTAGCCTATCGCCCAGCAATGCGCCACCAGAAATAGGGCTGGATGGATCAACGGCTAGAACGCCTACGGTTAGTCCTTCTTTTCGCCAGTGCGAGATGAGTGCGGCTGTTAGCGATGATTTGCCTGCGCCCGGAGGGCCAGTAATGCCTATTAGATGGCTTGGCGTCAGTTCGTTACTGCGCTGTAGACGGGTAAGAAAGTCAGCAGCCACATGTCGAGAACTATCGCGTTTGTCATCTAGTAAGTTGAGTGCCGCAGCGATCGAGGGCCGCTCGCTGCGGCAAACTGCGGCGGCGAGATCTGCGGGATTGGGTAGTTCACTAGGGCTCATAGTGCGATTTAAGCCAGCGGCTCTAGACCACTAGATTCGCGAATAATATCGACCAGAGTCGACATTATGGCATTCATGTCGCCGTCTTTAGGAGTAAAAACGGCTTTCACTCCGCTGGCGAGAAGCTGTTGGGCGTCGTCATTGGGAATTATGCCGCCAATGGTTACTGGCAGATTTACCGAATCAATTTTTTTCAATTCTGCCTGTATGTCCTCTACTAACTCAAGATGACTGCCAGATAAGACCGAAAGACCAATAAGATGAACACCTTCCTCCTGGGCGGCACGAACGATTTGGGTGGGTGTTAAACGTATGCCCTCATAGACGATTTCAAAGCCAGCATCGCGACCCTTCACAGCAATTTGTTCTGCCCCATTGCTGTGTCCATCTAGTCCCGGCTTGCCGATGAGTAGACGCAGTGGTCGGCCTAGTTCGTCACTGGTGGTGCGCACACGTTCTCGCACGGCGTTGAGTGCCTCGGTATTCCCTTCATAATTGCTAGAGATGTCGATGCCCGTGGGAGCGCGGTACTCGCCAAACACATCGCGCAACACTTGACTCCATTCGCCTGTGGTCACGCCCGCTTCTGCGCATTCGATAGAGGGGGGCATAATGTTACTGCCATCGACGGCAGCTGCACGCAGTTGCTTGAGTGCGCGTTCTACATCAACAGCGTTGCGCAATTGCCGAAATGTATGCAATGCAGCAATTTGCTCCTGTTCGGCCAGAGCATCGACTTTCATGATGCCAGACTCATCGCCTGCTGTGAGCGGTGATTCAGCGGTTTGCTCATAGCAGTTGACGCCGACAATCTTAAGCTCACCGCTTTCGATGTTGCGCATACGCTTGGTGTGGCTTTGCACCAATTCGCGCTTAACATAGCCACTTTCTATACCGGCGACCATGCCACCCTGATCGGCTACTTTGGCCATTTCGGCCTCTGCCCCGGCAATCAGTTCCAGTACCTTTTCTTCGATTACGGGTGAACCATCCAGTAGATCACCGTATTCCAGTAAGTCTGTTTCTAACGCCAGAACTTGCTGCATGCGCAATGCCCACTGCTGATCCCATGGTCTGGGCAGCCCCATAGCTTCATTCCACGCCGGGAGTTGGATGGCGCGTGCTCTTGAGCTTTTGGATAACGTTACGGCCAACATCTCAAGCACAATACGTTGCACATTGTTTTCTGGCTGTGATTCGGTGAGGCCTAGCGAATTGACCTGTACGCCGTACCTAAAACGCCTTTTTTTCGGATCCTCTACGCCATAGCGTTCTTTTGCCATGGTGTCCCACATGCGGTTAAATGCGCGCAATTTACAGGTTTCTTCTACAAAGCGAATACCCGCATTGACGAAAAAGGAAATGCGTCCCACGACGTCTTGAAAGCGATCTTCGGGTATTTGGCCAGAGGCCTTAACCGCATCCAAAATAGCGATGGCGGTAGACAGAGCGTAGGCGAGTTCCTGAGTGGGAGTGGCGCCCGCTTCTTGCAGATGATAGCTGCAAATATTGGTTGGATTCCACTTGGGAATATTTTCTACCGTGTAGGTGATTAGGTCGGTAGTGAGTCTCACTGAGGGCTCTGGTGGATAAATATAAGTTCCGCGCGACAAATACTCTTTCAGTACGTCGTTTTGCGTGGTGCCCTGCAATTGAGCCGTATCAACACCCTGACGCTTGGCTGCGGCGACGTACAACGCCAGCAACCACGGGGCCGTTGCATTGATCGTCATCGAAGTATTCATCTGATCGAGAGGGATTTGATCGAATAGAATTTCCATGTCACCAATATGATCTATTGGTACGCCCACTTTTCCTACTTCGCCTCGAGCCAAAGGGTGGTCCGAGTCGTAGCCGGTCTGTGTGGGTAGGTCAAAAGCGACCGACAGACCTGTCTGGCCTTTACTCAGATTCATTCGATACAGTTCGTTGGACGCTTTTGCAGAAGAGTGTCCCGAATAGGTTCGCATCAGCCAAGGGCGATCGCGTTGTGGACTTTTCTCACTCACAGAATTGCTCCTGCGCTGGGGTTGCGTTTAATGAGCAATCGTCGCTCGATTTCGAATATTTTGTCAGTGATCTTCTCTTTACCCGTACCGCGTTTTGAATCCTCTTTGACAAAGAGGTCGTGCCCGTGGCGCTCAAGCGCTGCGGCGGCAGAGACATTCTTTACCCCAATGAGCTGTAGTGTCACGATCCCGAAGTCTGGTGCACCGCCACAATCCTCTACTGCCAATACGCGTGAGAGCGCGCCCACTGTGTCACCGGCAAATGCGGGCTGTGTATGGTAACCCTCATTAAAACCTAGTTCCCAGACGGCGTTCTCGCTCACGTCTCTGCTGGCGAGTCCTTCTAACCATGCAAATATTAAGCCACCATAGACTATCGGCTCGCCAGACATTTTGCCCGACAGGCTACTAGAGAAAATCCGGTCAAAATGGAGAGGGTGACTGTTACCCACTTGATAGGTTAGGGCCATATGTTCTTCAGTAATGGTGCGACCATTGGCATGCACGATAATATCGCCGGGTATGAAATTTTCAAAATAGGTATTGGGACCGGTAAGCCCTTTTGCTTTCGTGGCGGGTACCAGCGGTAAGTTAAGTTGCGGCGACGTCTCTTCAGGAAATTCTTGACTGATTTGCGCAGCGGGTGTTGTGGGCAGTCGATCACCGCGCCAAGCCACCATAATTTTACGTTCGTACTGTAAGACTATTTCGTCGTTTTGGTTAATGCCCACTGTACGTATACGGGTAATGCCGGGCTTTTCTGGACCGCGATCTTTACGTTCCAGTACTTTGGTAAAAGCGCGCAGGGTGTCGCCGCTATATACCGGCCGCAAGAACTGCACCTGATAGTAGCCCAAATTCGCTATGGCCTTCTCTGAATCGTTTTGTACACCCAGCGACAAGGTGACATTAAAGACCATTTGCGGGCTTGCCAGCAGGCTGTTGAAGCCATGAGCGACCGCATAGCTGCTATTGAGATACAGCGGATTACTCTGCATATACGTGCGGGCAAATTGCAGCATGTTGGTAGTGGTAAAGGTGAAGCCGCGTGGGTGCTCAAATACCTGTCCGGGAAGTAGTTCATCTAAATATCGTCCGTACTGGGGATATTTCACTCTGTCTAAATCTACCGGGACTTCCGCCCCTATTTCAGCTTGTGCTGACACAGGTATCGAAATACTCAAGAGGCCACTCCGTCGGCTGCATTTTCTACCAGCGAGCGAGTTATCACTTTCAACGCAAGCGTTTCTTCGGCACCTTCAAAAATAGATAACACGCGAGCGTCTACGAAATAGCGGCTGACCGGTGATTCTTCCGCATAGCCCATACCACCGTGTATCTGCAACGCCTCGCGAGTTAGCCACTCGGCGGTTCTGCCAGCAAATATTTTGGCACCACTGGCTTCCATATCGCCTGAGCCTTGGTCCATCAAATCGGCAACGCCGTAGGTGATTTGTCGACAGGCCATTAACAATGCTGCCATTCGAGCCAGCTTTACG
This sequence comes from Halioglobus sp., assembly GCA_047626655.1. GTDB lineage: Bacteria > Pseudomonadota > Gammaproteobacteria > Pseudomonadales > Halieaceae > JBALVT01. The sequence continues at coordinate 9,253 of JBLHSI010000097.1, forward strand.
CGTGTGAGTTGGTAGTCGCCGATCGCATTGTTGAAAACGACACGTTCCTTGGAATAGGAAATAGCTCTTTGAAAGGCCGCACGCATTAGACCAACTGCTCTTGCCGCAGTTTGTATACGTCCGCCTGCGAAGCCGGCCATAGCCATGTAGAAGCCCTTACCCTCACCCTCAGGCCCGCCCATGATATGGCTGGCGGGCACGAACAAATCGTCGAAGAACAATTCGAAAGAATGCATGCCGCGGTAACCTAGGGTGGAGATGGCACGTCCGGTAAGAACACCGCCGGTCTCCGGTTTCACTTCGAAGTCGTGGCCGTCACTGGAAGGTTTCTCAACCAAAAACATTGATAGTCCGCGGTGACCCGCACTGGCATCGGGGTTGGTGCGCGCAAGTACCATTAACACACCGGCTTTACCGCCAAAAGTGCACCATGTTTTGGCACCATTGAGTATCCATCCGCCCTCTGTAGGCTCAGCTTTGAGTCGAACGTTGGCTACATCAGATCCGTAGTTAGGTTCGGTGACAGCTACGGCACACAGGGGCTCACCTACAGCCAGCTTTGGCAGCCAGTATTGCTTCTGTTCTTCGCTGCCGCCTTTGAGTAGAGCGCGCGACAGGATTTCAGGCCGCGTAATTAAGCTGCCTGCTGCGCCCAATGACCCTCTAGACAACTCTTCGGTGACAACGACCATACCCAACGTGTCTTCTTTATCATCTTCCTGGACACCACCGTAACTTTCAGGAATAGACAGGCCAAACATGCCCATTTCCTTGAGTGGCTGGAGAATGGCTTCTGGAATAATAAGATCTTCGCGGTGAATAGACTCCGCTAGTGGGGCTACCACGTCATCTGTAAATCGACTGAAGTTGTCGCGCATCATGGTGTGATGCTCGCTGAGGCGGTCTGCGCCGAGGTCGCCGTCTCTTTCCAGCACGGCTTCGCCGATACTTGCCATGTTTTTTGCGCTCAGCTGGCTGGCGAGGAAGTCTGCAACAGTTGGCAGAGAAGTGACGGCACTAATATCAGATTCGGTTAGCCAAAAGTCTGCCGTACGCGTGCGCAGCCGCGCCACTGTATTGCTAACCGCTTCTGCGCAAAAAAGGGTGGCTAGGCGCTCAGTGAATGGATTATTGTCTGGATCTTCCCGTTCTAGCTTTTGCGCGTGTTCGAGCGCAAAGTCTGCGGCGGTGCATTCCGCCCAAGACAAAGACAATTCGTAGGAAACCAGCTGATACTCGTCTAGCTTGGCAGGTGAAACGCGACCGTCTACTAACGTCGCGGCTTTAAGCGCCGACAGGGACCGATTAATGAGCCCTTTACCGTGAGTCAAAGCCGTAGCGGCCTGCTCGAGTATTTGCCCGCCGTCATGGGAGACGTCTGTCATGGTGAATCCTATTGTGGTTGGAGAGGTGATGTCGGGGCCGGTAGCGCGATAGCGTAGGATTTGCTCCGCCGGTTTAAACGATTGAACCCACAATTTTAATGCTTCATCGCCATTTAAACAACTGGGAGAAGCCCTAACACGGCTCACGGGCACTTTATTTTCGTGTGCCGGCAGCTGGCCTTGATACGACACCGTTGCTTTGGTTATCCTTGGCTCCCTTCTTCTGCCCCTATTTTTCTGATTGAGAGACGTTTTTATGAAAATAACACCTAGACGTTCATTGTTATACATGCCCGGTTCAAACCCTCGTGCACTCGAAAAAGCACGTATATTGCC
>JBLHSI010000098.1:0-10948 GCA_047626655.1 Halioglobus sp.
GCCATTGCGCGCATTTCGGCGTCGCCGTCTTTAAGCATGGCACTCGCGTCTTGGATATCGGTTTCGGTTTGTTGAAATTTCTCAAAGCACCGAACGACGGTTTCAAGTTCAGAATATTCGCGCGACAAATCGCGAAACCTATTTTGGTTAGCTATGGTCTCGCTATCACCCAACATCGCTGCAACTTCTTCATGACGTTCAGACAGCGTTTCCAGTTTACTTAAAATCGACGGCTTCATTGTAGAGTCTGTTCCGATGTGTCAGTGGATATCACGCTAAAAGTAGCTTTTTCTGCTTCTGTTTCCGTTTCTACGGCTTCTTTTTTCGGTTGGCTTTGTAGACCCAGCAGCTCCTTAGCATGCGCAACAAGATCTTCACGGCCGGCCGCGCTCAGTTTTTTTAGGCCCGTACTTGGTGCGTGTATCAGTTTTTGGGTTAAGCCCCGCGACAACTGCTCCAAAACTTTCTCAGGATCATCGCCTCGCGTGAGTAATCGCATAGCCTTGCCTAGTTCAAATTCTCGCGCCTGTTCAGCCTGATGGCGGTAGGCCTTTACTGTATCAACTGCCGCTAACTCGAGCACTTCCTCGCCGTAGGCCAGTACCGCCTGAGCGATAATAAGATCGGCCTTGCGCGCTTCTTTTTTTCTGCCGCGCAAATTTTGGCCGACGATTTCACGTAAGTCGTCAACGCTATACAAATACACATCACTCAGTTCACCTACTTGCGTCTCAATATCACGGGGCACAGCGATATCGATCATCAACATGGGCTTGTGTCTTCTCGCTTTAAGGGCATCTTCCACAGCGCCCTTCCCCAAAATAGGCAACTGACTGGCGGTAGAGCTAATCACCATATCGGCATATTGCAGGCGGGCCGGTATTTCTGACAGTAAAATCGCATCGGCCGAGAATTTTTGCGCCAATTCTTTTGCGTGACCCAAGGTTCGATTTGCTATGACGATTTGTTTAACGCCGGCCTCGATTAAGTGCCTGGCTACCAACTCGATTGTTTCGCCTGCACCAATCAATAGTGCGCTGGTAGATTTTAAATCAGAAAATATATGGCCCGACAATGCCACTGCGGCGTAGGCAACCGACACGGGATTTTCACCAATAGCGGTATCGGTTCGCACTCGCTTGGCGACCGAAAACACGCGCCTAAACACTCGTCCCAGTTCGGCACTAACCGTTCCCGCGTTACTAGCCACAGCATAGGCCGATTTCATTTGGCCCAGTATTTGCGGTTCGCCCAGCACCATGGAGTCCAGACCGCTGGCAACTTGCATAATATGATGTAATGCAGCGTCGTCGTGATGGTGGTAAGCGGCACCCTCTAAGTCTTCGGCCGATAAGTGATGATAATTGGCAACCCATGCGAGTAATTGTTGCGCTTTAACCGCAGCATCAACAGCATCTGCTGGAATAACGTACAGTTCGGTACGATTACAGGTCGACAATATTACCGCTTCACTGAGAGAGGCGACCGCACAGACATTGGCCAGCGCCTCGCCCACCTGTTCCGGGGCAAACGCGACGCGCTCACGCACCTCGACAGACGCCGAATTGTGATTTATTCCGAGAACAATCATTTTCATTGTGAAGTGAGAAACGCTCTCCAATGTGAAGCGGGCCGTCTTGTGCACCACTGCGAAACGGCGCGCACAGTAACACAGTGGGCCAGCATAGACGTGATTCTAGCAAGTTGGCGAAAAAATTGCTGTCATAGTTCTACGAATCACAAAAAGCCGAATGCTTAAAACTGTGACCACTATCTCGCTGTGATATGGGTTTCACGGCTGAGCTGTGGCATCATGCAGGCGTAGATTCTGCTCGGGTTTTTATCGATATCATGCGTCACCATCTTGTTCCTGTTGTTCTTGCTACCCTGTTGAGTGCCTGCGCCAATCAAATCGCGACGCCGGAGGAAGGCTTAGCCGATGCCGCGGCACCTGAAAATGTCGCCGCCTCTGTGCCAGAGCGCCCCATTCCGACAGACAGCGTATACCCACTACTGGTCGCCGAATTTGCCCTTCGTCGTGGCTCTTACGAGATCAGCTTGCACAACTATCTGGCGCAAGCCGAAGTGCTAGCGGACCCTGCCGTCTCAGCCAGAGCAACGCAATTAGCTCAGTTTCTGAATCGCGAAGACGACGCTTTAAAAGCCGCGCGACAGTGGGCTGAACTGCAAACCGATAACGTAGAAGCAAACAATACGGTAGCAACGCTTTTATCCAGACAAGGCAGAACTGTAGAGGCTATTCCGTATATGGCTCGCGTGGCTCGCGGCAAAAGAAATGCGCCTTTCCCCCTGCTGCTCACCGACTATGGGTCATTGAACGATGAAGATCGCCTGGCTCTTAGCATTGGCATGGGAAAGCTGGCCGAGGAATTTCCGCGAGATCCGGCGCTGCTCTTAAGTCACGCGATGCTCTACGAGGAACAGGGCAAAAGTACACTCGCCTTAGAAAAACTCGACAAGGTCTTTGAGCAACGTCCCTTCCAACGCCAAGCGCTACTGCTAGAGGCCAGGATACTAATGGATCTTGAGGCTGAAACACCTCTGCAGCACATAGAGCAAGCCCTGCAAACCAATCCCCGAGATGACCAGCTTCGCCTGCAATATGCCCGTCTGCTCACTCGAAGCAGTATGGTAGCGGCTCGCCAACAGTTTGAAATACTCTCTGCCAACGCCCCGAATAATGTTGATCTATTGTTGTCGCTAGCACTCATTAATAGAGAAAATGGCGACACACTAGAAGCCAAAGCCAATCTAATGCAAATGCTAAACATCGGCCAAAGGGTCGATGAGGCACACTACTATTTAGGCCGTATCCTGGAAGAAGAGGGCGACCTGGAAGGCGCCATATCAGAGTATATGGCCGTTCAAGAAGGCCGCGATTTTATCAGCGCAAACGGCAGAATTAGCCAGATACTATTTAAATCCGGGCAACTAGATCGAAGCCGTGTCTATCTCGAGAGCCTTCGCGGCAAGCACCCCTTGCGCAAAGAACAACTGTACGCGCTGGAAATTGAGATGCTCACACGAGACAATGATCTAGACGGCGCGGTAAACATGGTCAATCGGGCGCTGCAGGAGCTACCCGAATCTACCGATTTACGTTATGCACGATCAATGTTGCGTGAACGACAAAATAATCTTGTGCTCATGGAACAAGATTTACGGACTATTCTTGAGCAAGACCCTAACAATGTAACGGCTTTGAATGCACTGGGATACACACTCGCCAATCGCACAGATCGCATCCCGGAAGCCTACATGCTGGTATCCAAAGCATTAGCACTGGAGCCCGAGGAGCCCGCCATCCTGGACAGTATGGGCTGGATATTATTTAGACAGGGGAAGTATGCTGAAGCGGTGCTGTACCTCAATCGTGCCTATGCTAAATACCCCGACGCCGAAGTAGCCGCGCATCTCGGAGAGGCCCTCTGGGTATCTGGTAACAGAGACAGCGCATTGGCGATATGGCAAGAAGCCTTTCAGAAAAACCCCGAGCACGAGGTGCTGGTTGAGACAATGACTCGACACGGCGTCGACCCAGAGGGTCGCCAGCCCTAGTGCCGATTTTGCGTTTTTTTATGCTGTTTTACGCAAGTACAATGTTACTTGGCTGCGTCAGTACCTCCAACACGCTAGTGGATCACTCCAGCTGGCAGCAGCGCTCGGCTCTGCTCAGCCAATTAGACCACTGGCGGGTCAAGGGAAAGATCGCGGTTCGCACCACCAATCAGTCTGAATCTGGCAGCCTAATTTGGCAACAAACTCAGCAAAATACACATATTACCCTCAGCGGACCACTGGGTTTAGGCGCAACTATCATCGATAGTGATGGCAAAGAACTGCTGGTGAGCCGCAAGGGGGTAACTCGTCGCTATGATATTTCCTCGAATCAAATAGCAATTGCGAACATCGGTTGGGACTTGCCGTTGTCTTCTCTGACCCACTGGGTCAAGGGCCTGCCCGCCCCCCGCAGTGATGTACACGGTGAGGTTATTGAACAGGGCCTGTTGCGACAACTGGTTCAAGATGGCTGGACGGTCACGTTTGAGCGCTATGCCCAGTTTCAGCACTACACGCTGCCTACCCGATTGACAGTAGAGCGCGGCGATACCCGTGCCCGTCTCATATTAAGCCAATGGATGGGGCTGCCAAGCCAATGAATACACACTTGCCTCTCACGTTGCCGTCGCCGGCAAAACTCAACCTTTTTTTGCATATTATGGGCCGCAGGGCCGATGGCTATCACAACATACAAACGGTGTTTCAATTGCTCAATTGGGGCGATACGCTGTGCTTTGAAACAACGCGAGACGATAAAATAGCAGTATTGATGGAAAATTTGACTATTCCTGACCAACAAAACCTGATTGTTCTGGCTGCGCAGCAACTACTTAAATATCGCAAAGATTCCAGTTTGGGTGTGACAATCACGGTCGACAAAAAAATACCCACAGGCGGTGGCCTGGGTGGCGGTAGTTCCAATGCAGCTACCACCCTCCTGGGTCTCAATCGCCTTTGGCAACTGGGCTTGAGCCGAGAGACCCTGCTGGAAATAGGCGCTACATTAGGCGCCGATGTACCGGTATTCATCGCCGGAAACAGTGCCTGGGCCGAGGGAATCGGCGAACAATTAACGCCGCTGAAGCTCCCGTCAGCTTGGTTTTTAATCGTAAAACCACCCGTTCATGTGAGTACTGCCGAAGTTTTTTCCCATGAGCAATTGACACGAGACACCTGTCCGATCACACTGGCGGCGTTTTTTGAGGGGAGCTCCCGAAACGATTGTCGGCCCATAGTTGAATACTTACACAACGATGTGACTAAAGTATTGAATTGGCTGGCTATTTTTGGTGAAGCCAAATTGACCGGAACTGGCGCTTGCGCGTTCGTCAGCTTCGAAACTCAGGCGGAAGCAGAAGCTGCGAAGCAGCAACTGCCGTCACAGTGGACAGGGTACGTAGCCGAAGGGCTCAACCAGTCTCCTGTAATTTCTGCGCTGAGTTAAGTAAACAGTTTATTGGGGTGTCGCCAAGCGGCAAGGCACTGGGTTTTGATCCCAGCATTCGCAGGTTCGAATCCTGCCACCCCAGCCATATTCCCACCACAAAGGTAGAGCGACTGTGTCATCAAAAATGATGGTATTTACGGGCAACGCAAACCCGAAGCTGGCACAAAAGGTAGCCAGCAGGCTGTATTTATCGCTGGGAAAGGCCGATGTTGGCAAGTTCAGCGACGGTGAAGTTGCCGTCGAATTGAACGAAAACGTACGTGGTAAGGATGTCTTCATACTACAACCCACCTGCGCACCTACCAACGACAACTTGATGGAATTAATCGTGATGATCGACGCCCTGCGTCGCGCATCGGCGGCAAGAATTACAGCTGTCGTGCCGTACTTTGGCTACGCGCGACAAGATCGTAGAGTGCGATCTGCAAGAGTTCCCATCACTGCCAAGGTCGTGGCTGACATGATGGTAAACGCCGGTGTTGACCGCGTATTAACAGTTGACCTACACGCCGAGCAAATTCAGGGGTTTTTTGGTTGCGCGGTAGACAATGTCTACGGCTCGCCCATACTCATTAACGACATTTTGAGTCGTGACTATGAAAATCTGATAGTCGTATCGCCGGACATAGGCGGTGTAGTGCGAGCAAGGGCTGTTGCCAAGCAACTGAATGATGCCGACCTTGCCATCATCGACAAACGTCGACCACAGGCTAACGAAGCACAGGTCATGAACCTGATTGGTGAAGTGGATGGACGCACTTGCATACTAGTGGACGACATGGTCGATACCGCAGGTACCTTGTGCAAAGCGGCAGACGCGTTAAAAGAACGTGGCGCAGCAAAAGTCATCGCCTATTGCACCCATCCGGTGCTTTCCGGTAACGCGTTACACAATATTGAAAACTCTCAACTCGATGAGTTGGTAGTAACAGACACGATTCCACTGAGCGCGGAAGCAAGGGCCATGAGCCAAATCCGCGAGCTAACCATTGCCGATCTACTCGCAGAATCTATGCGACGGGTCAGTAATGAGGAATCAATTAGCGCGTTGTTCGCTTAAGAACAACGTTTACTGCAACGCATTACCAAGCTGGTCGCAGGCATGGTAGTGCCTTATCAAAGGAGTCAGGACTATGTCTGACCAATTTGAATTACAAGCCGAAGTGCGCGAAGACATGGGGAAAGGTGCGAGCCGCCGCCTACGTCGTCTTGCCGACCACGTTCCCGCCATTATTTACGGTGGAAGCAAAGACCCTCAACCGCTCACTCTGATTCGCAAGGATCTGGAGAAAGCGCTTGAAAATGAAGCGTTCTACTCTCACGTTTTGTCCATCAAAGTGGGCAAGACAAAAGAGAAAGCGATTCTGAAAGACCTTCAACGTCACCCGGCCAGAGATTCGGTTATGCACGCCGACTTTTTGCGTGTTGACGACAAAGTTGCCATTAAGGTGAACGTACCCATCCACTTCATGAACGAAGAAAGCTCAATCGGCGTGAAGGTTCAGGGTGGTATTGTTCAGCACCAGACCACTGATATTGAAATTCAGTGTCTGCCAGGCGACATTCCCGAATACATCGAAGTCGATATGGCTGAAGTCGAGACAGGTCAGATCATTCACCTGTCTGATGTGACGCTACCAGCGGGCGTAATTTCTGTCGCACTCGCACTGGGCGAAGATCATGACTTAGCTGTAGCTTCGATCACTGCTCCGCGCGGAACAGATGAAGCTGAAGATGGCGCAGCAGAAGGCGGCGCTGGTGATTCAGCAGCAGAAGGCGACAGCGGGGATTAATTCCTCGCTGTGAACGGCACTCGCGTTGACAGTTCAGATAAAACTGATTGTTGGATTGGGCAACCCCGGTAGTGAATACCGGGGTACTCGTCACAACGCGGGGGCCGATTTTGTCGATCAACTGGCGCGTCAATGCGCCACCTCACTGCAAGTAGAAGCTAAGTTTTTTGGTCTAAGTACACGCGTCAACTACGACGGTCACGACTTGCGGCTGTTAATTCCCACCACATTTATGAATCGGAGCGGTCAGGCTGTTTCAGCTATAGCTCGATTTTACAAAATTGAACCGCAGGAAATTCTAATTGCACACGATGAATTGGATATTCCAGCAGGCACCGCAAAATTTAAACGGGGCGGTGGTCATGGCGGCCACAACGGTTTGCGCGACATCGTACCTGCTCTGGGCAATGACAAAAACTTTATGCGCTTGCGCATAGGTATCGGCCATCCCGGACACGCATCAAAAGTGACGGGCTATGTATTGGGCGCGCCGTCTCAAGTAGACCGGTCGCGTATCGATTTATGTATAGAGGAGGCCATATACGCCCTCCCCTTGCTACTGGCTGGCGATGAAACTAAAGCCATGACACGACTACACAGCTTCAGCGCAGAATGAAGCAATACTGGCACCACTAAGGAATTATCCATGGGTTTTAAATGCGGCATCGTCGGCCTACCCAACGTCGGCAAATCAACACTCTTTAATGCGCTGACTAAAGCGGGCATCGACGCGGAGAACTTTCCGTTTTGCACCATTGAGCCCAACGCGGGCATTGTACCTGTGCCAGACCCACGCCAACGTCTAATAGCCAACATCGTCAAGCCAGAAAAAGAAGTGGCCACCACCATGGAGTTTGTTGATATCGCCGGGCTAGTCGCCGGCGCGTCTAAAGGCGAAGGTCTCGGTAATCAATTTTTGGCTAATATTCGCGAAACAGACGCCATAGCTCATGTGGTGCGCTGCTTTGAAGATGAAAACGTCATTCACGTAGCCAATAAAATTGATCCCCAGTCAGACATCGAGGTCATCAACACAGAATTAGCGTTGGCCGATTTAGAAAGCTGTGAAAAACAACTGCAAAAAGTACTTCGTACCGCCAAAGGTGGCGACAAAGACTCCATCGCCATGAAAGCGCTGTTGGAGGAAAAGCTCCTGCCTCACCTCAACGAGGCACTACCTGCGCGGGCACTAGGTCTGGACGAAGACGAACTCGCCCTAGCGAACACCCTACACCTGCTCACGATAAAGCCCACCATGTATATCGCCAATGTCGATGAAGACGGGTTTGAAGATAATCCGTTTTTAGACGTGGTGAATGCTATTGCAGCGACAGAAAATGCCGTGGTTGTGGTGATCTGCAATAAGTTGGAATCTGAAATAGCCGAGCTAGATGACGAAGAGAGACTTGAGTTTCTCGACGATTTGGGCATGGAAGAACCGGGCCTAGATCGCGTTATTCGCGGTGGCTACGAGCTGCTAAACCTGCAAACCTACTTTACTGCCGGTGTACAAGAAGTACGAGCTTGGACGGTAAAAATAGGCGCCACCGCGCCACAAGCCGCCGCTGTCATTCATACCGATTTTCAAAAAGGCTTTATTCGCGCTGAGATTATTGGCTACAACGATTTTATTGAAAACAGTGGCGAAGCAGGCGCGAAAGAAGCTGGCAAGTGGCGCCTAGAGGGCAAAGAATACATTGTGCAAGATGGCGATGTTATACACTTTCGCTTTAACGTCTAGCAGCGCGCGTTAAAACAGCTGCGAGTAGCTGATCAAAAATACATCGTAGGCTTCACCGGAGTCGCTCAACGAGCCGTTGGTGTAACCAATCTTGACGGCATGGCGAGTGGCAAATGGAAATGTGAGGGTCGCGCCAATTTTTGAATCCTCTTGAATATCATCCAAACGCTGGCCGTTTATGTCACTGCGCCCCCCCTCGTAGTAATTCAAATTTATAGAGCCCCACAATCCCGGCCCAAAACGGTAGATTAGGTGTCCCTGCAAGGTCACTACTGGGTCCTGCTTTTTTGTATAGCCCAGAAAATCGTCGTTATCCTGAAAAAACCACGCTCCCAATGACGTTTCCAGCAACCACTTTGAACTCAAAACCGAGATATAACCGACCTCGGCTTTTGCCGCCCAGCGATTGGCACCCACGTTAATCAGTTTGTCTGATTCATATTGACCAGTGGGCGCCAGCACCTTAATACTCGCTCCAACCAGATGGCGGGTTTGTTTGAGGTTTTCCCGAAACGCTGGCCTGGTCAGCGCCGGAGCACCCAGTAAGTTAATCGAGAACTCGGCGGCCATATCGCCGACACCTCGATAGCTTCGCTCAAACCCTAGTCCTTGGTCATCGGTTGCCGCGGTTGTGCCGTTGTTAGCGGGCAGCTCCAAGGTAATGTTTGCGGTGCGGTCGAACAACCCGAACGTGCGACGGTAGCCAAGATGAACAGAATCGATACTGGAATCAACGCCTGTGAGCGGCAGAGAACGGTCTGGGATAATATCGCCTGTTTTATGACTGTAGCCTACTGTGAGCACCTGAGTGCCGGTAGGCGCGGGCCAGTAGGCTCTAGGCGCCAACTCCTGTGCAACGCCTTGCGTTGACCAAAATACCCCGACGACCAGCGCAGCTATAAATCGTTTTGTCATCCCGTGATTATGCAAAAGAGTGAACGAACAGACAAGGCCAATCCGCTGCGCCCTATAAGATTACCCGCTTTCAAAGGCGGCGCCACACAGTACGGGGAACTGAGTTGAAAGATTCGCCTGCGATACTGGCTCAAGAGCCTGCCAGGCAACGCAAAGATCACGCCATACCGCAACTTGAAAGCTCTTGGCAACGCTTCTAAAGGGATAACCCAACAGCTCGCCACAGTATAGCGACCGACCCTGATCGAAGGCCGCCTCATTGAATAAGGTCTCCCCAGCCGCTTTAGCGCTCTCATAGGCATGGCAATTTTGCTGCATCAATGGAATAAAGGTAGCGCCTACTATCGCCAGCAGAGCTTGCAAATAATCACTGAGATAAAGCTCACCCGTACTACCCACATGTGCACCATCGCGAATACCGCACAACCAGGCATGGGTAGTCGGTGCTAGTGATTTCAGAAGATCTGCAGCCGCGCCATCGATGAGGTTCATACTCAGTTGCCCATAGGCGCTGGCATCTGCCAGGGTAAAGCGGTCACCCAGCAAATAAGGCTGATGCTGCAATAGCGTCTCTAACGCATCAATATAGTGTCGCCAGGCGTCATTGAGCAAATCGTGGGTTGGTGGAAAGCCTTCTCGCGAAGGTGGCGTGAGCGCCCTGCTCACCCCGGCATCAAAACCCTGTGGCGCTGTACTAAATAAGTAGGGACAACGCTTAACTTGCCGGCGTGGCATGCTCCAGGTGATAAAGCGACCAAACCCAATCGGCAACAACTTGCCCATTTCTCGACCGGTGACAATTCCCATTTGATTAGTCTTAGCAGACACAATCCAGCGATTATGATGCACCATATATAGACCAAACTCATCGAAGGCCTCATCGATAAGCTGACAGACAAATCGCAACGTAGGGTCACTCGGGACAAGTGGCAAATTGTTGCACTCGAGGTGTGCGTCCAGGTGATGAGCAAGGCCGGTAGAGTCATAATAAAAATTGTCGCCGTCGCGCGTGTAATAAGGTACGGCTGGATATTCGTCGAGGCCCGCCACGCGCCGGGGATACCGCATCACCGACTCGGCTTTTCGATGTTTCTCCAGCCGCACTGCCATGCGAATACCGGCAAACCACGGAGCCTGATCTGGCCAGCGCTGCCAGGTATGTTCAGCGAAATCTAACAGGGACTGCATTTTTAGTTGATAAGGCGAGGCGATCACGCCCCACAGAGTAAAGTTGGCCAAAATTCAGTATTCCCGAGGTTAAAAATGAACTTGAGAGCATAGTGCCCCATACCCGCATAAAAGCAATGGCCGCCGAGCCTCTGGGACTTGACTTGCCATAACAAAATCGGGAAAATGCGCGCCTCTTCAGGGACAGCGAGTCCCGTCTGTTTATGGCTACGTAGCTCAGCTGGTTAGAGCACAGCATTCATAATGCTGGGGTCGGTGGTTCAAGTCCACCCGTAGCTACCA
>JBLHSI010000099.1:0-10930 GCA_047626655.1 Halioglobus sp.
TCTAGGTCGCGATGAATAGCCTGCCGCATCATACTGCAGACATAAGAGCAGCTGGAGTAGTGCCACCCCTCATGCATCTCGCGGGTAACCGCTGCCCCGCCGATATAACCGTTCTTCTCAACCACCACCACATCCAGCCCTGCGCGAGCCAGATAAGCGGCATTGGTCAAACCATTGTGCCCAGCACCAACAATGATCGCGTCATACCGCTTCATTTGAGGATCTCGCGCGCAGCGTTGTAACCGGGGCCACCCATTAGGTCGCCACCCGGATGGCTACCAGCGCCACAAAGATAAAGGCCCGGGATCGGGGTACGGTACTGGGCAGCCTCATAGGTCGGGCGCATCATCAGCATTTGGTCCACCGCGAATTCCGCATGATGCCAGTGTCCACCGGTGACTCTGTGGCTGTTTTCCAGGTCCTGCGGTGTCAAAAGCTCCGCCTGTAACACCAGGTCTCCTAACCCGGGTGCGTAGGCCTCTAATGTTTGAAGAAGCGTCTTAAGCAGCGCATTCTTGGAATCTTCAGTCCACCCTCCTTTCACATTCGCAGGCACATACATCACGTGGGCAGAGAGCACGTGCTGACCCTCGGGTGCCAAGTTGGGCTGATACAGTGTGGGGATCAAGCACTCAAGCACCGGCGCTACGGAAGGCACCCCATACTTGGCATCGTCATAGGCGAACTCGATGTGATCCATGGTTGGCGCAATGATCAAGCGCCCCTCGGGGCTTGCCAGTCCACTAAACTTCGGCAATCCTGATAAGGCAAGATGTAGCTTGGCAACATAGCCCTCGGTACGCAGCCGCTGCACTCTGGAAGTAAACTCAATCTCCAGGTGCTGTGGCCCAACCAAATCAATAAACGTACGCTTGGGATCGGCGGACGAAACAACCCGATCAGCGGTGATTGAGGAGCCGTCAGTGAGCTCCACCCCGGTGACTCGCTGACCCGATTCGTCGCCATCAATCACCACTCGGCTAACAGGCGCGCTGTATCGAATATCGACCCCTGCCTCAGAAGCCGCAGACTCCAGGGCATCCACTAGGCCCGCTACGCCCCCAATGGGTAAAGAGTGCATTCCCACATCATCTGAACTCATGCGATACAACAGTGCAAAAACGGCATTATTCGGCGAGCGAGGCGCCATTTTCATACCGATCAGGCCATCCCAGCTGAGCGCGGCTTTGAGCAGCGCATTGTCGAAATTCTCATCCATTAAATCGCGCATTGGCAGTGTGGCAACACGCAGAAACTCGAGCATATGCTCCTTACCAAGCAAGCGCATACGCAACCCGAGCTGGCCGAAGGTAACCAAGTCACCGAAACTATTATTGCCAATCCTCGGCATAGTTTTCAGCCAAGAAGGTTGCAGTGCATTAGCGAACCGGCGCATCGAGGCGCGATACTCCAGAAACTTGATTGAATCGGCGGCATCAACACCGACAACGCCCTGGCTACTGATCACAACGTGCTCGCCCGCGAGATTCAAACCCACGGTATTCAAAACGCTGCCCGCTGGCACTTGGTAACCGTGTACCGATAGTTTCAGTTCTTGCGCCACCTCGGGAGCGAAGTGACTCACTGAATGCGCCACCGAAACACTAAAGCCTGGGTGAAACTCCCGCGTCGAAGCCAAGCCGCCGGCATTCTGGGAAGCTTCTACAAGCAACACATTCTGACCACTGCGAGCCAAAAGAGTCGCGCACACCAGCCCATTATGACCTGCGCCAATGACAATGGTGTCGTAGCTATTCAATAGTACCTTCCGTGCGATATAAAGAACGATTTATAACCCTAGCCATCGCCCATCCGCTGGACAACCGCGCCTATACGTCGAGAACCGATCAGAAAAGTCTTCAGACGCAAGCTTCAATGATCCCCAGTCTGTGCTCTGAACTGCCGTTGCGAGACCAGCCCGCTGTCGCCAGCGCCCGGCGTGAAATTCTTCTAATCACCCCTATAGGGCCGGATGTTTCTAGCTTCGCTTTCCCCTAGTTTTAATGCCATGTAACTTTGGGGAAGAATAATAATGAAGAAAAACGCACATTTTCCGTTCATGCACACTGGTGTGGCACTTGGCGTTATGGCGGCGCTTGTCAGCATTCCCAAGGAAGCTGGGGCCCAGAGCAAGGAAGCGGGTGCCTACTCGCTAGAAGAAGTGGTGGTCACCGCACGGCGACGCGCTCAAAATATCCAGGAGGTGCCGCTGTACATTCAGGCATTCAGTGGCGAGGACCTGCGAGATAGCATGGCGCGCGGCTTCGAAGACTACGCTCGAGATCTAACCAGCGTTTCCTTTGGCACGTCGGGCCCAGGCGCGTCGACGATTGCCTTCCGAGGAGCGATATCTCAGCCCGCCGGTTTCGACGCCATTAGTTCGTCGACGCTCTACCTCGACGAGATTCCGATTACCCGCGACGGGCAAAACCCAGATGTCCGTCTCTACGACATTGAGCGCCTGGAGGCCCTCTCCGGCCCCCAACCGACGCTCTACGGCGCCGGTTCTCAGTCTGGAACCCTAAAGATTGTCACCAACAAGCCCGATACTACCGAGAACAGTGGCTCAGTCATGTTCGAGGGCGGTTACCTCGCGGAAGGTGAGGCCTCCTATAATGCAAGCGGTGTGGCCAACCTCGTTATCATCCCCGACAAACTTGCGGTGCGCTTAGTGGGGTTTTATGACCACGAAGGCGGGTACATTGACAACGTCCTGGGAGCAACCAGCCTCTACAGTTCCGACAACGGCGACCGGGACAATGCGGACAAGACTGAGGACGACGTTAACGACTGGACCTCAGAAGGCGCTCGTTTGATGGTCCGTTGGGAGCCTAATGAAAATTGGATAGTGGATTTTGGCGTTATCTATCAAAAATCTGAGACCGACGGCCGTTTTGACTTCAATCCCGCATTCGGCGATCTAAACACGGTTAAGTTCAAGGACGAGACCACCGAAGATGAATGGTATAACCTGTCGCTTACTATTCAGGGCGATCTTGGTTTTGCGGACCTGACCCTTGCAGGTGGCACACACAACCGCGACATCGACTACAACATTGATTCTACAGCCTATATGTCGCAGTATCGATCCGGATCCCTTGACCGCCTAGAGAGGGACACCGGAGAACGTCGCTTTCCATCTGACTTAGCAGACTATTACCAATGCGCCTATTATGACTATAACTGCTTTGAGGTTGGCTATAATTTTGGTGCGAACCCAACCGGCGCTATCCGCCTAAAGCAAGAGGTACAATCTTTTGCCCAAGAAATTCGACTGGTATCCAAGGATGACGGCAGCAACAAATTTAACTGGTTGGTTGGTGCATTTTACGAGAAGACCGACAACGACTGGGACTACATAAGCACTGTTGATGATCTCGCGTCTAACCTGGAGGACAGCACAGTTTTTGCGTATTACTATGGGTTTACGCCCACCAACGACTGGTTTGACCAGGGGTTCCGTGAAGGGACGACCTACAACGGCCTACCAGGTAATGAAAGAAACGGCCAGTTACAAGACATTGAGCAGTATGCCTTGTTTGCGGAATTCAGCTATCGCTTTACCGATACCATCACCGCTAGCGCGGGCGGCCGCTGGTTTAATATCGAGCGAGGCGTAGAAGAAAACTCACTATACCTCAACTTCGTTGCGGACGACTTTTCGGTGACGGAGGAAACTGAAGATTTCAGTCCACGATACAATGTCACCTGGACCCCAACCGATAACATGCTGTTGTATGCCACCTATTCCGAAGGTATGCGACCAGGCGGCCAAAACGGGGTTGTAGCGCAAAACCCATTGCAGGACTCTCTCGGAGCGCCTTTAGCATTTAAGCCTGATACCCTGAAGAACTTTGAGATTGGGGGTAAAGCAACATGGATGGACGGGCGCTTGCTGACCAACCTTAGTGTATTCATGATGGATTGGGAGGACTACCAGCTGTCCGTCCGGATACCGGAAGGAGTCGGCGTTACCACAGTGAATGTCGGTAATGCTTCAATTGATGGGGCCGAAGGTACTATCGCCTTTAAGATTACTGAAAAGTGGGAGATCAGCGGCGCAGCAACCTACCTTGACGCTCGTATCGACGACGATGTTACTTTTAATAACGGCATAATTGTCGCGGCCGAGTCCGGCGACGCATTGCCGGTTGTACCCGAGTGGAAAGTCGCCGCAAGCCTGGAATACCGCACCGATCTGCCTTGGGATGGTCTGTCAGCAATGGCCCGTTTTGACTACAACTATACGGGAGAATCAGTAAATTCCACCAATGCCTCAGTGCTGTTGTTTCCCGTTGGGAACTCAACAGCCGTGGACACCCAACCTGCCTACGATATCGGTTCTCTCTACTTTACCATCGAGTCGGAAGAAAACGGCTGGTCGGCATGGATAGGTATAGACAACCTTTGGGATGAGCGAGCTATTACGTTTATTGCGCCGAGGTTCGGTGATGGACGGGTATTTACTGTGCGGCCAAGAGAGATTAGTGTAGGCGTTTGGAAGTCATTCTAATCCCCAGCTAAGCTAGGTGCTGATGATTTTTCTATTGTTTCTATATTGTCAGCGCCGGCCATAATAACAGCCACGATGGTCAGCGCGTGTTCAGGAGAAGTATTTGAATCCCGCTGAGAAAGATCTAAACAGCAGTGCGCAGCGACAACATGGGTGCCGACTAGCCTTTGAAGAAGCTGGCAGAGCAATGCACTGCGGTAACTATACTGCCGCCGAGACAATCTTGCTGGCAGCATTGGTCAATTACCCAAACGACTCTAGCCTTCTGCGTTTGTTAGGCATCTCACTGACGAAGCAAAAGCGTTATGCCGAAGCTGAACAAAAACTGACTCATGTGGTGCGCCTAACACCGCTAAATGCGCCTGCTTTTGAGAATCTTGCTGAGGCTCAAATGCTTCAGGGCAAGCTTGAGGAGGCACTGCGCTCACTGCATAGCTCCATAAAACATGACCCGCGCGCTCAGCGCCCTCGACACAGTCTTGGTGAGCTGCTTACTATGATGGGGCGCGGCAGCGAGGCAGAGGCTGTATTTGCCGATTCCCTGACGGCAAACCCGGTCCGTCAATCGCTCGCCGACGCCATGCTTCATGTGCAGCAAAAGGGCTATGAAAAAGCCGAGAAAATCTACGATGAGGTGCTGCGACAGGAGCCAAACAACGTCGACGCGCTAAGGCTAATGGGAGTGCTATGCGTCAAGCGAGAACGGTATGACGATGCAGCTGCATTATTTCGCCGTACTGTCGAGCTGGCACCAGACTTCTGGATGGCTTGGATTAATCTTGGCTCGGCGCTTGGGGAGCAGCAAAAGCTGGAGCAGGCCGAGGCGGCATACTTGTCGGCGCTGGCATTGGCTCCCGAATCTCTAAATACCCTGGAGCGCCTAGGTGCTAATGCTCTCAGGGCCGGAGAACTGGATAAGGCCATAAACTGGCTGCAGCAGTCCCTTGTTATAGATGATCAGTATTTTCCTTCTCTATTGTCCCTTGGGCACGCACTGAAAACCGTTGGCAAGCAGGATGAGGCGATTGATGCCTATCGGCGCTGCGCGGCTTCTAAACCCGACTTTGGCGAAGTGTATTGGAGCTTAGCTAACCTTAAGACCTTTCGTTTTTCGGACGACGACACACAGGCCATGGAAATGAGGCTTGCGCAGCTGGCGGATACGCCTGACGACCAGGCCTCAGAAATTGCTTTTTCTTTTGCTTTGGGTAAAAACTCTGAAGATCGCAAAGATTACCCTCAAGCCTTCGACTTTTACAGCCGCGGCAACAGCAAGAAACGGTCAGATGTTAACTATGACCCAATTGAATACGAAGCGCAGAACGATCGCATTATCGACGTGTTTACAGCAGAATTTTTTGCCGAACGAGAGGGTTGGGGGGCTCAAGACGAGTCGCCGATTCTGATTCTGGGGCTGCCGCGCTCGGGGTCCACATTGTTGGAGCAAATTGTCGCCAGTCATACTGAGGTTGAGGGTACGGCGGAGCTGCACTACTTACTTCGCGGGGCTACCGAAGCCGGACTTAATCGCGCTGACGGCATTAAATACCCGCAGGTTATGCATGAACTCAAATCTCACCATGTTCGCGGTATCGGTGAGGAGTACCTTGAAAAAACTATCAAACACCGCAGTGGCGCGCGCTTTTTCACCGATAAAATGCCTAATAACTTCACTGGTATAGGGTTTCTACACAGCATATTGCCCAATGCCAAGGTGATCGATGCGCGGCGTCACCCGCTGGACAGCTGCCTAGGGACATTTAAGCAGCTGTTCGCCAGAGGGCAGGTATTCTCCTACGATCTTTACGATTTAGCGCATTAC
This sequence comes from Halioglobus sp., assembly GCA_047626655.1. Taxonomy (GTDB): domain Bacteria; phylum Pseudomonadota; class Gammaproteobacteria; order Pseudomonadales; family Halieaceae; genus JBALVT01. The sequence goes on from JBLHSI010000099.1 coordinate 6,336, forward strand.
TACATTCAATATGTGCGGATGATGAAGCATTGGGACGCCGTTCTCCCCGGCAAGGTGCTGCGCGTAAACTATGAAGACGTGGTCGCTGACATCGAGACTCAGGCCCGGGCAATTGCCGCGCATTGCGGCCTTGAGTGGCAAGACAATATGCTCAACTTCCATCAAAACCAGCGGGCGGTAAAAACCGCCAGTTCGGAACAGGTGAGACAGCCAATTTACAGCAGCTCGGTCGCGCTGTGGCGACGTTATGAGGACCAACTTGAAGAGCTTATTGACTATCTAGAGCCGGTACTACTTGAACTCCCCGAGCAGGACCGTCCCAAGTCACTGCTTGCTCGTTAGGCTAACGCAGACTGCCTGCGGAGCAGTTACAGCGCAGCTGGGTTTTTGGGCCAGGCATAGGGCCACACTTCCAGCCCATGAACTGCGTTACGCACATCCATGCTTAGATTGATGACTTTTTGCGGGCGCTGCTCATCAATATCGTAAAGAGTAACTGTTGAGGGTGATGAGCCGGCCGCCATTTGCTGCTCGGACACGACGCAGAGACCGCGACCAAAGCCTTGCCGGGCAATACTCGTGTCGTCCTTATTTATATGCGTGAGCTTGTGATCCGCAAAGCGCGGTACTCGCCAGGCTTTGCGAGTGTCCGGGCTTTCGTAGCGCAGCGTGTCGGCACTAGAATCATTAAATAGAATCCCATCGCGAAATGGGCGCGCGTTGTGCACGCCCTCGGGCAGCGTGCTTACTTGGCCCAAGGTCTTACCGGCAAAACGCAACAGCGCGCGGCTGCGAAGGCCACTAATGTACATGCCACCTGTATTACAAAATACGTTGTTCAAATGCAGCTTGTTGAGCCGTCGCGGCCCCGTATCACCCTGGGGATCAAAGCGCCGCGGAACAAACTCCATACCGTTGGTAACGACATTCATTCCCCAGTCAAAGCATTCAGTCTCCAAATTCAATCCCAAAATACTGTCGTAGCCAGTAGACGCCACAAAAAGGTGGCCTCCATGGATTGATATTTCATGGCAATGTTTAAGGTAAGGGTTGCGGTAACTCGCAACCATCTGAAACCCTTGATCGAATACGATAATCTCGTCGCTGGCCGCAATATAGATTTTATCGTCGTGGAATTCTATGCCGCGCAGCCCCCGATCCCAGCCGCGCCCGCTCCAGTCGATATCCATATTGTCCCAATCCACTGGTTTGAGCAGTTCGTCGGTATCAGTATTAATCAAGTACACGCCACCGTGGCTCTCTCCTTGGTTGCTACCGCGCACTACCGACGTAGCGATCAGGCAGGTCACGCTGCTATTACTGGTGATTTATGCATCGGAAGCCTCTTTGCCGGGTACGTAATCGAATATAAAGCTAATGCGATCTTCATCACCGCTATTGATGACCCCATGCGTTTTTTGGTTGTTGATTTCGTAAGCCTGGCCGACTTTCATACGATAGGGACGACCGTCAATCATAAAGCGAACCTTGTTGTTGGTCGTAATCGGTACGTGGATACGATGGCTTTGGTGAAACGATTGATGATGATCCGTATGCGAGGTGATGGTCTTGCCAGCCGTGAGTTTGGCGGCCATCGCGCGGATGATGGTGCCCCCGGGGGAATATACTCTACCTATGATCTCGTGCATTAATGGCAGAGCGAATGGCGAGAGCCGCTCCCAACTAGCGCCTTTGACAACATCGATGTTGGGCCAGTCGTCGTGGTCGCAAAAGATAAGAATCAGAGACTCCGTGTTGTAATGCACCTCCTGATACTTCTTTTGGCGTAGCTCTTCTTCACGCCATAGCGGCGCGTCCAGGTCTAGAATGGCCTCGCGAAGCTCGTCGGAGTCCACTGCCCCCAGTTCTCTGATGGGCTGCGTTATATCCATGAACGGTATGATCCTCGTGTTGGGTAGTTCGCTATTTTCATGCGTATTCTGCCGCGCTTGCGCACTGGCGTAATCGCTCCCGCTATTTAAACGCACATAATTCCGCAGAACCCCGGCGTTACACGAGGCTACCAGAAGCTTAGCGAGTGCTTCGCTAACCTCTAGGCATTACACTATGGCATTAATGGTTATTCTTCTCACGCTTCAAAAAATAGGATTGAAGAAAAAAAGATAGCGCCATACCCGTCACCAAAATAGCGATTGTCATTTTGTCTCGATGAAGCGTCTCTACCACCCATACCTGATTCTTTTCAAATACGTAAAGTATGTACATAGACAATAGCCAAGGGGTAAAAGCCATGAGCGCGAAGAGTGCTGAGTAGCATCGTTTTTTCAATATGACGGGCATCGCGAAATCACTAAAATTATTTACAGTCTCCAAAACGTACCATGAAATAGACGCTTCGTATACCAAGCTTAAGGTGATTGTATGACTTCTCTAATACCCTATAGGCTGGGAAGTTTATTGGGCTGCACAGTGGCAAAGTTAAATATGGGTCTCAGGCGATTTAAGACGGGTAAATAGATAATTATGAGTGTTGATCTGAATGCAATATTCAAAAACAAAGCTATCAATGGCTGGCCATTGTTTGCCCTTATTGCGATACCGATTTCGATACTCGTCATTCTTGAGATGATCAGTCTGGATATGTCTACAGGCCCTGCTGTGTCAGAGATGATCGGTTATTCAGTCCGCTTGGCTATCCCCTTTATTTATATCGTGGTTGCAACATCGTCGCTGCAAATACTCTACCCCAGTGTGTTTTCCAGATGGCTACTGCGCAACCGCAAGTACGTAGGTTTGTGCTTTGCCGTGGCAATGGCATGGCAGGGGTTATACATTTTCATCATATCGACTTTTTTTCGCGAGTACTATTTTGAAAACATTTATGTCTTGCGCGACGAACTAGAGGGAACGGTAGGCTACATTTTCTTAACCTTTATGATTTTGACATCCTTCCAGATCACTCGTAAAAAAATCACTCAAAAACAATGGAAATTGATCCAGCAGGGCGGCATTTATATTCTTTGGGCTTACCCTTTTAGCGTTTATTGGTGGAACCTTTACTACTATGAAAGTCCACCGCTGCTCCATGATTATGTATTTTACTGGACCGGCTTTATTGCCTTTGGATTAAGGATTGCCGCCTGGGGTAAGCAACGTCTGCAGGCCGCAGAAAAGGCGAATGAGCTCAGTGCCTCTGCATTTTCAAAAACCTTGGGAACAGTATTCTTAGCTTTGGGCATTTCTGCTTCGGCTACTGGCTCATACTGGCAAGATCCGGCGTCTGTTTTTCTAACATCGCAGCAATGGTCTGCCAATCTTGCGGTGTGGTTTCCGTTTTGGCCTTTTGAACCCTTCTTGCCACTGGCCACCATTGGCTTAGGAACGCTGTTATTAACGTCGACTCGACCTCATCCACGGCTGACACCTATGACTTCTAGCTGATGAATTGAACGCTGCGGGCTGCCACCCTCCCTGCCGCCTCCGACACGCATAAGAGGGGCGGCTTCAGGCTTGCCACTGTTCGTCCGATAGCGCCATCATACTGTCTTTACCACTGGTAATATCGGCGAGTAGCCAACTGTTCTCGGGCAACAACTTGTCGAAGTAGTATTCCGCAGACACCAGCTTACTCTCTAGCAACGGTGTATTACCTTCACCGGCATCCAGTTTTTTCCTCGCCGCATCAGCCATCCGCGACCACAAATAAGCAATGACGGTCAGCGCCATTAAACGCAGATAGGGGCTGGCACCTGCGCCGGCCTGTTCTGCATCCTCCATACCCCTGCCAGCAATCCACATAGTGGCGTCCTCCAGGCATTTTACGGCGCCAGCTAACGCATCGTGGTGTACCAGTGAGGCATTCTCCTTGAGGTAGTCATTGAGTGTTGTCAGTAGGTGACCGATCAGTCGACCGTTCTTCAAACCAAGCTTGCGACCCACCAGGTCCATAGCCTGTATACCGTTTGTGCCCTCATAAATTCTCGGGATACGAGCATCGCGCACCAGCTGCTCCAGTGGCCAATCGGTGGTAAAGCCAGCGCCCCCAAGTACTTGAAGTCCCTGATTGGCGTTATTGAAACCCTCGTCTGTCAGAAACGACTTCACTACCGGAGTAAGGATCTGCACCATGTCATCCGCGCCCTCACTTATCGCGGCATCCGGATGCGCTACAGACAGATCAAGTTGATGCCCGGTAAACAGAGCCAAAGCACGCATACCTTCATTGAGTACTTTCTGCCGCATTAACATGCGGCGTACATCGGGGTGTACGATGATAGGGTCGGCCGGTCCGCCTGGATTTTGGGGGCCTCTGAGGGAGCGACTCTGCAGCCTTTCACGGGCAAATCCCAAGCTCTCCTGGAAGGCCATTTCGGCAATTCCCAGTCCCTGCATACCCACCATTAAGCGCGCCTCGTTCATCATGGTGAACATAGACCGCATACCGTCATTGGGCTCCCCTATCAGCCAACCCTGCGCATTCTCAAAGTTCATGACGCAGGTCGACGAGCCCTTAATACCCATCTTGTGTTCGAGCCCGCCACAAAATGCGGGGTTGCGCTGTGCGCCCTCTGGCAGGTACTTGGGCACCAGGAACAGTGACAAACCTTTCGTCGTGTCGGGAGCACCGGGTAGTT
>JBLHSI010000100.1:0-10842 GCA_047626655.1 Halioglobus sp.
GCCCATTTTCATGATGTCCATAAGATACCTCCTGGTAAATAACCTATCGCTGACTATAGCAGCAGCGCTTTAATTGCTCTCAATACTCAAAATACACCGCACAGACTATAGTAGCCTTTAACCAGGGAGCAAGCATGACCAAGGAGCAAGCATGACCAAGGAGCAAGCACTTTAATGGCTTTCGGATTGTGATGCCAAGAACATCCGCAGCACCAAAAGCATTGTTACAATATCTTTACAATGCGACCACGCCGCTTAGCGAATCCCAGCCTCGGGTCTACCTTGCCAATAGAGCGGCGCAGTAACGGCGTCGCCTGTATGCCGCTCGTTAAGAGTGGCAGCGTCATATATCCGCCCGTTAATCACTACCGTATCTATCTGGTCTGTATGACGTATGTCGCTCAATGGATTCTCATTGAGCACCACCATATCAGCTAGCTTACCCACTTCTAAAGACCCAATATCGTTGTTCATACCCATGTACTGAGCTGGATTAATGGTCGCCGTAGACAAAGCCTCCATGGGGCTAAAACCGCCGCGCACAAAACTCCACATTTCCCAGTGGCTGCCCAAACCTTCACGCTGCCCATGTGCGCCAATATTCACCATAATACCCGCATCCAGCAAAACCTTGGCTGCCGCCGCCGCGTCGTCATCTTTGTAATCTTCTTCCGGAGCCATTGGCCGGCGTACCGATCTGGCTTGCAGCACGCCCGGAGGCACAAAATTCGACAATATGGGGTGCTTCCAAACCTCAGTGTGCTGATAAAAATAGTCTTCTGAGGTAAGACCACCGTAAGTGACAACCAGCGTGGGGGTGTAGGCCACTGGCGTGTGGCGCCAAAACTGTGTGACATCGTCGTACATATTCAAAATAGGCACATTGTGTTCAATACCGGTGATGCCATCGGCAATAAAGTTCATGTCTAAGGAAAAGAGTGAACCGCCCTCGGCCACACTCATTAAGCCCTCTTGCCGCGCTGCCTCTATAACCTGCTGGCGTTGCTCACGACGGGGTTGGTTATAGTTTTTGACACTAATAGCACCCTGCGCCTTCAGCCGCCGTATGTGCGCCAGCGCGTCCTCCAGACTTTCAATTTTGTTGTAATTGGTACCCTTGGCGCCGTACACAATCTCTCCGGTAGAGTAAATGCGCGGCCCCAATGTTAATCCGGCACTCACATACTCGGCTGCGGCAAAAGCCAAATGCGCTGCACTAGACGGATTGTGAACCGTGGTAACACCCAACGCCAAGTGGGCCATTAGGTTCCAGTTTTGTTGCGGAATAATTTGCCCGGAGCCATAGGGGCCGTGTGCATGGATGTCTATCAGGCCGGGAATCACCGTTTTGCCACTCATATCTATTGTGGTGTAACTTTTGGGAACCTTAACGTCCCTGACATCGCCAATTGCTTTGATACGATTGTGCTCAACCAGCACAGCGCCCTTTTCAATCACTTCTCTATCGCCATTCATGGTGATAATACGGGCGTTTACCAGCGCAAACCTCGACTCAGGTTTTGCGAACGGTACTTCAATGGACAAATCACGGCCGCTGGTAGGCGCTACGAATCCGCTCTCCAGTGCGTCATCAACGCTAACCGTTTTCATTTGTGAACCCACTGACCAATTCACACGTTTTCCATCTGCCGACCAATTGAGGTAGGTACCGCCCGACGAACTAACTTTCACAACAGGCACTGGCATAGTTTTTGCCGCTTTAGATTTATCCAGCACTACCAATTTTCCAGACGCAAAGAATGGCGCGATATGTATCTGAAAATTATCGACAAACGCTATATGGGTACCCATAGGGGATAACTGTAGCGACCGTGCGTTGGCCACTTCGGCTATCTCGCGCACGTCATTTCCGTTTTGCGTCATTGACAGTAATCGAGTCTTGGCTGTTTTCGCCCCCCGCCCCTGGGCTGTTTCAGCGCGCTCTTGAACATAGATTCTCTGGTTGGGGCCAAAATGCGGATGACTTCCTCGCTTACTCACAAAGCGAGCCTCACCTGTACTGAGGTCCATCAAATAAATACCCGGCCGCCCACCCCATTCGGGATTGAGCAGTGAACTACCTGCCAACTTTCGGAAGGCAAGCGTATTGCCCTCATTCGAAATCGCAAGCTCGGTGTATTGCCCTTTGGGCAACTCAAGCAGCTTAGATTTTCCACCACTGGTGCCTATTCGATGCAACGTCGCTAGATTGGTGTCGCTCCAACGCAGGAAGAAAACTTGATCACCATCTGGCGCCCAAATCGGAGAAAAATCAAACCCATCGTTCTTATCCGACGTGAGGCGCTTGGCTGCGCGATCGCCCTTTTTAATGTGCAGTTGTCCTAACGATTCAAACACAACAGCCTTGCGATCGGGCGAAGGGCGCGCAAAGCGCACCATCTTCGTGGTAAAGGTATCTGGAGCAACATCTATGGTAAAACGCGGCGGCGGATACATTTTTCGACTATCGCGAATTCGAAAAGGAATTTCGGATACTTTTTGCGAAGCGACGTCTATACGCCAAATTTTTCCATCGGCCCAAAACACAACAGCCTTGCTGTCGGGCGTCCAATCCATATTTGGATAAACGCCCTGCACTGCCCAGGTCTCTTGCAAGTCGGGATCCAGCGCATCAAATATCATGGTCTCTTGTTGCGACGCCAAATCCATGACAAACAAACGCGATTTCGCACGCACGCGCTTCACGTAGGCCAGCTTAGTTCCATCGGGTGAGGGTGTTGGCCGCACTGCACCACCGGGGCCGCCTACCACCTTGGCAATACTGTTATCGGCCAAATCTACTTCGCGAATCTGAAACAGCTCGGTATTACTATCTTGGTGGTAAATAAAGGTATTGCCTGGGGTCACGTTCTGCACGAAGTAAAGCCCCTTGCCGTCTGCGGTAAACATCGGTTCACCCAGTTCTTTTTGAAAAGCTTCGCTGGGCCGCTCAACCAACTGCTGGCCGGCTTGCTTGTCTGCGGCATTTGCGTAATACAGCCAAATTTCCCCGGTGCCCAGCGAGCGCGAGGTCGTAAAGTGTTTACGGGCGGCGATAAACTTGCCGTCGAGACTCCAGGTTGGATTATTAAGCAAACGGAAGGTTTCATAGGTAACCTGATGATAATCACCGCTGCTTAAATTCATGGTCCAGATGTTGTCACCACCGGCCCGGTCGGAAGTAAATGCAAGAGCGCTTCCATCGGGACTAAATCGTGGCTGAATGTCCCAGGCATGACTGGAAGTGAGGTTTACCGCATCCCCACCCTCGATGGGCAAGCGATAAATATCTCCCAAAAAATCGAATACAATGGTCTGCCCGTCTGGGGAGACATCCAAATTCATCCAGGTGCCCTCTGCCACATCGATCTCAACGCGGCTGGCACTCACCGAGTAATTTGGGTTATTCACATCCCAGCTCTGTGCATCGGGCACGCCCAAAGCAGAACCGGGGGCAAGCAAGCCTACCAACACAACACACGAACATAACGCTTTCATGACTTATCTCCAAAAATACGAGGGCGCAAATACGGCAACAACGTACGCCAATTAATCACCACTAGACCCGTAAACACAAGTGCCGCGCCCTGCAGACGCTGAGCGCCAAATTCCTCACCCATGAGTAACCACCCCGAAAACACGCCAAAGATGGGCACCAGTAGACCAAAGGGTGCAACCTGAGTAGCGGCATAATTTTTAAGCAAAAAGCCCCAAATCGTATAGCCGACCAAAGTAGAGCCCACCACGATATAAAGCAGAGCCCAGGCGCTCGCAATCGATACACCGGATACCGCTGTTGAAATCTGCTCCGGACCCTCAAACACATAAGACAAGAGAAACAAGGGGATAGGCGGAAACAAACTGGCGTAGACAATGAGGGCGAGCATATCAACGTTACCGGCTCGCTTTAGCAGCACATTGCCTATGGACCAAAAAAACGCCGCAAGAACAATCATAACAACCCCTAAAGCACTTGCACCACTCATGGTTAAAGCGATCAATACGATACCCAGCGCGGCAACACATAGACCCGCAAGATCACGCTTGGCCGGCCTCTCGCGCAGCATAACTGCGGCGATAATTAGCGTGAAGAACGCCTGACTTTGAACAACGGTCGAAGCGACCCCTCCACCTACGCCTAATTGCATACCTTTAAACAAAAAGGCAAATTGAAGTGTAAGCAAGGTCATTCCAATGGAAAAAATTTGCCACCAGGTCAGGGCCGGCTTACGCACAAATAAAATAAGGGGAAATGCGGTAATGACAAAGCGTACACAGGTGAATAGTAGGGGCGGCATTTCTTTTAACCCAACCGAAATAGCGACGAAGTTGAAGCCCCAAATAGCCATCCCGAAAATAGCCAGCCCGATATGTTGCAGCTTCACTTCATTAACCTACTAAAGTAATGAGGACATTCACCTTGTAAGAACCATTACTGGTAGCCCGGCGGCGCTTCAAACCTGCGGTGGTGTTGCTCCAGCAATCGCGCCGCGGCCAATGCACTACGATCGGCCAAAAATGGCGCCACTACCTGCATGCCAATAGGTAGCCCCTCGCTGCTAATACCAACCGGCACAGCCGTCGCCGGCAAATAGGCGTTAAGTGTTAATCCGGCCCAACTGAGAATGTCGGTATAGGGTCTTTCCTGGCCGTTAACCGACAGTACTCGAGCATGCATATTCGGATTGTGATCATGTGGAAAAGCGGAAACCATGGCGCAGGGGCAGAGCAATACATCGAAATTTTCGAAAAAACTGGCCCACTTTGCGCGAATTTTCTCACGTGCCTCAGACTGTTTAAGCCAGCTTCTATGGCTCAGTGATATACCACGCAGTTGCAGCAGTGGCTGCGACATATCATCAACATTGGCCGCTGCCACGGCTTCAGCCGCCATGTCGTAAACCGACTCGGGCATGCCGCCGCCCATCTCGGCCATAAGAAGCAAGGCGTAGTTGGTTTCGTTGAGCTGCGGATCAAAGTCTGGTCGCGCTGCATAATCCACGTGCGCTCCGGCACTGGCAAGTGATGCAGCCGCTGCGTTAATGGCTTGCGATATCTCGATGTCTACCGGGCAGAAAGGGTCATCCGACCAAACGGCTACGCGCAATTGCTCAATACCGTTGAAGGAAGCTTGCGGCAGGTCGAGTTTCCAAGCTGCCGCATCCTCACCGCTCGCACCACAGACTATATCAAGCGCTTGCTCTAAATCGTCAACGCAAGTACCCAGCGGCCCAATCACCGACATATCAGATTCACTTAGGGTGCGCTCACCGGGTGGCAAGAGTCCTCGCTGGGAGACGATACCAAAACTGGGCTTATGGCCAAATACACCATTAAAATGGCAGGGAGTGCGAATAGAGCCGCCAATATCGCTGCCCAATTCTAGCGGTGTTAGCCCCGCCGCCAATGCAGACGCTGAGCCCCCAGAAGATCCACCGCAGGTGCGCTGGGTGTTCCAGGGATTATTAGTGACACCATAAACATCATTAAAGGACTGTAAATCAGAGCTCATGAAAGGCACATTAGTTTTGCCAAAAACAATCGCACCGGCATCGATATAACGCTGGACTGCAACCGCATTAACAGTGGGAATATTGTTGCTACATGCGGGGATGCCTCCAACGGTGACTAAACCCTCGGTGAGAAGTGCATCTTTGATTGTCATCGGCACACCGTGCAGAGGTCCCCAGTCCTCACCTTTGGCAATGGCAATGTCGGCCAGGTCGGCTCGCGCACGTGCCCGCGTCTCGTCCAAAGCAACCACTGCATTGAGCCCACCGTTATAACGTTCTACGCGGTCAAGGAAAAACTCCAGAACCTCTCGCGCAGTAATCTTTTTTGCTTTTATATCCGTCGCAATAGCAAACGCACTTCGGTGGAGTAAATTCATACGTAGGCCAATCTTATTTCATTACACAGAGGCGCTATTTAATCTACTTGTACCAAACAACGCAACCGGTGTCTGCTACAGTATGGCCATGAGTGAGCTCACGCCAAACCAACTGATAATAGGCATCACCGCAATTGTTCTGCTTTTGCTGACGGCGGTGTTCGTACTTGTGCGTCGCAACTCGAATACAAGCACCAAAAATAATCGTGCTGGCATGCTAATCACACGCCGCATGCGCTGGCTGGCCGGTACCGCTCTGATACTAATATTAGCCACCATCGGCTTAATTGCCACGCTCGCACTGGCGCAGTCAAAAGATCAGCATCGCACACAGGCAGGGGAGTCGCTGCAGGCCGTATCGGCTAGCATCAACGCGGCCCTGCAAACTTGGTTTGGTAGCTGGGAGTCTCAAATTCAGGCCATCGCCAGTGAGCCCGTAATGCAATCGCAGGTGCTGAGTCTTCTGCGCAAACAGCCTACCTCTTCCATCCTGGAGCGCAGCACAGAACTGGCCCGCATCAGAGCGCTCATGCTGTCCTACAGCAATCGACTGCAAAGCGTCGGATTCTCCATTATTGCCCCAAACCACATTAACATTGGCTCGGTACACGACAGCAACCTCGCGCAAACCAATCTAATAGCGGAGGCCCGCCCTGACCTGTTAAGCAAGGCGTTTGCGGGCAACATTGTGTTGGTGCCCAGCATACGCTCCGACGTCCCCATTGAAGGAGTCACGGGCTCTAAAGATTTTCACGCTTCCAGCTTCGTATTGTCGCCTATTACCAATCGCGCCAAGGAAGTCATTGCCGTGCTCGCATTGCGCATGGAACCCGCCATAGAGTTTGGCCGACTTACTGCCAGTGGCCGGGTGGGCGAAAGCGGAGAAACCTATTTTGCCAATGATCGAGGATTGATGATTTCTACCTCGAGATTTGAGCAACAACTGCTTGAATCTCGCACCTTACAACCAGGTGAGACATCAATACTCAATGTAAGACTCACCATGCCAGACGCGCAGATAAACGGAGACACAACGCTAACAGATAGTGCGCTAGGAATATCAAAGCACCTGGCGGGTAATAATTTTGATGGCTATCAAGATTATCGCGGCGAGCGGGTCATTGGTGTCTGGACATGGAACGATAATCTGGGCTTTGGCGTCATAACCGAGATTGGATTGACCGAAGCAATGCGAGGCTATGCCGGCTTTCGCGATATTATTCTCGGCGTCATGGGCACCATCGTGCCGTTGTGCCTGATGCTGGCGGTGATTGTATTCACAGTGAGTCGTCGGTCAAATTTACAACTGAAACTGGCCAATGAACAACTGGAGCACCGGGTTGCTCAGCGCACTGCAGAGCTCGAATCACGCGAAAATCGGATGTGGGACTTGTATGAAAATGCGCCGATAGCCTATCTGTCGATTGCCGGAGACGGCAGTATACTCAAGCATAATCTGGCTTTCGCAAAGCTATCGGGTTATCCGAGACAGGACTTCGAAAAAATTAACTGGCGTATGATTGCCTCTCACAATGTAGCGGCGGATACGGCCGATACTGCAGCCCAAATCGTATCGGGCAAACCCTGTATGGATGTGCCTCTGGAAATCCAACGAAAGGATGGGTCCAAAATGTCCATGTCAGCATCCTCAGTACCCACCTATGACAATGGGTCATTAGAGGAAATTCGTATTACGCTGCTGGACCTGTCCGAAAGAGAGCAGGTACTTGATCTGCTGCATGAAGCAAAAAAAATTGCAGAGGAAGCCAACAAAACCAAAAGCGATTTTCTGGCCAATATGTCTCATGAAATACGCACGCCTATGAACGCTATTATGGGTATGTCGTATTTGGCATTGCAAACCGACCTAGATCAAAAGCAACGAAATTATATTGGTAAGGTCAGTAGCTCAGCCGAGTCGCTATTACGCATTGTTGATGAAATTCTCGATTTCTCCAAGATTGAGGCAGGCAAGCTCACCATGGAGAACATTGATTTTTACCTCGAAGACGTACTGGACAACTTATCCGACCTAATACGGCTAAAAGCGGAAGAAGCAGGGCTTAAACTGCAGTTCAATATTGCCAACGACACCCCGCTGGCACTAGTAGGCGACCCATTACGACTTGGCCAGATTCTGGTTAATCTGGGCAACAATGCAGTCAAATTCACCGAGCGAGGCGAGGTGCTTGTTAATGTTCGCCCCATAGAGCTTTTAGACGATGCCGTTAAACTTCAATTCGATGTGCGCGACACTGGCATTGGAATGACGTCAGAACAGCGATCAAGACTATTTCAACCCTTTAGTCAGGCCGACAGCTCTACCACACGAACCTATGGTGGCACTGGCTTGGGGCTAGCCATTTGTCGTAAATTGAGTGGTCTCATGCAAGGTGAAATTTGGGCTGAAAGCGAACCGGGTGAGGGCTCGGTATTTTCTTTCACAGCTTGCTTCGGGCGCGGCGAAGCGATTAAAGCCACCAGGATAAAGCGCGAAAGCACATTATCGGAATCTGTAGCCAAGCTCAGGGGCAGTAACATTCTATTGGTAGAGGACAACCCCCTAAATCGCGAGCTCGCCAGCGATATACTGACCAACAACGGACTTCATGTCAGCATTGCCAACAATGGCAAGGAAGCCCTTAATATTTTGCAGACACAAACGTTTGACTGCATCCTTATGGATTGTCAGATGCCGATTCTGGATGGCTACGAGGCCACTAAGCTTGTGCGCGCACAAGAGCGCTATGCGCAGCTGCCGATCATTGCACTCACTGCAAATGCCATGGCTGGCGATAAAGAAAAAGCACTGCGCGTGGGCATGAATGACCACATAGCAAAGCCGATTGACGTCGCACAAATGTTTGAAACAATGGCACGCTGGATTTCACCGAATATCGCCGGGTGTAACGCGACTACAATCGAATTACCGCAGCACCCGTCAGTTGATATGCCCCTGCTACCAGGGCTCGACATTGTCGCTAGCCTGGATCGCTTACAGGGCAACAAACGGCTGTATCTGAAATTGTTACGCCAATTTTCCGAGCATTATGTCGACTTTGACCAACAGCTAATACACCTCCTTGCAGATGAAGATAGCGAACCGCTTATCAGGATGGCACACACCATAAAGGGTCTGGCAGGCAATATCGGGGCCAACAACCTGGGTATTATCGCTGCTCGTGCAGAACAAGAATTTGAGCATAGCGATAGGCGCGAGAACACAGTGGAAGCCTTGCGCGCCGAAGTCGAGACAGTGGTCGTGCAACTGCGCGCGACACTAACCGATGATTCAAGTATGGCATCTGCAGACAGCCTGGACGGTATTGCGGCCGTTAATTCACTGACACAGTTGAGTTGTATGCTGGAAGAATATGATGTGGCTGTGGGCGATTTTTTCCAACAGTACTGTACTTCTTTAAACACACCAGCACTTGCCCCGCAGTTAGACCTGCTGCGACTTGCCATAGAGGGCTATGACTACGACCAGGCGATGCTTCACGTCAGCGCTATGATCAACACTCTTGGAGGATCAATAGAATGAATGAAGACAGGTTCAGTATTCTCGTCGTTGACGACACACCCGAAAATATTGATGTACTGGTGGCCGTTCTCAACACTAACTACCGCGTTAAAGCAGCGCTGGGCGGCGAACAGGCGCTGAAAATCGCGCGCGGACAAAAAGCACCCGACCTAATTTTACTAGACATTATGATGCCGGGCATAGACGGCTTCGAAGTGTGTAAGCAGCTCAAAGAAAACCCCTGCACTAGTCATATACCCGTGATATTCGTCACGGCAAAAATGACAACAGCTGATCAGATTAAAGGCTTTGAGCTAGGCGCGGTAGACTACATAACCAAACCCATTAGCCCGCCCGTAGTACTGGCCAGGGTGCAAACACATTTAGCCCTATACGATCAGAACCGTGAACTGGACAAGCAGGTGCGCGAGCAAACCAAAACAATTCGTGACACACAACTCAAAATTATCCAGCGATTAGGCCGGGCAGCCGAATTTAAGGATGATGCAACCGGCTTGCATGTTATTCGAATGAGCCACTATGCAAGAATATTGGGGCGCGCCGCCGGTATGAGCGAGGCGATGGCGGCGTTACTGATGGATGCTGCTCCTATGCACGATATAGGCAAGATCGGGGTACCCGATAATATCTTACAAAAAGAGGGTCCTCTAAATGAACACGAATGGGCGCTCATGCAAACCCATGCCCAGATTGGTGCTGAAATTATCGGCGAGGACGAATCTGAGCTGCTAAAAATCGCAAGAACAGTGGCTATTAGCCACCACGAGCACTGGAATGGCGGCGGCTACCCCTGCGGATTGGCTGGCGAGGATATACCTCTGGTAGGCCGAATTGTCGCTATTGCCGACGTCTTTGACGCTCTCACCTCTGCCAGACCCTATAAAAAAGCGTGGCCAGTACAAGAGGCCCTTGACCATCTCCAGCAGAAATCTGGCAGCCAGTTCGACCCCGAGTTGGTAGCGCTCTTTATCGATAACATCGAGCAAGTGCAGGAGTGCAAATCACGCTTCAGTGATAATTAAAGTGGCGCGATAAACCGTTGGCGCTATACTCTATCCCATGAAAAATAAGCTAATCTCACTGGCAGGCGTTGTTGTAGTGCTCGGCGCTGCTATTTATCTGGCTAGAGCACCGCTTAAGGAAGTGGTGGTCGCAAAACTAACCGACGATATGTTTATCGTATCTGACAGTGACAGCTTCAATCCCGGCCTAGTCGTTGGCCAACGTTTCCCGCAAATAGCGGCGGTTTATCAGGGCACAGAACTGCACAGTGTAGAACCATTCATTAATGACCGGGGAATGATATTTATTGCCAACCGCTCCGCCGATTGGTGACCCTATTGCATGGCGCAATTCGTGCAATTGCAAAAACACCACAAGGACTTTCTCGAAGCGGGAATTTCGGTCG
>JBLHSI010000101.1:0-10725 GCA_047626655.1 Halioglobus sp.
CGGTATATTCTTTTGGTGCTTGTACGGGAATATGTACAGCTTGAAAGCCTATATAGCTAAAAAAGGGTTTGCTATTATTCGCTTTGTTTTTTAGTTGCTCAATAGCGTTATCAACAATAAATTTTGAAGAATAAAAATCCTCAGGTAGTGCTATCTCTTTACCGTTTTGATACCAAAAGGTTTTCTCGTAGGTTGGTAAGTACGACTGGCCGGTCCAGTTGTCACCACCCGAGAAAGGCATCATTACCGTTTGCTCAAAGCCTCGATTGATCGGCCGTAAAGATTCATCGTTATAACCCAAATGCCACTTGCCTGCCATTGAAGTGTTATAACCTGCGTCTTTTAGTAGAGTGGCAATGGTAACTACATTGTGATTTAAAGTGCCACGATAGAAAGGAGAATGAGACTGCTCTTCTGTTAAGGCTTCGGATATGTTGGCAACTCCTGTTCGATGGCTGTCGACACCGGTTAACAGCATGGCGCGGGTAGGGGCACAACTAGCCGAAGTGTAGTAGTTGCTAAAACGCAGACCTTGTAGCGCCAGTTGATCTAAATTGGGCGTGCTAATCTCACTGCCATAGGAAGCGATATCTGAATATCCTAAGTCGTCAGCTAGGATAACTAGTATATTGGGTCTAGTCTCAATACTGGGGTCTTCAGCGGCATAGGCGCTCGAGCCTAGCAGTAGGCTACTAAAAGTTATCGCTAAGCTAACACCTGCTACCCTAAAATTGTTCATACTCATTTTATAGTTCTCACTTTACTTGTGAGCTTGATTTCCCCAGATTGAACGCCCGAGAATGATACCATCGTGGTCAAAGCCGTCAAATTCATTAGTTTGGCCAATACACATACTCGTCAGTTTCTTCATAGGGCTCACCGCCGTGTTTATCTATGCGCCGTGGTGAATTCAATACGCTAGGCCAGGCGGGTGGTACTTGTTCAGCATTATGTGCCGCGAGTAAGGCTTCAAGTTCGGCAACTTTTATTGGCTTAGACTGAGCTAAATTTTTCTGTTCGGTAGGATCTGTCTCAAGGTTGAACAACCATTTTAATTGCGGTGCTTTAGGGCCATTCTTGGCGTCATCTGAGCGGATTAACTTCCAGCCTTTACGCCATACCGTTTGGTGTGTGCCTTGCCGCCAAAACAACGTGTCATGGGGGGGCGTTTGTCTTTCACCATTGATATAAGGTAGCAGGTCAACCCCATCCATCTTTCTGTCAGTAGGGATCTTTGCGCCTGCTGCATTGGCAAAGGTATGAAATAAATCTATATGGTGGATGGGGTCTTCAAAAACAGTGCCTGCCTTAATCTTGGCAGGCCACTTAGCCATATAGGGTACATGGGTACCGCCTTCAAAATGGTTTAACTTCCAGCCACGGTAAGGCTTGTTAATGTCTGCCAAATGAATGTATCCAGCGCCACCATTATCACTGGTAAAAACAATAAGTGTGTTTTCACTTAAGCCGTTGGCTTCTAGTGTTTTAACGATTGTGCCGACACTTCTATCCAACGATTTAATCATGGCTGAATACACACGTAAGCCATGGTCTTGAATATGGCTTAATGTGTCGTAGTCAGCTTTGGTGGCCTGTAATGGATTGTGAACTCCCCAGTGGGCCAAATATAAAAAGAAGGGCCGGTTTCTATTTCCTTCAATGACTTTAACGGCTTCGCGGGTGTAATAGTCGGTTAGGTAACCATCGGGTTCAAACTCATTGCCGTTGAAGCGTGCTTTGTAGGTAGCGGTTGCCCAAACCATTTTTTCGATCGCGCCATCGAGCTGTTTGGCATTTACGACATCGGGGTGGTCTTCGGGTAAATAGAGCGATCCAGCCAGTTCAAGACTGTCGTCAAAACCTTGTGCTTGTGGACGCATACCGCCTACTGAGCCCAGGTGCCATTTACCAATGTGTGCAGTGTAATAGCCTTGTTCTTTAAGTGACTCGGCAATAGTAATTTGTTCTGTTTCCATTCCCAACTCATGCATAGATGGCAAAGAATCCGCAATTTCTGTATCAACAAAGCTTGGCAATGGCCCCGGGTTTGTTTCTTGTATCCAATTGAAAATTACCGGGCCCAATTTAAATATAGGCGTATATTCGAAACCAAACCGAGTTGAATAACGACCTGTCAGCGCTGTTGCGCGTGAGGGTGCGCAGACCGCATTGGCCGCATAGCCGTGATTAAACTGCACCCCTTGCTGAGCGAGGGCGTCTATATTGGGTGTCATTACAGTGCCGTCACCAGCGCCACCGTTATAGAGCGATACATCGTTAAAACCCATATCATCAGTCATAATGAAGATAATATTAGGTGGGCGCTCGCTGGGTGTTAGCTCAGCATTAGCAGGGCCTTGTGACCACTCAATAGGTACATTGGGTGGTACTTCCTTAAAGTTGATGGCTATAGGCGCAGCCCAAACAATAAGGTCCACCCGGTTTTGCCAAGCAGCGCCTACAGAAATTACGATAATGACTATTACGAGAAGAAGTTTCTTCATGACAGCTTAGTCCGAGCGTTAAACAATTATAATATGCATTATGATAGCCGTTACCACCTTTTAACTGAAAGCGATAAGTTTAGAAATACGTACCGCGCGGAGGCGCCGTAAGTGCGCGGATCAGAGAGGAAATAAGCGTCCATTCCGGTGAGCGGCAATGTGTCTAATGTCTGGACGGCGTAGGTATCGGTATCCAGTTTGATGTCTGGTACCAGGTTGTCGCCCGTCGCTGAGCATTATAGCGATCTCATGATAAGTGCGTTCATTGAATGCAGTAGGGCGGTTGTTTGAAGCCGGGAGGCAGATGTCTGTTGCCTGACTCGGTTAACTGGTCAAAACTCGAGCATGGTTTCAGCATATCGGCTGTGACTCAGGTTCAATCGAAACCCAAAACCAGCTTGGGTCAGCGTGTAATTCTAGGTTTTAAGCTCGTCAGGTAATACGTATGACAGAAAAAATAGACGCGTTCAGTCCATTTTTGGCTTCAGTGTTCCGGGTTTATAAATGAGAATATATTTCCGTTGCAAATGATAATCATTAACATTAGTATGCCCCCCTAACGTATTCAGATAAACAGTAATTAGTGTGAAACAGGGGATTATCAGTATGAAGCAAGGAGTTATGTTCGGGGCAATTGTAGCGGCGCTTTCTAGTGCAGCTTATGTCAACAGTGAGACAATGGAAGTGGTGTCAATTATTGGCAGCACGCAGGATGCCAGACAGCTCCTGGGTACCGGTTCGGTGATTGACAGTGAGCAGATGAGAATTGAAGCTGCTCGCGATATTAATCAATTACTGAAGACTGTTCCGGGTCTTTATATACAGGAAGAGGATGGCTTTGGTCTGCGTCCTAATATCGGTATTCGTGGCGCAATTTCTGGGCGTTCTTCTAAGATTGCCATAATGGAAGATGGGGTTTTGATTGCCCCAGCGCCATATTCCAATCCAGCCGCTTACTACTTTCCGACAACCAGTCGAATGCATGCTGTTGAAGTACTCAAAGGCGCGCCATTATTACGCTATGGTCCGCAGACAACTGGTGGCGTCATCAATTTGATTTCGACACCTATCCCTGACGAGATGAGCGGTAATATTAATCTGTCTTATGGTGAGAATGCTGAGGCGGATCTGCTCGCGAACTATGGTGGCCGCAGTGGCGATTTTGGCTTTTTGATTGAAACTGCACAACGTAGAAACGATGGTTTCAAAACTATAGATGGCAGCAATAGCGATACCGGTTATGACATTAGTGATTATTTAGTTAAGTTACTCTGGGAAGGAGAGTCTCAGAGCATTGCGTTTAAGGCGCAATACTCTGAAGAGGTTTCTGATGAGACATATCTCGGACTGACGGATGCTGACTTCAATCGCGATGAAGATCGACGCTATGGTTTGTCAGAGATTGACCAAATGGATAATGACCACAGTGGGTACAATTTGGTTTATCGTAATGAGCTGAGCGACAGTGTCTCGATGAGTGCTACTGCTTATTATAACGAATTTGCTCGTGACTGGTTTAAATTGAGTGGCGGTGGCAGTTTTGTTGAAGCAGCCAACGCTGGCGATGCCTTTGCCCAAGGGGTTTTAGATGGTACTGAAGACGTAACTGATCTGCAGTATAAGCACAACAATCGCGAGTATACTTCGCGCGGCGTTGAGTTGAATTTTGATGTGGCGCTTGGCAATCATCAATTAGCTTTGGGCGGACGGATCCACGAAGACGAAATGGATCGCTTTCAACCGGTTGAATACTTTAGTCAAATCGATGGCCAGCTAGTATTTGATAGAAATAAGGCGCCTACTGGTAGTAATAATCGTTTAGAAACAGCCGATGCTAATTCATTCTGGGCAGTAGACAGCTGGGCAGTAAATGACGCTCTAAATGTGAACCTAGCATTGCGCTGGGAAGACGTCGAATCTTCGCGCAAACAGTTTGCCGACGAGGGGCGTACTCAAGTAGACAGTCGCCGTAGCAACAGCAACAACCAATGGTTACCCGGCGCCTCTTTTACATATGATCTAAGTGATGCCTGGCAGGTATTGGCCGGCGTTCACAAAGGCTTCTCGCCATTGGGCGGCGGAGCCGAGGATAACCAAGAGCCGGAGACCAGCACTAATTGGGAGGCAGGCGTTCGTTATAATGGCACTTGGTTTGTAGAAGTGGTTGGTTTCTACAGCGACTTTGAAGACAAGACGGAAGACTGCTCAAATGCTGACCCTTGCAGTAATGGCAGTACCTCGGGCTCTTTTGTGACGGGCGAAGCGGTTGTTGCCGGTCTAGAACTCCAGGCGAGTTCCAGCTTTGAGTTGGGGGATTTCATCCTTCCAGTAGATCTTATGTATACCTATACCGATGCGACAATTAGTGAAGACAATGCGGGGACCGGCTTTAGTGACGGAGATCAGTTGCCATCCATTGCAGAAAACACCTTCAGCTTGCGATTGGGCTTAGAGGGCAATAATGGCTGGGGTAATTATCTAGTGGCCAAATACACTGACGAAATGTGTATGGATGTGGGCTGTAATAATAGCTCGGCTGGCTTTGATAAAAGCGAAGACATTTTTGTCGTAGATTACATCAGTCGCTACCGCTTAAGTAATGATAGCGTGGTGTTCCTGAAGGTCGAAAACATGCTTGACGAACGCGCGATTGTGTCGCGCCAGCCCGATGGTGCTAGGCCAAATAAACCGCGCACAGCCTCAGTGGGTGTTGAGTGGTCTTTCTAAGACTGTAGTGATCCTGCCCGCTAATGGTAGGCACCCTGTTAAGCGAATAAACTACGCGACAGAGGTGAAGAATGAAAAACGGAACAGGCTCGACTACAACAACACATAAGCCCCATGCGCAATCGTTCAAGGATGAAGCCCTGGGGCTGGTCGAGCCAAGCGGATATAGAACGCGCTTAGGCGACGGAAATTGCTCGGTTGAAGCGGCAATTGGCAGAGCAAGCAGAGGAGCTTGCCCTCGTAAAAAAAGCTGCAACATACTTCGCAAAGAGCCTGAAGTGAAGTATGTATTTAGGCTGGGCCATGTCCAATCGAACCCGCCGACACAGCTTCAATGGCTTTATCAGCCCAGAAGTTTTTGAGGCACAAAAAGTCGCTTAGCGAGATGCGCACTGTTCGCGGGCAGGATCAGTACCCCAATGAGCCTCCACCCCCCCCAAAACGATTGAAATTTACATCTACTGTGGTAGATTATTCTTAAAAAAATAGCTAAAAAAAGTCAATTATAATAATTGAGGGCGCTTGATGCTATCGCACCAATTCATCGAATTCTTCGGTCGAGAGACGGCCACTGCCACCTGTATTGAGATGGGAGACACGTATCTCAACTACGCTGAGGCAAACATTCACTGCAATCAAATGGCTCATGCTTTTTTGCAAAAAGGCTTGGACAAAGGTGATCGTCTAGCTTGGCTGGGAATGAATAGTATGGATATGTGCCTGTTATTTTATGCCTGCTCAAAGGTGGGCGTGGTACCTACCCCGTTGAACTATCGCCTAGCCCCACCCGAGTGGGCCTTTATCATCAACGACTGCACAGCCAAAGTACTGGTGGTAGAAGAAGCTTTGTGCGCCGGTATCGACGAGATTCGTGATCAGCTGGAAAATGTCGACCATTTCATTTGTCTCGACGCACAGCTAGATGGCTGGGAAAACTATCAGCAATGGATCAGCACACAACCTGAGCACAATCCTGAGCACGACATACGTCCTGAAGACGCGCTGTACCAAATGTATACCTCAGGCACAACGGGGCTACCAAAAGGCGTAGTGCAATCGCAGTATGCTATGGAGACGAATACCCGCGTCGCTTCATTAGGTTTTGATATGCATGTTGGTAACACACGCATCGTGATGCCTTTGCCGATGTATCATGCGGCTGCCGCGATCACCTTTATGAGCGCAATCTGCCATGGGGGTAGCATCATTGTGCATCGGGAGTTTAATCCACTAGCCGTCGTGGACTCACTGGAAAATGAAGGCGTGACCAACGTACTGTTGGTGCCGGCAATGATTCAGGCTTGCCTCATAACGGTTGCTGATATCGATCAAAGAAGTTTTCCACAGCTACGCACAATGACTTACGGCGCCAGCCCTATTGCCGTTGAAACACTCAAGCAGGCTATTGAGGGGTTTGGCTGCAAGTTTATACAGGGCTTCGGCATGACCGAAACTGTCGCTACGGCTGCGATGCTAACACATCATGCCCACGAGCGAGCACTTAACGGCGAGCCACACTTATTGCTGTCTTGCGGGCGTGCAGCCGCCGGAACCCAAGTACGCATCGTCGACGAGGACTTACGCGAAGTTGCCATTGGTGAAGTCGGTGAAATCGCCATTAAAGGCCCGCAAAACATGATGGAATATTGGAACCTGCCCGAGGCGACCGCAAAGACATTGATTGACGGCTGGCTCTATACAGGCGATGCGGCGCGCATGGACGAAGAAGGTTTTGTGTACATTCAAGATCGCATCAAAGATATGATCGTCAGTGGTGGTGAGAATATCTATCCCAAAGAAGTTGAAAACGCACTGTTTGATCACCCTAATATAGTTGACGCTGCCGTCATTGGCATACCCGATGAGAAGTTCGGTGAGGCTATTTTGGGTTTTATTCAAACTAATGATGGCCAGCCGTTAGATGCCGATTCTCTGATTGCTTTTTGTCGTGAGAGATTGGCCGGCTTTAAAGTCCCACGTAAATTTGAGTTCATCGACCTCATACCGCGTAATGCTTCAGGCAAAGTATTGAAGAAAGATTTGCGTGAACCTTATTGGGTGGGCATTGAACGCAGAGTTGGCTAGTAACGGGAGGTTCTCCGATTGAGCAGCGAGACACCTCCTGTGTTCTCAAGAAGTTAATTTGTCAAAATCCAGCGTGGGGACAAGTAAATCTAGGGTCTTATTCTTTCGTTTATTCATTGTCCAGAGGTGAGATACTCTCCAGCTAGCCAAAAGAATTAAAGTATGCGATTTTACCTTAGGGGAGGAAGCCTGACATGACCGACGCGACAATGAGCGCCAACACGGCGGAAGATATACAGCCGATTAAGCTCGGTCTTTTTCAGGCCATAACCTTCATCTACAAAAATTACACCAATCCACTGCAGCATGCACAGGAGTTAAACGCACGCTATGGCAACGCTGTTATGGTCAAGTTCGCCGGCATCACGCTGGTGAGGTTGTACGGGGCCGACGCCCACCGCCTGACACTGGTTAACGACGGGCAGGTGTTTTCCAATAAAAAGGCCTGGGATATGGTCATCGGTCGCATATTTCCCAATGGCCTAATGTTGCGAGATGGCGACGACCATCGTTATCATCGCCGCCTGATGCAGGCGGGTTTCAAAAGTAAAGTCATGCAGCGCTACATGGTGGAAATGGAACCCCAGATAAGGCAGGTGGTAAGCAACTGGCCGCTGCCAATGAAAGGCCCCCTGTTAGTATTTCCGACGTTCAAAAAAATGACGCTCGATCTAGCCGCATCTATTTTCCTCGGTATGGATCTGGGAGATGAAGCCGACAAGCTCAACAAGGCATTCGAGACTACTGTCGCTGCATCGATGCCAAAGATTCCGCTGGCGATCCCTGGTACCTTATTATGGCGCGGTATCCGCGCACGTAAGTATATGTGCGAGTTTTTTCAGCAGCAGCTGCCGGCAAAACGAGCAGGGAATGGCACAGATATGTTTTCAATACTTTGCAATGCAACCGATGGGGACGGCCACCAATACACCGATCAGGAAGTCATTGATCACATGATTTTCCTGATGATGGCAGCTCATGACACCACTACCAGCACTTTAACGAGCATGACCTACGCCCTGGGACAGCATCCTGAGTGGCAGAAAATTTTGCTCGACGAGATCGAATCGCTGAATGTGGAGAATCTGCAATACGAAGACCTGGGACGCATGGAGAAAACCGACTGGGTAATGAAAGAGGCTCTGCGTATGTACCCGCCACTCTCGACACTACCCAAGTACAGCGTTGCACCTTTTGAGTTTGAGGGGCTAAAAATTCCTGCTGGAGCTATTGTTGCAACCTTTCCGATCCATACGCATTACATGGATGCCTACTGGACCGACCCCTGCAAATTCGACCCTCAGCGCTTCAGCGAGGCGCGTGCGGAGCATAAAAATGACCCCTATTGCTGGGTGCCATTCAGCGGCGGTGCACATATGTGTATCGGCTTGCATTTTGCCGTCATGCAAATGAAGCTGGTGATATTTGAGATGCTGAGAAACTACGAATGGACTCTTGCTGACAATTATGAAATGCCCGTACAGCAATCGCCTATATCCAAGCCACGCGACGATCTGCCAGTGTATTTCAAAGCGCGTGTTTGAAGCTTGCGGTATAGCGAACGTT
This sequence comes from Halioglobus sp., assembly GCA_047626655.1. Taxonomy (GTDB): domain Bacteria; phylum Pseudomonadota; class Gammaproteobacteria; order Pseudomonadales; family Halieaceae; genus JBALVT01. The sequence goes on from JBLHSI010000101.1 coordinate 8,883, forward strand.
TAGGTCGGATTCATCGAATGTCATGTAAGCTAGCGATAGTTAGGATAGATGCGTTTATACGGAATCAGGTTCGTGGATTGTCTCGGCAATCAGCCCGAACACAAAAATATATAGTGTAAAAGCAAGGGTCACATACCAATGAAAATCGTCGCAGACATGAGTCTCTATCCGTTAAAAGACGGGCCAATACCTACCATCATCGAATTTATAAAGGAGTTACAGTTGCAGGATGGTATCGAGATTGTCACCAACCAATTGGGCACCCAGCTACGTGGTGAGTTCGAGGCCGTAACAGGGGCGATCAACCATTGTATGAGAGTTGCGATGACGGCACCGAACACCGTCGTCCTAGTGGTAAAATATCTTAACATCGACGCTGAAATAGGCAGGGCGCCTAGCTTGACGCTTCCCGCGTGAATATGTGGGCCACCTCTACAAGACGAAATGACATAATCCGGCGATGAGTGCATATGGGCGTCACCGATTCCCTCCTGACATCATTAGCTACGCTGTCTGGCTCTACTATTGATTCAATTTCAGCCACAGAGACACCGAGGATCTACTTGCTGAAAGAGACATTATCGTCAGCCGCGAAGCGATCCGCCTTTGGTGCATCAAGCTCGGTGCCATTTATACACGCCGTTTGAAACGAAAGCACCGAGGTTACGGTGACACATTCTTCATTGATGAGGTCTTCGCCGAGATGCCGGACCAAAAGATCAACGGCAAGCAGCACTATCTGTGTCATGCAGTGGATCAGGACGGCGAGGTGGTTGATGTTCTCCTGCATCTCGTAGAGATGGCGCAGCAGCTAAACGCTTCTTTAAAAGGTTATTGCGTCGTCATGCTGGCGAGCCGTGAAAAATAGTGACCGATAAACTGCGCAGCTATGGTGTAGCTCACCGAGAACAGATGTCGGACGTTATCCACGATAATTCTCAGTATGCCAACAATCGGGCAGAGCGCCATCGAAACCTCAGGGAAGGTGCGTTTGCAGAATTGGGCAGGACGTTGCTTGAGTGCAGATGCAGGGTTCCTGTGATCTGGAGAAGTTAATTTGGCAGTACCCGCATGTGTGCTCCTTACCAGTATTGATGTAGAAAGGGTTTACAAGGTCTGGCTGATTCTGAACTTGTCTATTCCCATGTAAGGGTTGCATTTAATGCGCCAGCCTAGATACTTACCGTATGACAATTAGCACTAATTTGCGTGTTTGGATGAAGGAATCCTGCCCCAAAGGCATGGACTCTTTGGCCAGAATTCGATCGCAAGACAAGGGGGAGCCCTAGGTGCTCGAACTGATTGACGTCAATCGAAGTAATTCTGGAGAGATAATCGTCCAGAATATCAACGTACGCTTACAGCCTGGTACTACTAATATTTTGCTCGGCCCGACCCTGTCCGGTAAGACGTCATTGCTGCGCCTCATGGCGGGGCTCGATAAACCAGACAGCGGAGACGTTCGCTTTAACGGAGAGTCTGTTCTGGGAATACCCGTACAGAAACGCAATGTAGCAATGGTCTATCAGCAGTTTATCAACTACCCGTCGCTGTCTGTGTTCGATAACATCGCTTCCCCCTTGCGTGTAGCACGTGTCTCGCGCAAACAAATACAGGAACGGGTAGCCGAGGCCGCCGAGCTTCTGCAGATAGATCAGTATCTTAAAAAGCTACCGGCGGAGCTCTCTGGCGGCCAGCAACAGCGTGTGGCATTGGCCCGGGCGTTAGTTAAACGCGCTCAGTTGGTTCTTCTTGATGAGCCACTGGCAAATCTGGATTACAAATTGCGCGAAGAACTGCGCGTACAGTTACCGCAACTGTTCCACGAGCATGGTTCCATTCT
>JBLHSI010000102.1:0-10721 GCA_047626655.1 Halioglobus sp.
GATCACTGTACAGTACCGCCGATGCCTGTAGGGCAATGACAATCGAGCGAATGATGAGTAGGCCTTTTAGGTTTGAATTGAGTGCAAACACCAGAGTTTTCCGTTGGGTCGTAGTCGGTAGGTAACAATTTACATTGTAGAGCGCTACGATCACGCCAGCAATTACTCTGGCATAATCGCGCCAGCTATCGCGTTAGAAATAAGGCGGAGTATCAGCTGTTCCTCAACTGTCAGTACAATGTACAAACGCGTTTGATCCGGGTCAAGCGATAGTCACGGTTTCGGTGCCGAGCACGTTTTGACTCATGGCTTTGGGCCTACTGGCCCTCCGCCGGTTGTTAGCTCGTTGAAGTCTACTATAGATTAATGAGCGAACGGGCAAAGACGCCCAATCGCTAAAAAGTAAACATCTACTGTTTGCTACTAATGAGGGCCACCTCCAGCAGTGCACCTTCAAGTTGCGACCAGCGCTGTTGCAAGGTGCCCGTAAACCCTACTGACAATCGAAGCAGGCCGCCGCCAATCCCGGCTATAGATAGGTCCTCTTGTGTCATCTCACTAGACGTACTACTTCCAGGGCAACACATTAACGTTTCGAAGTAGCCCAGACTCACTGCCATAAAGCCAAAGTGATAGGTGTTTTGCAGTACATCCATCAATTCATGGGCTTTTTCTGCGCTGCCCAAATTCAACGTTAATATACCGCCATAGCCGTATTCAGCGCAGTGTAGTTGGTTCATCAGGTCGTGATCAGGGTGGCTTGGTAGTCCGGGGTAATTGACGTTAAGACCCAAGTTGGCCAGGCTCTCGGCGAAAAACTGTGCGCGTTTGGCATGTTCAACCATACGCAGTGCCAGATGAGGAATTCTGAGGCTAATTTTGGATGCGACGATGGGATCCATAGTGGGTCCCAAAATCATCAGCGGACCTGTGTGTAGATCCATTAAGCTCTGGATGAACTCGGTACTACCGCAAACTGCACCGGCGATAATGTCAGACGCCCCGTTAATAAACTTCGTCATACTGTGGATTATAACGTCGGCCCCCAGAGCTGCAGGGCTTAGGATTAACGGGCTAAAGGTATTGTCTATAACCAGTTGTAATCCACGCTCGTGCGCCAGTCTGGCAAGCGAGGGTATATCCGCTAAGCGGAGCGTCGGATTTGAGATACTTTCAGTATAGATGATTTTTGTTTTGTCGGTAATTGCCGCAGCAACAGCCTCCACATTGGTGATGTCGACAAAGCTTGTGTGTATATTGCACTTGGTGGGCAAAAAGTCATGCATCAGAGCATAGCTGCCCCCGTAGAGAGTGTTAGAAGCGACAATATGGTCTCCTGAGTCGCACAGTTGCATAATGGCAGCAGAGATCGCCGCCATGCCACTGGCTGTGCAGTAAGCCGCCTCGGTGCTCTCGATGGCCGCTAGTTGGCGCCCCAAATTGTATACAGTTGGGTTAAAGTGACGGCCGTATAGGTAGCAGCCCTGCGGCGCCGCCTTTCGGCCTTCAAACAGATCCGGCATAGTGCCAGGTTTCATCACGGTAAATGCAGTGCTGGCCTCGATGGACATGTTAACGCCACCATGTTCGCCAAATTCGTGCCGGTTCTCGGTGAGTCGCTCTATAGGGTTTGTTGTTTTCATGTCGATTATATTCTGGTTTAAAGTTATATTATAAAACTATATTCCGCGTTAAATGACATGGACGAATTAAATACTGCTAGAGGGCGTTATGACGCAGTTAGACCGAATAGACTTCGAGTTGATCAAGCTATTGCGGAATAATGCGCGGATTTCCAATAAGGAGCTGGCTCAAGCGGTTGGGCTTGCGCAATCTTCTTGCCTGGTTCGCGTGCGTAGTTTGCAACATCAGGGCGTACTTAAGGGATTTCATGCAGAGGTTGATGCGAGTGCTTTAGGCGTCGGCCTGCAGGCAATGATCTCTATACGATTAGAGCGCCATTCTAAAGCTGATGTAGAAGCGTTTCGTGCGCATGCTTTGGCTTTGCCCGAGGTGAGGCAGCTCTACCACTTAGCCGGAGCCAATGATTTTATGGCACAAGTGTGGGTGCGAAACCCCGAACATCTGCTGGAGCTGGTAATGAGTGAATTTACCGCTAGAGAAGAGGTGGCGCACATAGAGACCGGTCTGATCTTCGAGCACACGCAAAATTCTGAGCTACCTGTTTATACTGAGATCTCTGGTAAAGACGATTTTTAATCACACTTCGTTGTATCACAATCGGGTACTGACAATGGTAATGGTCCAATTTACTTTGCTGTCTTCGACCGTTAGAGTTCATCGATTGAGATCACTGCTAAATCGAGCTACTGCATGAACCCTGTTTTAATCGCCAGCCTTACGGTGCCAGTGCTGTTCCTATTGTCCTCCTGTAGCACGGGTATGTTCTCTCAAGGTGACACAAGACAACTAGAGAGGCTCGAGTCGGCTATGGCCACTTGTGCCATCACTCAAGGGGAGAGCCAAAAGCAGCTAAAGCAGCAACACGGGCAGTTTGCCGAGCAGACTAGAAAACTTGACGATATGTCTTTACTGTTGGCAACTGCCTTGTCTGAGAACACTGTGCTATCTACCGAGGTGGGACCATTGCCTGATGTGGGTGCCTGTGCAGCGCCAGAAAGGGAGCCCACAAAGCTCATTGTTGGCCGTCGTGAGCAGGTGTGGCTGGAAGACTTTCAGTTGGCCTTGCCGGCCAGAGTAGATACCGGGGCTGAAACAGCTTCCTTGGATGGGCGCAATATTGAGTTGTTCGAACGCAATGGCAAGCGCTGGGTTCGCTTCGACATTTTACACCCGCAAAGTGGAGAACCAGTACGGTTAGAGAAGCGACTAAAAAGAATAGTGTCTATTGTGCAATCTAACTCCACCGAACCCGAGCGACGCCCGGTCATCAAGCTGGGGATCGAGATCGGGTCTATCAAGCAGTCGGCTGAATTTACGCTCAGCAATCGCAGTCACCTGGATTACCAAATGTTGATTGGTAGGAATATTTTAAAGGATGTGATGATCGTGGATGTCAGCAAAACAAATGTTGTGCCGCTGGTGAGTGATGAACAAGCAAACTAGATTCTATGCCATGGTGTTTCTAATCGCGGCACTTGGCGTGTTCGTGGCTGCAATGCGGCATATCGAAACGGGCATTCCACTCATTCCGGGTGTTGAAAAATCAGTTTGGTTGGTAGAAGCTAGAATTGACTTTCGCGCTACAGGTGACGAAGTCAGCGCCAGTTTCAGTCTGCCGGGGAAGATTCCGGGTTTCGAATGGTTCACTGAGCAGGCGGCTTCTCCAGGTTATGGTTTTTCCATAGTGACCGTCAACGGCGATAGGAGAGGTGAATGGAGTAAGCGTGAGGCTGTTGGCGAGCAGTCGTTGTATTACTCTGCTCAATTCTCACCGCTGGATAATGGAGCTGTCGACCCGCAAGAATTACTTCCTGACCCCCAGCCGGTTTTTTGGAGCGATGCACAAGGGACCGCGGCAGCTGAGATACTCAGTCGTGCTCGTGCCACGTCAAGTTCCCCGCTGAGCCTCACACGTGAGCTAATTAAGTTGCTCAATATGCGCGAAGCCGATCAAAATACCGCCTTGTTATTAGCGCAGCAAAGTGGCAGCGCAGACCTTTTACTTAAACTGCTCAGTCAGGCTGGTGTACCCACCCGTATCGTAATGGGATTGTATTTAGAGGACGCCAGACGCCGTCAACAGCTTGTTCCTATGATCGAGGTATTTGCTGATGATCAATGGCTGGTGTTCAACCCCGATACTGGTGAGCCTGGTGTGCCAGACGACTTTCTGTTGTGGCATCGCGGTGCTAAGTCGCTGCTGGATGTGAGTGGGGGGCGTCAATCCAGAGTGAGTTTTTCAATTGTTAGGCAATCTGTTCCTGCTATGCAGTTGGCTCGTGCCCAGTATAGTGAGAGTGCATTTTCGGCCTTCGGTATTCATCGCCTTCCGATTGAAGAGCAGAGTATGTTTAAGCTATTGCTCTTGTTGCCTTTGGGTGCAGTGGTTGTTGTTTTTATGCGGGTTATTGTCGGCTTACAAACGGCGGGTACATTTATGCCCATTTTAATTGCACTCGCCTTTTTACAAACGTCTTTACTACCGGGTTTAATTAGCTTTGTATCGGTGGTCGCCATTGGTTTGTTGTTGCGCGGTTACCTCTCACATCTAAACTTACTGTTGGTTGCCAGAATTGCGACGCTACTGATACTGGTGGTATTCATTATCTCAGCGCTCAGTGTTATCGGGTATCAGTTGGGCTATAGCACGGGCATGACGATCACTTTTTTCCCAATGATTATTATTGCCTGGACGATAGAAAGAATGTCAATTTTGTGGGAGGAGGAGGGCCCACAAGAAGTTCTGGTTCAGGGAGGCGGTAGCTTACTGGTCGCTATAATTGCTTACCTGCTCATGGATCTCCCTCTGTTAAAGCATCTCACATTCAATTTCCCTGAAGTAAATTTGGTGTTACTTGCAGCGATCCTGGCTATGGGTCAGTACACGGGCTACAAACTCTCAGAGTTGCGTCGTTTTCGTGCGATGGCGGACGACTGATTCGTGCGCTGGATACGACCCAATCGGCTGAGGGAGCTTGGAATGTTAGGCATGAACAGCCGCAACCTTGAATTTATCGGCCGCTATAATCAACGACATCTATACCCTTTGGTCGACAACAAACTCAAAACGAAAATATTGGCGCAGGCGCACGATGTCCCGACGCCCAAACTGCAGTTTGTGGTGCGCGAACAACATGAAATTGGAAAAGCCGGGCAACAGCTTTGCGACAGTGAGTGTTTCGTACTTAAACCCGCTAAAGGCTCAGGTGGAAAAGGCATTCTGGTGATCACAGGACGCGATGATAGTAAGTTTGTTAAAAGCTCAGGTGAGCAATTGACGCTGTCCGATATACGAAGGCATATGAGCAATACTTTAGCCGGCCTTTACTCTCTGGGCGGTACCTCGGATATTGTGTTGATCGAAAATCTGATCGCTTTTGATGAGTGCTTTGCAGGGTATTCTCATGAGGGTGTACCTGACATACGCATTATCGTTTTCAAGGGTTACCCAGTGATGGCTATGTTGCGACTTGCGACCCATGCCTCCGATGGTAAGGCCAATTTGCATCAAGGTGCGGTTGGAGTCGGTTTATCTATGGACACTGGACGCTGCCTTAATGCAGTGCAGTTCTCTAAGCGTATTGATCGTCACCCCGATACAGGCCAGGCCCTTAATAAGATTGAGATTTCTAACTGGCGGGAGTTATTGATATTGGCCGCTCGTTGCTGCGACATGACGGGGTTGGGATATATCGGGGCTGACATCGTGTTGGATAAACATTGCGGTCCTCAATTACTAGAGCTTAATGCGAGGCCCGGCTTAGCCATTCAAATAGCAAACAATCAGGGTTTACTCCCCAGATTGCGTCAAATTGAAGCGCTAACAGAAAAGCGTAACATTAGTGCGCAGCAGCGGGTCGACTTTGTTATGGCAGAGTTTACGGCCTGATGGGTATCAGCTGCCAATAGCTTTGGCGTTCTCCAATACGGTCTCCGCCATCTCACCCACCAATACGACGTGCCAGTGTTTGGGTCCGTGCGCGCCCAACACCAATCGACCTTCAATATCGGCGGTGCTCGATGGACCAGAAATAAAATTGATACCTCGTGGGCGACCGTCGCTATCGAGATCGCTGTTGATAAAGTCCCACGCTTGATCCAGGGTCGTCACCAAGTCTGTCACGTCGAGCAAGACGATGTGAGACTCCACTAATAGGTTGTTCTCTGCCGGGCAGACTTTGCCTGTATAAGTGATAATACTGCCCGTTTCCGCCACGCCAAGACGCGCGTAGCTGATGCCCGCCAGATCGCTGGGCCCGGCAGTACCAAAGCGGGGTAGTACGCCTCCATCACGCCAGGGCATCGCGGCTAGGCGTGGGTCGCTGCCGGCGACAACTTTACGAGTTCGGTATTGTTGGTGCAAGAATTTGGCCACTGCGGCGGCCGCCTCCTTGCGATTGTAGGCGCAGTCGACCGTTCCGTGGTTAGCAATGACATTCGCCAGGAATGCCTCACATAAATTTGTAGAGGGCAGTTCGGCGCTAATGCTATAGTCGAAGCTTTGTAGTTTCGCGGGAATATCATCGTACGCACTACCGTCAGCAGCATGCCTCAGCTTTGCCATTATTTCATCGCGGGCAATGTTATCACTCACGGCTACGTCCCTTCGCAGACTTGTACTGTTGCATGAATGTATTTTTTTGGGGTGTTGGAAAATCGCGCATGCTCATCCATCCGCCAGCAAAGGGTAAGCGTCGCAAATATCCGCGTTTTCGGCCTATCAAATTTAATACGGGTATCAGTAATCGCATTAGTAGTTGATAGAGGCGTTGCCGCGATGATAGCCAGCCATGTAACCTGATCCCTAGGCGCCATCTTGCGGGCGAGAGTTTTTGCTGGTGTTCATCGTGGCGCAAATCTCGCAGTAGGTCGGGAATAGCGATGCCGGCAGGGCACACTTCTTCGCAGCGACCACAACTGGTGCAGGCATTGGGTAGTGCGTGACTTTGTTCCAGCGATGTTAGCAAGGGCGTGAGTACGGACCCCATGGGTCCGGAATAAACACTGCCATAAGCATGGCCGCCAGCCGCAATGTACACGGGGCAGTGATGAAGGCATGCACCGCAGCGCATACAATGCAGCATCTCAGCATAGTCGCTGTTTAAAATATCGCTGCGTTTGTTGTCCAGTAACACAAAATGGGTCTCGATTGGGCCGTCCAAATCTTCACCTTTTCGCGGGCCCGAATAGAAGCTTGTGTAACTTGTGATATTTTGGCCTATTGCCGACCGGGCAAGCAGGCGCAGTTGCGCCATCGCATCGCGGCCACGGGGAAGCAGTTTGTCTATAGTGGTACAGACGATGAGCACTTTTGGAAGGTTGGCACATAAATCGCCGTTGCCTTCATTGGTCACCAGCATCGAATAACCATTCTCGGCTATGAGGGCATTGGAACCAACGATGCCGACATCTGCCTGCAAAAATTTTTCGCGCAGTATCCCCCTTGCCTCATCAACTAGCTCCGGCGCGCCTTTTAGCTCGCGTTCGCCAAGCGGATGTTTTTCGAGAAAAAGTGACCGTACGTCATCGAGTGATTTGTGTAGCGCGGGTACGACGATATGGCTGGGTGACTCACCGGCCTGCTGTAAAATATACTCACCTAAGTCTGTTTCAGTAACTTCTAAACCCGCTCGTTCCAGGTAAGTGTTTAGCTCGCTCTCTTCGGTCACCATCGACTTACCCTTAGCGACGCGACGCGCATCGTGCTGCTGACAAATCTTCAGCACAATACTGTTCATTTCGTTGCCATTGCGAGCAAAGTGCACATGGTTGCCGTTGCGCAGCGCTTCCCGCTCAAAACAGCTTAGATAATAATGTAGGTTATCGATTGTATGCTGTTTTACGGCCTTTACTTGGCGACGGAGCTCTTCGAAACCCGTAAGACTTTGCATGGCGGTAGTTCTCGCCAAGGGCATTGCCTGGCCTACGGCGTTTCGTGCCTCTATACCGTGGTGGCTGTTTAAAGCATGACTGGCTTCACTGACAAAACGAACCGTTTCCTCGTTCACTTGCTACCCTCAGCAATCGCAGGCTCGCTGGTATTGTCTGCCAGTAGCTCGGCAATATGACGAACTTCCAGTGTTTTTCCCAATCTTTTGGCTCGTCCTGCTAGGTTCATGAGACAGCCCATATCGCCGCCGGTTAACACGTCTGCCCCGCTTGCGAGAGCGCTATCGAGTTTATCATCGGTCATTTTGGCTGATATTTCGGGCATTTTTGCGCAAAACGTGCCGCCGAAACCGCAACATACCTCTGTCTCAGCTAGTTCGGTAACATCGATGTTTCGTAGCTGCTTGAGCAATTTTCGGGGCTGGGCACTAATGCCCAGTTCTCTAAGTCCCATACACCCATCGTGATAACTCACCACCGATGAGGAAGCGCTTTCGGCTACAGGCTGACCTGGGCTAGCTACAACATCAATCAAAAACTCAGTGAGTTCAAATGTCTTAGCGGCGAGTGTTATGGCACGGTCACGCCAGCTGCCTTCAAGTAGCTTTGGATAGTGATGTCGTATCATAGCGGCACAGGAGGCCGAGGGCACAACCACATAGTCAGCGAATTCGAATACCTCGATAAGCTGCTGCGCCAGAGGCACCGTCGATTTGTAGTCGCCACTGTTATAGCTAGGCTGACCGCAGCAGGTTTGACTGGTGGGCACGAAAACCCGACACCCCGCTCTTTCCAGCAGTTTAATACTATCAAATGCCACCGATGGTCGAAACAAATCGATCAGGCAGGTTACGTAAAGAGCGACATGGTAACGCTGCTCGACGTCTAGGGTTTCACCGGTAGTGACTTTAGTATCCATGTGCAATATCTTTGCTTGTGAGAATAGAGGCGCACCAACGTTTTGCGCACTGCGCTCAGTATATCCAATTTGCCATGCTTGTGCTTCGCACTAGAGCAGTATTATACAGAGGATGGCTATAGTGAATGACCCGAAACAGGCCATCAAACCTTTAGCTATAGGGTGGCGACTTTGAATGACTTTTATCCACAGTGTTTTTCGGTCGACTCGGACGCCTGCGATGGCCTGAGGGAGCACATATTGCTGCAGTTGGCCCTTGTCAAACACAGGCAAAATCGAAGATCCGATGAAGACCACAATATCATCTATGAACAGAAAGCTGCTGCGACTATGAATTTTTGAACCGGCGCCAAGGTGATAGATACCACCGTGGTCTACTAATACTAGTCCATCAGCTGCCAATCCTATATAGCCAGTAGGACTCCTCCAAACAAAACCAATGAACAGGGCCGGTCCGGTTAGCGCGACGCCACCCGACAGCATGATTTCGATAGGAAGCTGAAGCGCAAAAATGGCGGCCAATATAACAACACTGCTAATAGCGTAGAGCAGCGACAATACTTGGAATGAACGGTCCCTATTGGCCGCGGGATCAATCCATGAAATAGCGCCATCTAAATTTTCGATTCTCTGGGCGTCCGAGAACTTTGTCGTCCTATCGATCAGCCGTTTGATGCGGTGTAGTTCAGCCAATACAAAACTGAATGCGGCAGTGATAGCTAAAAAGACCATCAGCGCCCACCATAGTTTGGCCATCCACTGAGCACCTGATCGCTGCGTCTCCACAACCGTTTGCAGCGCTTCAAGGGCGAGAGGCGCCTGAATCTCGCCATCTGCGCTAAATCGCGTTAGCGGCAGGTCCTGCGAATAAAGTAAAAGAATTTTTCCTGCCCAGGGGATAATACGTAGCGGGGTATTGTGTGCTGCAAGCTGTACCTGGCTTAAGAAACTCCACTGCTTATCGAAACGGTAAAGCCCTGCTTGGTCGGTCTCAGGATTACGCAATAGTACCCACCAGAAATTGCCTCCCCAGACAAATTCTTTCAGCTCTGTTTGTCCTGCTTCGAGGGCACCCGGTGGTTGTAGAATAATGGCGTCTAGCTGCTCGCCAAAATCTGTATTGTCGGGACGAAGTATGCTGATTGCCGCCCCTTCAGCGCTATTGATATAGAGTAGGCCGTTGCTGAGTTGCAGGTTTGCGTGGGCGGGCATCTTTGCCGAAGCGCGCGCAATCAATTCGCCATCGGAGGAAAACTTGAGCAGTGCCTCGGCTGAGGGAATCGCAATAAAACTGTTTTGGGTGCGATCATTTACCATCCAAGAACTGATATGCCCCTCGACCAACTCGTTCGAGTAAGGCATGCACTGGCTCGTCAAAGTGTCACAATCTAGTGTGCTCCACTTGTCGGCGACCTTGTCGTTTTCTGGATTTAAAACCTGAACAATAAATCTGCCAGCCCCATTACTACTCAAAAGCCGAATATTATTGGGTAGGCCGAAGTCAGTCAACACATAGCGTTGCTTAGCGACGCCGGCGCGGTCGAGGACGAAGAGTTGGGACGCGGCGGCTATAGTGAGTTGGGAGTTTTCATCCACGATAATAGATTTCGACATTTGCATAGCGTCATATATCGAAGGTTGTAAGGCTGTTCTGGCTAGCAGCAGAACGAGTGCCACTATTGCTGCGGCAGAAACCAAATACAGTGTTTTTGACAACTGACCCGATTTCTCAGCTCGCTCGGCGAGTATCATCGTGGCAAGAAATGGGCGTAAGCTGAAAAAGTTGGGCGCACCTGACTGGCGTTTCTGCCGAGAAGTAGGGGGTAGTTGGGGCGCTGTAGTATTTTTCTCTCCAACGGAAGGCTGCCGATTTGCTCCTTCGGACCTGTCGGCTAATGATTGGGAGGCGGCAGACTCAGTCACCCATAGTTTTTTTAGATCGGCTTTGGCTTTTTCGGTTTCCTCTTTAAGTAACGCCACACTGGCAATAGCATCGTTGAGTTTTTGTTCTGTAAGCTTTACTTTTTTTTCTGCCCGTCTGCGGTTTTCCTCGGCCCGGGCTCTGGCAGCTTTGGTGGCGGCGATTCGTTTATTTTCGACATACTCCTCACGTATTCTGGCTGCCTCTTCTTCCGCGGCCCGTTTTTTGGCCTGTTCTTTGCGAGTCTTCTTCAGCGCGGCTTGTTCAGCCGCTTTTGCTATAGCGGCTTCTTCGATGACTTTTTTGTTAGCGGCTTCTCGTCGCGCAGCCTCGCGTTCTGCAGCTGCT
>JBLHSI010000103.1:0-10618 GCA_047626655.1 Halioglobus sp.
TGCTTGGGCCGGAATGATTACAGGCCAGGGCGCCGCCTAAACTGCCGTCGCCGTCAAAGTTTGGAGGGTCAAAGGACAGCATCTGGTTATGCTCGTCTAGGGCCGCGTCTATTTCTTTTAAAGAGGTGCCCGCTCTGGCCGTCAACACCAGTTCAGTGGGTTGATGGCTAACGATGCCGGTATGTTCCCCTATATTAAGCGCCTCACCAACCGCTAGGCGCCCGTAAAATGACTTGCTGTTGCGACCCTTTATATTGAGTGCCGTGGCGCTGTCACTGGCGCTGCGCACTTGTTCGATTAATTGTGGAATAATATCTGGCATGGCGAGGAGTTACTGACCTTCCTTGTTGAGCGCACGATATTCCTGACAGCGCTTTAGTATGGGGATACCTTTTCCCGGATTTAGCGTGCCCTGAGGGTCGAATGCATCTTTAACGCCATTAAATTGAAGTAGCTCTTGCTCGTTAAACTGCACAGGCATCTGGCGCAGTTTTTCGATGCCGACACCGTGCTCTCCGGTGATACAGCCTCCTACTTGCACGCATAGTTCCAAAATCTTCCCACCCAGTTCCTCGGTTTTGGCTAACTCACCTGGAACATTGGCGTCAAACAAAATTAGGGGATGAAGGTTGCCGTCTCCGGCGTGAAATACATTGGCAATACGCAGGCCATATTGTACCGACATTTTTTCCATCTCCTCCAGTACATACCCTAACTGAGAGCGAGGAATAGTACCGTCCATACAGTAATAATCGGGGGAGATGCGGCCCACTGCAGGAAATGCCGCCTTGCGTCCTTTCCACAATAGCGCGCGTTGCTCTTCGGTTTGTGAAATAGAGGTAGAGGTAGCGTTGTTGTCTTTGAACACCTGTTCGACCCGGCTAATATATTCTTCAACTTCCTTGCGTGTGCCATCAAGTTCACACAGCAATAGCGCTTTTGCATCCCTTGGATAGCCGGCATGACAATAGTCTTCTGCTGCCACAATGGCATGGGTGTCCATCATTTCAAGTCCCGCAGGAATGATACCCTGTGATATCACTGCACCGACAGCGTCCGCTGCATCTCTGACATTGGCGAATGCTGCCATGACGAGTTGGGCTTTCTCCGGTAAAGGTAAAAGCTTTACCGTTACCTCAGTAACTATGCCCAGCAAACCTTCAGACCCGGTTAATAGCGCCAGTAGGTCAAAGCCGTCTGTATCGAGTCCATCGCTACCGATAGTGACGTGTTCACCTTCTACCGTTAGCATTTCGAGCTTGAGAATATTGTGTACGGTAAGCCCATATTTGAGGCAGTGAACACCACCCGAATTTTCTGCGACATTGCCCCCGATAGTGCAGGCAATTTGAGATGACGGATCTGGCGCATAATACAGTCCGTGGCTGTTGGCTTGTTCTGAAATGTAAAGATTGCGAACCCCGGGTTCTACCCGAGCTGTACCAGAATTAGGGTCGATATCGAGAATACGATTGAATTTCGCCATGGAGAGAACCACGCCATCGGGGTGCGGCATGGCACCGCCGCTAAGCCCTGTCCCTGCACCTCTGGCGACCACCGGCACTTGGTGCTGGTGACACACAGTGAGGATACCTTGCACTTGTGCGACCGTACTGGGGATGAGTACGAACAACGTTTGTTCGCGGTACATGGACAAACCGTCGCTTTGATAAGGCCGCTGGGATTCTGCATCTGCAATAATATCGTCCGGATTGAGTACCTTGGCAAATAGGGCATGCAGTTCATTGCGGTTCAGTTTATTCATACTATGGGTTTACACTCGATGTTGCAGCAGATAGGCCGAGTTCTTCGCTGTAGGCGTCTCGCATCACGAATTTTTGTATTTTCCCGGTGACTGTCATAGGGAATTCGCTGACAAACTTGCAGTATTTTGGTGTTTTGAAATGCGTGATCTGACCGTCGCAGTAATGTGCTATAGATGAAGTTTGCAATGAAGCCCCATCTTGTATTTGTACCCAGGCCGCAACAGCTTCACCGTATTTACTATCGGGTACGCCGAACACCTGTGCTTCCAATATGTCAGGATGGCGACACAAAAACTCCTCGATTTCTTTTGGGTAAATATTTTCACCACCGCGAATAATCATGTCTTTGATGCGCCCAGTAATTTTAACGTAGCCCAAATCATCCATCTCGCCTAGATCGCCGGAATGCAGGTAGCCGTCTGTATCAATGGTTTCAGCGGTGCGCGCTTCTTCTCCCCAGTAGGCGGACATGACGCCGTATCCTCGTGCACAGACTTCACCTGTTTCGCCCGTATCACACAATTGTCCCGTCTCCGGGTCGATAATTTTCGATTCCCAGTTATTGTTGGGGCGACCGACAGTGGTGGTGCGCTGAGTAAAGCTATCGTCTATTTCGGTCGCATGATTAACCGGGCTGCACTCGGTCTGACCATAGGCGATCACTATTTCTTTCAATCCCATTTCTGCGATAAGTCGGCGCATGAGATCTTCCGGACAGGTAGCGCCGGCGATAATTCCGGTGCGCAACGAGCGCAAATCATAGGTGGCTAAATCAGACACGTTGAGCTCGCTTAAAAACATAGTGGGAACTCCGTGTAAAGCGGTGCACTGTTCGCTCGCTACGGCGGCGAGTGTTGATTGGGGGTCGAATACTTCTGCGGGCAGCACCATTGTCGCACCGTGAGCAACGCAGCACAGTGTCCCCATGACCATGCCGAAACAGTGATACAGCGGGACCGGGATACACAGTTTGTCAGATGATGTAAAACGCATTTTTACACCGCAAGAATAGGCGTTATTGAGAATATTGCGATGGCTCAACGCCGCACCTTTGGGGCTGCCTGTAGTGCCGCTGGTGAATTGTATATTCACGACATCATTGGCGTCTAGTGAGCTTCTTAGCAACTCGAGTTTGACGACTTGGGCCTCTCCACCCATCGCTACCACGTCGGCAAAGTTATACATCCCCGGTGTTTTTTCCTCGCCCATACGAATGACTGTTTTTAGGTGGGGGAGGGTTGTAGAGTCTAGATGACCCGGTTCGCAACTCCGCAGCTCCGGCGCCAGTTCGTTGAGCATATCCAGATAAAGGCTTGTTTTGAAGCGGTGAGCACTAATGATGGTTTTACAGCTGACCTTATTGAGCACGAACTCTAATTCATAGAGGCGGTAGGCGGGATTGATACAGACCATAATTGCCCCAATCTTAGCAGTGGCAAACTGGCTTAGTATCCATTCGTAGCGATTAGGGGACCATATTGCCACTCGATCTCCCGGTTCAATGCCTACCGCTAGTAGGCCTGCCGCCAATTCATCTATACGTTGGTTGAACTGGGCATAACTCCATCGGATGTTTTGATGTGGCATAACGAGTGCGAGTTGGTTGGGGTCGTTGGCGACCACCTGCTCAAGATGTTGACCAATGGTCGTCTCCAGTAGTGGTCCCACAGTTCCCTTGCTATAGGCTTTCATAGGTTGCCTTTTTTTCGCTTCACCGTGCTCGCCAATTAACGCCGAGCGAATGTTAGTTCACAGTAATTTTTTAAGTCAATTGCACAACGATTAAAGCCATCCTCTACAGGCTTGGCCATCAGTTCCATCATTTGCGGTGCGGCCTCACCCGAAAACGTATCCGAGGATACATAACTACAACGAGCATCATCCAGCTTTTTGAGATGTTGAGTTCGCACCGCATGGATAGCATCTCCCGGCTCGTTCGCCATGCGCCAGGCAATGGCCTCCAGCGGGTCAATTCTGCACATAAACTCGATTTGTTCCTGTAGGCCGAAGCCCAGGTCAACCTGCATTTTAACGGGGGCTCCCAGCACCAATTCTGCTTCGCAGCTTGGGCAGAAAGTATTCCACGCGGCATAGTTTTCAAAGTCGGTTAGTACGGCCCAAACAAATTCCACAGAGGCTTCAATGACAACCTCTTCAGAGCTGACAGTATCTTGGTCAATCAAGCTGGTGTCCTTGTCGATTATGAGACAGTTATTATAACGCCTATCGGCGCTTAGCGTGGCGATTAATTGAAGCAGAGAACGTGACGACGAACGCAGCATGCACTGCGCAACCGATAAAACTATGGCGGCACCGAAGATCGTTTCTTGGTAGGCGCTAACCAGCCTATAAACGGCGTTAGCATCGGCTTAACAAGGACTGCCTATGGCCGGTACTGTCAATTATCTAGCCCGTTACCGGGTTTTTATACCAACCGCACCAAAACGCTGCGGGGGCGTGCAATCACGTGCATTCTCACACCGATAAAGTTAATATTCTGGCACTCGTAGATAACTGGCCTTAGATAATATTCCATGCAAAACGATACTCGTTCTTTAGATGCCGAGGCCGTCAAAATGACCCCGATACATTATAAAGATGAGACGGCACTACAGGCCTTGGTATCGCAAGAATTTGGTAATTGGAGTCATCGCATAAAGGTAGATCAAAACATGATCGACCAGTATGCCGAACTCAGTGGCGATCATATGTGGCTGCACGTGGATATCGAGCGTTGCGCCAAAGAAAGCCCCTTTGGCAGTACCATTGCCCACGGGTTCCTGATTCTATCTCTACTCCCAAAAATGAACGGCGGCGGCAGTAAGTTGGGCGATATCGCGGGCTTTAGTCACATAATGAACTATGGTTCCGACAAACTGCGCTTTCTGACGCCCGTTCCGGTCGATAGTGAAATCCATTTACGCAATCGAATTAAGGGTATTGATGTGAGTGAGAAAAAGACCAAGATTGTCCTGGAAAACCAAATTTATACGGTAGGTTCTGATACGCCAGCACTCGTTTACGAGTTGATGTTTGTGTATCTGTAACACCACCTAAGCTTATTCGATCAACTACTAACGTCAATCAGGAGCTTCCATGCAAGAAGCAGTTATTATTGAAGCCGTGCGTACGCCCATTGCACGGGGTAAGAAAATAGCCGGTGAACTCAGTGGTGTTCACGCCGCACAACTGTTGGCGATGTCCTATAGAGGCCTGATTGAAAAATCGGGACTCGACTATAACGATATAGAGCAAGTTGTCAGCGGTTGTGTGACTCAGGCCGGAGAGCAGTCTAACAATATTGCGCGCAATGCCTGGCTTTCGATGGGGGAGAATTACTCTACTGGAGCAGCGTCGCTGGACACACAGTGTGGCTCTGCACAGGCGGCGAATCATATGATTTCCGCACTAATCAATTCCGGGCAAATTAACATCGGCATCGCCGGTGGGGTAGAGGCAATGAGTCGGGTAGGTTTGGGCGCCAATGCCTACAATGGCCCCGGTTTTTTTCAAACTGCCGATTGGCCCTGGGACAGCACTCCAGATCAGTTTTCTGCCGTTGAACGCATCGTAAAAAATCGCGGCTTAACGCGCCATGATGTCGATGAGTTCGCCTGTGAATCACAGCGTCGGGCAAAGGCGGCTTGGGAACAGGGCCACTTTGACCGCGAAGTTCTTACCATTGAGGCCCCCATACTCGGTGAAGATGGTGAGCTAACCGGTGAGATGCGGACTGTCAATAAAGATCAAGGTTTGCGAGATACTACAATGGACGCGCTATCTTCACTCAATCCGGTAATAGAGGGGGGTATTCATACTCCCGGCAACGCCTCGCAAATTTCTGATGGCTCAGCAGCCATATTGTGGATGAGTGCAGATGAAGCTAAAGCGAGAGGTCTCAAGCCCAGGGCAAGAATTATAACCGGCGTGATGACCGGCACCGATCCCTACTATTTGTTAGATGGGCCTGTCGATGCGACCAAGCTGTTATTTAAGAAGACGGGAATGAATCTATCGGACATCGATTTGGTTGAAATTAATGAGGCTTTTGCTGCTGTTGTCTTATCCTGGCAGCGAGTGTTTGAGGCCGATATGAGTAAGGTGAACGTCAACGGCGGGGCTATCGCCATAGGCCATCCAGTGGGTTCAACTGGCGCGCGTTTAATTACGACAGCGTTGCATGAGTTGGAGCGACAGGACAAAACGACGGCTTTGATTACCATGTGTTGCGGTGCCTCTATAGGCACCGGCACAATTATTGAACGAATTTAGGGAGTGTGACCATGAGTGATCTTAGTGGAAAAGTCGCCATAGTGACTGGCGCCGGTCGAGGCTTGGGCCGCGAAGAAGCAATACAGTTGGCAAGTCAGGGTGCACGTGTCGTTATTAGTGATATTAACTTACCGGACGCGGAAGCGGCGGCCAATGAGACGGTTGAAGACATTAGAGCGACCGGCGGCGAAGCGATAGCGGTCTTTGGCGACTGCGCGAATACTACCGATTCCGAGGCCCTGTTCAAAGCAGCCATAGACACTTACGGCGACGTTAACATTATGGTCAACAACGCGGGTTATTGCCGCGACAAGACCATTTTTGGTATGAGCGATGATGAGTTCGACTCGGTCGTTCAAGTCCATCTACGTGGTCATTTCGTGAATATGCGCAATGCCACTCGCTACTGGCGCGACAAAGCCAAGACTGGCGAGCCAGTATACGGGCGATTAATAAGCACTTCTTCAGAAGCGATGATTTATGGTTCTGCAGGTCAGCCCAATTATGCCGCGGCGAAGGCCGGTATAACGGCCATGACAATGGGTGCCGCGCAGCTAATGATAAAGTACGGTATCACTTGCAATGTGATTATGCCCAGAGCACGAACCGCTATGACTGATTCAGGTAGTACTGCAGAAATGTTTGCCGCACCCGAAGAGGGGTTTGACGCGTTTCATCCTGAGAATGTGGCGCCACTTGTGGGTTACCTTTCATCCCCCGAAGCGGGACATATCTCGGGCGAAGTGCTTGTTGTTTGGGGCGGTGAAATCACTGTTTTACAGCGACCCAGCCTCGGTGAGAGCTTTCATAGTTCCAACGGTGGCAAATGGGCATTGGATGACATGCACCAGTCGCTGTCGCACTATTTTAACGCCGATCATATGCCTGTTTGGGGTGGTTTTTCGGTGCCTCCTGGCTAGTGGGTTAAAAAGGCGCCTGATCGGGAAACTGTTCTCGCAACTGTTGTTTCAACAGTTTCCCCGAAGCGTTACGGGGCAGGGCGTCAACCATTTCATAGAGGTGAGGTACTTTATACCCGGCCAGAGTACTTTTACAGTAGGCTTTTAGTGTCTCTTGCGTGGGCTGGCTGCCCGCGCTTGCGACAATAATAGCAAGTGGTGTCTCTCCCCATTTCTCCGACGAAACGCCTATCACCGCCGCCTCTTGAACCTCAGGGCAAGCTGCTAAAACGTTTTCCAGTTCGGCCGGATAAATATTTTCTCCGCCGGAAATAATCATGTCTTTTTTACGGTCACAAATAGTAATGAAGCCATCTTCATCAACAGTGCACAGGTCACCGGTATACAGCCAGCCATCACGCAGAGCCTCGGCGGTTGCTTCCGGATTATTCCAGTACCCCAGCATCATATGCTGTCCTGCGAGAATTAGTTCGCCTACTTCATGGCCGTCAGCGGCAATATCTGCGCCTGCCTCGGTCACAACTCTGGCTTGGGTATGCATTTGTGGCTTACCACAAGAACCAGGTTTTGCCGCAGCATCTGCGGGTAATAGGAGCGTGCCCGGACCGCACGATTCGGTCAGTCCATAGGCTTGGTGAATTTCAATACCGATCTCTTTATATTGAGCAAGCAAAGACAGTGGAACCGGTGAGGCGCCAGTAGCGATCCAGCGAATACTGGACAAGTCACTCTGCGCTCGCTGTGGTGCAATAAACATAAATTGCAATAAAGCCGGCACCGACATGGTAATGCTCACCCGTTCGCGTTCGATGGCTTTAAACATTAGGTCCATGTCAATATCGCGCATGATAATGCCAGTGGCTCCACGATGAACCAATAGTGAAACCGGCACCAGACAACCTACGTGGAACATCGGCATAGGCAGCAAGAACCGATCGTCGCCCCGCATATCAGAAGTGCTCATGCTCGTCAGGCCAGCCCAAAGTACGCAGTTGTGACTGTGCATCACACCCTTTGGGTAGCCGGTAGTGCCAGAGGTGTACATAATAAACAGCAGATCATCATCGGCTGCGCCAATGGGGGGTTCGTCTGTCGATGCGGAGGCAGTCAATAAATCGTAGTCCAGCGCGAAGTGTGGCACATCGGTGGCTGCTTCGAACGCATTGACCCTCAGATAGCGTGCCAGGTTGGTATTTTTCTCCCGCTCAAGCTGATTAACGGGAGCGTCAAAGTCGCTGTCGTAAATGAGTGTGCTTGCACCGGCATCGTTTAGGATATAAGTGATTTCGGTGGCCACCAAGCGCCAGTTCACCGGCACCATAACAGCACCGATCTTGGCTATGGCATAGTAACTTTCGATAAACTCGATGCCATTTTTCAGCAGGCTAGCTACCCGATCGCCGGGCTTTACTCCGCTCTCTAGAAGCGCATTGGCGATCTTGTTAGAGCGCTTATTAAGCTGAGAAAATGTAAAGCGGCGAGCGCGCTCAAACTCAACAAAAGCTTCGCCATCACGCGCGATTACGGCTCGCTTACTGAGTAGTTGGCCAATATTATGGTTCATACTATTCCTTGAAGTGTGTTGCCAATGTGCGAAGCTTGCCGTTACACCTCAAGAGCCGCCAGGCCGACTGTTTCGTCACTGGCAAGTAGTGCGCCAAGCTTAGCCAGTTGTATGCTGCTACCACCCAACATCAAGCCCAAGTGCTTGGCCCATAGAAAGAATCGATGAATGGGGTAATCAATGTCCGCACCCATGCCTCCATGCAAATGCTGAGTGCGATACACAATGCGATGGCCTGCATCGGCGGCATACCATTTTGCGCAACGTACTTCTGCTGTTGCAGCGCCACCATTAGTCAGTTTATAAAGTGCCAGCCAGTAGGTCGATCGAATAGCTTCCACATCGATAAAAGCATCTGCTGCTTGCATCGCTACCGCTTGGAATGAACCGATCGGGACACCAAACTGCTGTCGCTCGCAGGTAAATTCTGCTGTTCGTTTGAGTGCTTCTTCGGTGACACCCAGTTGCAGTGCACATATTCCTACTTCTGCCCGCATCTCCAGCCACCGCAATATTTTATCGCCACCGGCTGCTTTACCGAGTATGGCGCTACTGTCTAGTGCTAAGTCTTGCAGCACGAGGGAGCCTTGATTGTCGCCAAGGGAGGTTGTTTGAGCCGTCATGATCAGGCCATCACTGTGCGCATCAACGATGAACAGAGTTTGCTTACCGTCGGTCCAGGCCGGAACAATAATGGCATCGGCGCAAGGTCCGTCCGGTATACAATCGAGGCTGCCATTGAGTGTCCACATACCGTTTAATTCAACCGCCTGGACCTGCCCCGCTGTGGCGCTCGGAATACCGAGTTCGCCAATGGCTGCAGTTAATTTAAGCAGACCTTGAGTCAGCGGTGTCAGGTATTTCTCTTGCTGTTGGGGGTTGCCAAACTCCGCAATAGGCAAAGCGCCTAAAACTAGACTAGCATAAAGTGGGATGGGTGATACGCTGCGGCCTTGCTCCTCGAGCATAAAGCACAGTTCTACCAAGCCCAGCCCTGTTCCTCCGCAGTGCTCTGGTATTGCCATTGCGAGTAATCCCTGCTGCGCGAGCACTGACCATAACTCGTCGTCGTAGGTTTTATCGCCGCGGTCAAAGGCGAGCATAAACTCGTCGGTACTTCTGTCCGCAAAAATTTGGTGAGCAAGATCACGAATAGCGACCTGGTCTTCTGTGAATGTAAAGTCCATAAATTTGTCCGTCTAATTAGCGATGGCGGGGCATGCCGAGGCCAAAATTTGCCACTATGCCGCGCTGTAGTTCATTGATTCCGCCACCAAAAGTGTTGATTTGGCACCGCCGATATTCGTGCTCCAAGTCGCCCATCAATATTGCGGCTTTGGAGTTGGCCCGCACCAGTGCGCTGGGTCCTATGCACTCCATGAGCAAGCGGCAAATTTCGATAAGACTTTCTGTAGAAAATACTTTTAGTGCCGACGCCAGCGCGGGGTCCATGCTGCCCCGGTCTAAATCCCAGGCCATACGTGCATTCATGACTCGCATCGCTTCGAGTCGTGCTAATGCTTCGGCCATGTTCATCTGTATACGACTGTCGTCTATGGGACGCTGACCAAAATTGTGTGTTTTAGTACTTGAGGTTCTAGACCATTTAAGAGCGCGACTGAACAGCTTCCAGCCTTGAATGCCCCATGCCGCAAGCCCGACGCGTTCGTGGTTTAGCTGGGACATTATGAGTCCCCAGCCTTTGTCCGGCTCGCCGATCATCATCGATTTATGAACTCGAATATTATTGTAGTAACTCATATTCGTGCGCACCCCACCGACGGTGTGAATGGGTGTATAGCTAAACCCTTCCAGCGACGTGTCGACCACAATCATGCTGATGCCCTTGTGACGGCAGTCTGGCGTAGTCCGCACTGCCAGCCACACGTAGTCTGCAGCTTCTGCTGCAGAGGTGAAAATTTTGGTGCCATTTATAATATAGTAGTCGCTGTCCTTGGGGTCGACCGTGGCGCTAGTGGTAAGCGCGGCCAAGTCGGTACCTGCACTAGATTCCGTATAACCTATACTAAAGTGCGTTTCCCCGGAGGCAATGCCGGGTAAAAACTTCTGCTTCATCGCTTCGCTGCCGTAGGATA